>DASWTB010000200.1:0-5976 GCA_036402315.1 Pseudoduganella sp. | reverse complement strand
AGCGGCCAACTGCTGCTGGTGCTGTTCTCCAGTGCCGCTATCGGCTATTACCTGCCGAACGGGGTGCTGGCCCGGCGCGCCGAAATGCGCCAGCGTGATATTTTCGAAAGCCTGCCCGACGCACTGGACCTGCTGACTATCTGCGTCGAAGCAGGCCTCAGCATGGAGCGCGCACTGACCAAGGTTGCCGGCGAAATCCACATCAAGAGCCTGGCGCTGGCGCAGGAGCTGCAACTGGTGCTGATCGAGATGCGTTCCGGCTTTTCCAAGGAGCGCGCGCTGCGCAACCTGGCCCTGCGCAGCGGCGTCGAGGACGTGGATGCGCTGGTGGCGATGCTGGTGCAGGCCGAACGTTTCGGCACCAGCATGGGCGACTCCTTGCGCGTGCACGCGGATAACCTGCGCCGCAAGCGCGCGGTGGTGGCGCAGGAGGCCGCGGCCAAGGTGGCACTCAAATTGCTGTTCCCGCTGATCTTCTGCATTTTCCCGGCGCTGATGATTGTGTTGCTGGGCCCCGCCTCAATCCAGATGAAGGCCGTGTTTCACCCGGCGTCGCAAGTGGCGCGTTAGGAGCTTGTCATGCGTAAAATGATTGTTGGTGCATGTATGGGGCTGGTCGCTGCGTGCAGCATGCCGGTATTGCCGCCGGCTCCCGCCATCGTGGCGGCCGCGCCGGCCGCTTCACCGGCCCCCGCTGCGCTGGCCCGGGACGGGCGCTACGAAGAGGCGATTGCCCTGCTGGAGGAGCGCGCTCGGCGCAGCCCCGGCGCGGCCCTGCTGGGCGATCTTGGCTACGCATACTACCTTGGCGGGCACCTGGAGGAAGCACGGGCAGCGCTGGAACGCGCATGCCTGATGGCGCCGTCCAGCGCGGTGGCCTGGGAACGCCTGGCTGCGCTACTGGAGGCGACCGGTGACAGCGGTCGTGCGCTGGAGGCTATGCGGCAAGCACGCCTGTTGCGCGAGCGGGAGGAGGATGGAGCCCGCAATGAAAAGGGCGGCGAGGCTGCGGGCGGACTGTGGCCGGACGGGATGGCGCGCGTTGAAGTCCGCCAGGTGGGCGCAGGGCTGGTCGAAGTCACGCGGGTCGAGCGTCCGGCGCGCGCGCCGCGAGCGGCTGGCGTGGCGCCATCGGCATCGCCAATTCCATCGCCAACGCGGCTGGAAGTCAGCAACGGCAACGGCATTCGCGGCATGGCTGCCGCTGTGGCGCAGCGTCTGCGGGCCGAAGGGATGCAGGTGGTGCGCCTGACGAACACGATTCCCTTCAACGTGGAAGAGACGCGGGTCGAAATCCGCGGCAGCGGCGAACCGCAGCTGCGCATCGTGCTGGGCAAGGACGCGGGAATAAAAAAGCCGCCCGGGGTTAGCGGGCGGCAAGCACCGTGAAACATCTCACGAGTTGGTAGGGAATCGTTGGCTTCAGTTCCAGGACACGCTGCCCAAGCCACGTGCAGTGGACTGGCGGTTGGCTGGCTTGCCGTACACGGTTGCCGAACCCATGCCGCTCAGGCGCAGGTTGGCGGAAGTCTTCGCGTTGAAGGTGGCGCTGCCAAGGCCGGTCATGTCGGCGTCCACGCTCTCGCTTTGCAGCTGCTTGGCATCGAGGCTGCCGATGCCGCCCAGTTTTGCGAACAGCTGCTTGCTCTGGCCGGAGATCGCGATCTGGCCGGCGCCTTTCAGGTTCAGGTCCACCACGTCAGCCTGGGTATCGCTGACGGTCATGCTGCCCACGCCGGTCAGGCGTGCGTCGACTTTCTTGAAGCGCGAGGCCATGTTCACGGCGCCGGCGCCTTCCAGGGAGAGGCGAACTTCCTCGCCGTCGAATCCCTTTACTTCAGCCGAGCCCACGCCGGCGGAGACCAGTTCGCGCAGCTGCGGCAGCGTCAGTTCCGCTTTCAGGTTGCGCGGGCCGAGTTGAATGCCGCGCATATTCTCGGTACCGATGCGGATGGTGTCGCCGTTCTGGGTCACCGTAATCTTTTGCAGGTAGCGCTTGTCGCCGGAGAGCACCAGTGCCGGTGCGCCTTGCTTCAGCTTCAGGTCTACCACGCCATCCAGGACCACTTTCACAGGCCGGCCGTCAACAGTGCGCGCTTCGGTGATGATCTCGTCCGCGCGGGCGGCGCCGCCTGCGGCGAACATCATTGCGGTCATCAGCGTGGCGGTGAAAAGCTTTTTCATGTTGAGGCTCCGTGAAGTGTCGATTCGTTCGAATTACAGTGCGGCTTTTTCAGCAGCGGTCAGGCGCTTGGCGGTGACGGTCACCACTGGCATCGCCTGGGCCGGGGCCTTGGCGACTACGGCTGCCGGAGCGCTGTGCTTCAGCGGGGTGGCGGCGGTGGCGAAGCCGGTGGCGCTGATCACGGCTACTGCTGCGAGGAAGATGTATTCCATGTTTTTGGCGATGTTCATTTTGCTCTCCGTTCGGTTGGGTTAAGTTCATTTCGCGTTTCGTTGATTGAACTATAGATATGTGCGGCGTCCAGCACTACCGGTGTGCGACGAAATGCAGAAATGACGACCTGAAATGCAGGAAAGCCGGTGTGACGAAGCCGGATGCCCGTGTGACGGAGGGCGTCGGCCCCTGGGGAACGGGCCGGTATACTGTCCAGCCATGAGAACCTTGCATTTTCTACGTATCCTCGGCATCAGCGTGCTGGCATGGGGCGTCATCTGCCTGACCGGTGCCGCCTCCTCCTACGGCTCGCTGCTGCAGCGCGGCGGCAATCCCTCCTATTGGGAGCTGCTCGGCGACTGGGGCTACGCGCACGCCCTGATGGTGGTATTCAGCGCCGTGCTGTTCGTGGCCCTGGAGCGCTGGCCGCGGTCGCTGGCCAGCCCGCGCGGCATCGTGCGCACTTATCTGCTGGTGCTGATCCTGTTCCTGCCGCTGGAATGCCTGTTCGTCTCGCTGCAGCAGGAGCGCAGCTGGTTTGCGATCTTCCTCGAACTGACCTGGACCACCTTCACTTTCGTCACGGTGGCGGGCATCCGCATCTGGCAGGTGCAGCGCGCGCGCGAGATGGACAACCTGACGTTGCGGCTGGAGCTTGAGCAGCAGCGCCTGGCCGCGCTGCGCGGCCAGCTGGAGCCGCACTTCCTGTTCAACGCGCTGAACGCGGTGAGCGCCCTGGTGCGCATGGACGACAAGAGCGCCACCCTGAGCGCCATCAGCCGCCTGAGCGGCCTGCTGCGCTATGCGCAATCGGCCAGTTCCCGCGACTGGGTCACGCTGGCGGAGGAATTGCAGTTTGTGCGCGATTACCTGGCCTTGCAGTCGATGCGCTACGGCGATCGCCTGCGTGTCACGATCGAGGGCGACAGCGGCGCCGTGCTGGCGGCCGATTGCCCGCCGCTGCTGCTGCAACCGCTGGTGGAGAATGCGCTGCGCCATGACCTCGACTGCCACGACGGCGCGGGCGATATCCAGCTTCGTTTCTCCGAGCAGGGCGGCATGCTGCACATCCACATCAGCAATTCCGTGCGCGAGGTGCCGCCCAACCCCGGCATGGGCATGGGCTTGCGCAATATCGAAGCCCGCCTGCGCATGGCGTGCGGTGGCGGCGCCGGCTTGAACACGGCACGCGCCGACGGCCGCTTTGTCGCGGAAATCAATATGCCGATGTACTTCGCCTCATGAAGATCCGCGCCCTGATCGTCGACGACGAAGAACCTGGCCGCATCAACCTGCGCTACGGGCTGGTGCCGCATGAGGGCTGGCAGCTGGTTGGGGAATGCGCCAGTGCGGCAGCGGCACGCGCCGTTCTGGCCGCGCAGGAGGTGGACGTTATCTTCCTCGACATCCAGATGCCGCAGGAAACCGGCCTGGCGCTGGCGCGCGAACTGGCCCAGCGCGAAAACCCGCCGCTGGTGATCTTTGCCACCGCCTATAACGAGCATGCAATCGAAGCGTTTGAAGTGCATGCGCTGGACTACCTGCTCAAGCCATTCGACGACCAGCGGCTGGCGCAAGCCCTGGAACGCGCCGCCGCCATGCTGGAGCAACGCCAGCGTGCCGCCTATGCGCGCGCCATGCGTGCGTTTGCTGCGCCGGAGCAAAACTACCTGCAGCAGCTGAACGTGCGCTCGGTCGGCCGCATCGAATGCGTGCAGGTGGCTGAAGTGCTGTGGATCGAGGCCGCGGGCAATTACGTCGAACTGCGCCTGCCGGAGCGGCGCGTGCTGCACCGGGTGCCGCTGGCGCGGCTGGAGCAGCACCTGGACCCGGCCTGCTTCCTGCGTGTGCATCGGCGCGCGCTGGTGCGGGTGGGGGAGGTGGCGTCGCTTGAGCGTGACGCCGAGGGCGCCAGCCAGCTAGTCCTGCGCTGCGGCGACCGGGTGCCGGTCAGCGAGCGCCACCTGCCGGCGGTGAAAGCCCTGCTGGGCGCTTAAACCAGGGCGGCGATGGCCGTGCCCATTTCAGTGGTGGAGGCGCTGCCACCCATGTCCGGCGTGCGCGGGCCCTGCACCAGCACGGTCTCGATGGCGCGCATGATGGCGTCGTGCGCCTGCGTATAGCGGGCATCGCCGTTGCCGAGGAAGTCCAGCATCATGGCCCCCGACCAGATCATGGCGACCGGGTTGGCGATATTCTTGCCGTAGATGTCCGGCGCCGAGCCGTGCACCGGTTCGAACAGCGAGGGCAGGGTGCGTTCCGGGTTCAGGTTGGCCGACGGCGCGATGCCGATAGTGCCGGCGCAGGCGGGGCCAAGGTCGCTCAGGATGTCGCCAAACAGGTTGGATGCCACCACCACGTCGAAGCGCTCAGGGCTCAGCACGAAGCGCGCCGCCAGGATGTCGACGTGGTACTGGTCCCAGCGCACGTCCGGGTAGTTGGCCGACATGGCTTTCACGCGCTCGTCCCAGTAAGGCATGCTGATCGCGATGCCGTTCGACTTGGTGGCGGAAGTCAGGTGCTTTTTCGGGCGCGACTGCGCGAGGTCGAAGGCGAACTGCAGGATGCGGTCGACGCCCTTGCGGGTGAACACGGCTTCCTGCAGAACAACCTCGCGCTCGGTATTCTCGAACAGGCGGCCACCGACAGAGGAATATTCGCCCTCGGTGTTTTCGCGCACCACGTAGAAGTCGATGTCCCCCGGCTTCTTCCCGGCCAAGGGGCAGGGCACGCCCGGCATCAGGCGCACCGGGCGCAGGTTCACGTACTGGTCGAACTCGCGGCGGAACTTGATCAGCGAGCCCCACAGGGAAATGTGGTCCGGCACCGCATCCGGCCAGCCCACGGCGCCGAAATAGATTGCATCAAAACCCTTGAGCTGGTCGAACCAGTCGGCCGGCATCATCTGGCCGTGCTGCATGTAGTAGTCGCAGTTGGCCCACTCGAAGGTGGTGAATTCCAGCGGCAGGCCAAAGCGCGCTGCCGCCGCCTGCAGGGTGCGCAGGCCTTCCGGCATCACTTCCTTGCCGATGCCGTCGCCGGCGATGACTGCGATGCGATGGTGGCTCACGCGGCCTCCTGTTCCTCGACTGGGGCGGAGCGCATCCACTGCACCAGCGGCCAGGCGTCCTTGAAGGCGCCGACGATCATGCCCAGCATCTCATCCGGCTTATTCAGCGGCAGCTTCACTTCCTGGTAGACGAAGAAGCTCTTCAACTTGATGAATTCGATGTGTTCATGCTCCGGGTCGAAGCCTTTCGGCGGGCGTTGCAGCTTGTGTTCCTCCGTAATCGAGCCGTAGCGCGCCTTCAGTGCCTTGTTGGCCAGGGCCTTCTTGAAGCCGGCAGCGTCGTTGACCATGTGGTTGCGCAGCGCCTTCAGGCGGTGCGGTGGCGGGATGTATTCGCCGGCGCCGATCCCCAGCACGCCGTCGGGGCTGATCTGGAAGTACCAGGTCGGACCGCCGGCCATGCTCGGGCGGCGCATATCGTTCGGCGCGATTGCGGCCGAGAAGTGGGTCTTGTACGGGCTCTTGTCGTGGGCAAAGCGCACGTCGCGGTTGATGCGGAACATGGCCT
>DASWTB010000199.1:0-5437 GCA_036402315.1 Pseudoduganella sp. | reverse complement strand
AGAATAGAGGAGACAGGTGTAGTATGCTGCGGCGCGGTATATCTGTCTACTTTATTGTAGTAATACTAGATATAACCAACCGCAATATCACTTGTCGCTTACGTAAGGCAACACACGGCTGGCCAGACGCGTATCGGTGCGCAGCACGCTTACCTCGTCGGCCAGGATATGCACCGCCTCGTTGAGCAGTACGTCCTTGGCATTCTTGGCGGCTTTTTCGGCATCCAGCTCAGCGGACAGGGAACGTTCGTCAGCCTGCAGGCCATCGTCGGTGCGGATGGCGCCACGGACCTGGTTGGCCTGGCGCTGGGCGGCGCGAGGATTGGCTGGCTTGGCGGCAATTGCCTTGTTCAGCGCATCTTTCGGGTCCGCCACCAAGATAGGATCATCCGGCGACGGGCCGGCAGCCAGGCGCTGTTCACGCAGCTTGGCGCGCGCCTCTTGCTGGTCGCGCTCCTTGCGGCGCACGGTTTCGTTCAGCGAGACCACATTGTCCTGGCGCTGCTTCTTGACGTAGCTGATATCGTCCAGCAGGTACTGGTAGTCCTTGTCCTTGGCAACGCGGGCCTCGTGCTTTTTGCCTAGCATCGGCACGATTTCCTTCAGTTCGCCGGCCGGAATGTACACCGCAGGCTTGATCTGGGTGTATGGCAGGGCATTGTCGTAGCTCGACTCGCCGAAGTTGTCGGCATCGCTGGTGGACGCCAGCTTGATGTCCGGCGTGACCCCGCGCAGCTGGGTAGTGCCGCCGTTGATACGGAAGAACTGGGCGATCGTCATCTTCAGTTCGCCGAAGCGCGACTTGTCGCTCTGGCCGAAGCGGTCCAGGTTGACCAGGGTCTGCACGGTGCCCTTGCCGAAGCTTGGTTCGCCGATCACCAGCCCGCGGCCGTAATCCTGGATGGCCGCCGCAAAGATCTCGGAGGCCGATGCGGAACCGCGGTTGATCAGCACGCCCACCGGTCCATCCCACGACAGGCCAGGCACGTTGTCCGCCTCCACTTCCACGCGGCCTTCGGCATTACGCTGCTGCACCACTGGGCCACGGTCGATGAACAGTCCGGTCAGCTCGACCGCCTCGGTCAGCGAACCGCCGCCGTTGTTGCGCAGGTCGATCAGCACGTTGTCGACCTTCTCCTTCTTCAGCTCACCCAGCAGGCGGGCTACGTCGCGCGTGGCGCTCTTGTAGTCCTTGTCGCCCTTGCGGCGCGCATCCCAGTCCTGGTAGAAAGTCGGCAGCGAGATCACGCCGATGCGGCGCTTGACGGCGCCATCCTTGACTTCCAGGATCGAGCGCTTGGCGGACTGCTCTTCCATGCTGATTTTCTTGCGCACCAGCGACAGCGTGAACGGCTTGCCGTCCGGGCCAGTATCAGCGCCCAGCACCTGCAGCTTGACGGTCGAATCTTTCGGGCCGCGGATCAACTGCACCACGTCGTCGATGCGCCAGCCCAGCACGTCAGTGAATTTCTCGGAATCGCCCTGTGCCACGGCAACAATGCGGTCCCCCACTTTCAGCTTGTTGGACAGGCCGGCCGGGCTGCCCGGCACGATTTCGCGGATCACGGTGTATTCGTCGCGGTTCTGCAGCACGGCGCCAATGCCTTCCAGCGACAGGCGCATGGCGATGTCAAAGTTCTCGGAAGCGCGCGGGCCAAGGTAGTTGGTGTGCGGCTCGATCGACATGGCGTAGGCGTTCATGAAGATCTGGAACACGTCTTCGCTATTCAGCTTGCGCGAGCGGCTCACGTAGTTTTCGTAGCGCTTGTCCAGCGTTTCGCGAATCGACTTCTCGTCCTTGCCGGCCAGCTTCAGGCGCAGCCAGTCGTTCTTCACGCGCTTGCGCCACAGGTCCTTCACTTCAGCTTCGGACTTCGGCCAGTCGGCCTTTTCGCGGTCGAATTGGTAGCTCTCATCCTGCGTGAAGTCGAATTTGGTCTTCAACAGATCGCGGGCATAAGCCATGCGTTCCGAGAAGCGCTGCTGGTACAGGTTGTAAATGGCGAATGGCGTTTGCAGGTTTTCGCTGGTGATCGCATCGTCCAGGCGGGCTTTTTCCTTGTTGAAGGAATCGATATCGGCCTGGGTAAAGAACAGTTTTTCGCCGTCGAGCGATTTGAAGTAGCGGTCGAAGATCTTCTCCGACATCGCGTCGTCCAGCGGCATAGCCTTGTAATGGTAGCGCGACAGCACGCGGGACGCCCACAAGGCGGCCTGGGTCTGCTGTGCAGCAGGCTTGACGGTTACGTCTGTCGCCTTGTCTGCCTGGGCTGCGCTTGCATAAGCGGTGATCAGTGCCAGGGACATGGTGGCCAACAGGGTGTGCTTCTTCATCGGCTTGCTCCGAACGTAGGTGATTCTATAAGGATAGTGCTAATCCCATTCTACAGGATAGGACACTCTATAGGAGAGCGGGATGACGGCCAGTGTGCTGCGCTTCACTTAAGCCAGCCTGAAGTGAATATTTCCACACGGAAATACCAGCCGGCGCCTGCAAGCAGCGCCAGCGGCCAGGAGCGCAGGGCCAGCTTCCAGTCCGTCGCGGACGGCCAGCAGGCCAGGAACTGCGGCGCAATCAGGAAGGCCAGTCCGGCGTCCAGGGGTGTGAAATGCCAGGCGCCGCGCGTGCGCAGCACGGCAATCCCCCACGGGATCAGCACCAGCAGCAGCGGCGCCAGGGCGGTGAACGCGCAGTTATACCAGCGCGCATTGGCAAGTTTGACCTCGCCCAGGCGATAGCCCTCGCCTTCCCGGCGCGGGATGATGGACAATGACACCGGCCGCGCAAGCGTGACCAGGCCAGTCAGGAAATGGGCCAGCTCATGGCACAGGGTGCCCGGGAGCTGCAGCAGCGTGAACACTACGTAGCGCCGCGACAGCACCCAGATTGCCACCGCCAGGCATAGTGACGGCGTCAGGTAAAACAGTTTATCCAATTAACCTGTGTAGAAGCAGCGGCCACAAGCCTGGCGGTATGCCTCGTTGCCGCCGATGCTGATTTGCTCGCCTTCGCGAATGCGCTCGCCATTTTCGTCGACGCGGATATTCATCGTGGCCTTTTTGCCGCAGGTGCAGATATTCTTGATTTCTTCGATATCGTCGGCCAGCGCGAGCAGGTAAGCCGAACCGGGGAACGGTTCGCCGCGGAAATCGCTGCGCAAACCATAGCAGATCACCGGCACCCCCTTGGCCTGCGCCAGCTGGTGCAGCTGCTTGACCTGTTCCGGCGACAGGAATTGCGCCTCGTCCACCAGCACGCAGGCCACTTTCTGCATGTCCTGCAGAAAGTTGGTTTCAGCGGAAAACAGCTCGACTTCGCGCTGCGGCCCCAGGCGGGAAGTCACTTTGCCCACGCCGTAGCGGTCGTCGATGGCGGCGGTGAACAGGCGCACGATCAGGCCCTGCTCTTCGTAGTTGTGGGCGACCTGCAGCATGGAGGTCGATTTGCCTGCGTTCATCGCAGAATAGCGGAAGTAGAGTTTTGCCACGGTGGAAATTATTTTAAAAGTCGCTGCGGGATTATACGCGAGCCGCCATCCCTCAAAAAAGGTATAAGCTAGCGCAAAAGTATTCCTTCTTGGTTCAATCGGATCGCCACACAATGCGCGTTTTTCGCAAGGAGAGAAAATGCAGAATACCCGTCCTGCAGCTTTGTTCAGCCTGATCGGCAATACACCGCTTGCCGAAGTCACCCGTCTCGACACCGGCCCGTGCCGGCTGTTCCTCAAGCTCGAATCCCAGAATCCCGGCGGCTCCATCAAGGACCGCATCGGCCTGTCCATCATCGAAGCGGCCGAACGCGATGGCCTGCTCAAGCCGGGCGGCACCATCGTCGAAGCCACGGCCGGCAATACCGGACTGGGGCTGGCCCTGGTCGGCGCCATCAAAGGCTACAAGGTTCTGCTGGTGGTGCCGGACAAGATGGCCACCGAAAAGATCCTGCACCTGAAGGCGCTCGGCGCCGATGTGCGCATCACCCGCTCCGATGTCGGCAAGGGCCACCCCGAGTATTACCAGGATTACGCGGCCCGCCTGGCCAGCGAAATCCCCGGCGCCTTCTTTGCCGACCAGTTCAACAACCAGGCAAACCCGCTGGCCCACGAAACCACCACCGGCCCGGAAATCTGGGAGCAGATGGCGCGCGAGATCGACGCCATCGTGGTGGGCGTGGGCTCCTCCGGTACCCTGACCGGCCTGGCGCGCTACTTCCGCAAGGTGGCGCCGCACGTCAAATTCATCCTGGCCGACCCCAAGGGCTCGATTCTGAAGGAATACGTGGATACCGGCAAAGTGGCCGATACCAGCGGTTCCTGGGCGGTGGAAGGCATCGGCGAGGACTTCATCCCCGCCATCGCGAACATGGAAGCCATTTCGCAGGCCTACACCATCACCGACCAGGAAAGTTTCGACAGCGCGCGCGCCCTGCTGCGCGCCGAAGGCATCCTGGCCGGCTCTTCAACCGGCACCTTGCTGGCCGCGGCCCTGAAATACTGCCGCGAACAGACCAAGCCGCAGCGCGTGGTGACCTTTGTGTGCGACACCGGCACCCGCTACCTATCCAAGGTCTACAACGACAGCTGGATGTTCGACCAGGGCCTGCTGCAGCGCCAGAAGCTGGGCGACCTGCGCGACCTGATCGGCCGCCGCTTCGAAAACGGCGACGTAGTCAGCGTGGCGCCGGGCGACACCCTGCTGATCGCCTTCAACCGCATGCGCGCGGCCGACCTGGCGCAACTCCCCGTGATCGAAAACGGCAAGCTGGTCGGCATCATCGACGAATCGGACATCCTGCTCAAGGTGGAAAACGACGCGGCCCAGTTTAAGGGCGAAGTCGGCGGCACCATGACGACCCGCATTGAGACGCTGGCCCCATCGGCCGGCATGCCCGCCCTCCGTGATACCCTAGACCGTGGACTGACAGCCATCATCGCCGATGGCGGAAAATTCTATGGCCTGATCACCCGTTACGACCTACTTAACCACCTGCGCAGGACTTTATCTTGACCGACAAGAAAACCAAAGCCCACCTGGCCACGCGCGTCATCCACGCGGGCCAGCATCCAGACCCGTCGACCGGCGCCATCATGCCGCCGATCTATGCCACATCCACCTTCGTCCAGCAAAGCCCTGGCGTGCACAAGGGCCTGGACTACGGCCGTTCGCACAACCCGACGCGCTGGGCGCTCGAGCGCTGCGTAGCCGACCTGGAAGGCGGGGCGCAAGCCTTCGCCTTCGCTTCCGGCCTGGCTGCCATTTCGACGGTGCTGGAACTGCTGGATGCGGGCTCGCACATCGTGGCAGGCGACGATATGTATGGCGGCACCTTCCGCCTGTTCGAGCGCGTGCGCCGGCGCAGCGCCGGGCATGAATTCACGTACGCCGACCTGACCAATCCGGAGAACCTGCTGGCCGCCCTGCGCCCTGAAACCAAAATGGT
>DASWTB010000198.1:0-11060 GCA_036402315.1 Pseudoduganella sp. | reverse complement strand
CAGCCAGTCGGCCACCGGACCGCGAGCGTCGATCTTTGAGATGTCCTTCGCCACGCCCAGATTCAGGCCAAGCAGGAAGGGAATCGAATCGACCGGCACTTCCGGCAGGTAATCCGCCATCGCCCGCATGAAGCGTGGCGACTCCAGTACCTCCACCACCTTGCCGCCGCTCATGAACTGCAGGATGCTGGTCATGCTATGCCCGCCGCCGATCGAGCGGTAGACGAAACGGTTGAAGGCCTTGTCCAGCGCCTTGAAGTCCAGCTGCTCCTTGGTCATCAGGCTGGCCAGGTAATACAGCCCGATCGCGGTGCGGAAAAAGCCGGTGGACTCGCGGGCCGTCAGGCCGCAACGGGTCACGGTCAGGATTTTCTCCTGCACCGCAGCGTCAAGTTTTGGATGGTGTACTTGCATGGCTAGGGACTATATAGCACTTTTGTCCAGATTTGTTCCTTGCGCGGGGGTATCAACCTTGTTACCCTTGAAACTTTAATGCTAAACCAAGGCCGGAAGCGCACTTTTCGTTCCCCGGAAAGTGCATCCTGGGGCGCCGAATATGCGGGCTATCGCATACGGGCAACCGATATGTCGCGCATTCAATACAATGCCATCATGTGAAAAGGGGTTAGCGGAGCCACCATGCAATTGCGCATCAAGAATTTATCGAAGACCTATGCCAATGGGGTCGTCGCGCTCGACAATGTGTCGCTGACCATCCCATCCGGCATGTTTGGCTTGCTGGGCCCGAACGGCGCCGGCAAATCGACCCTGATGCGTACCCTGGCCACCCTGCAGGAATGCGATTCCGGCTCGGTGTTCTTCGGCGACCTCGATGTATTGGATGAAAAGGACGAAATCCGCCGCCTGCTTGGCTACCTGCCGCAGGACTTTGGCGTCTACCCCAAAGTCACTGCTTATGAAATGCTGGACCACTTCGCCATCCTGAAAGGCTTGTCGAACCGCGCCCGCCGCCGCGAGGTGGTCGACGGCCTGCTGCAGCAAACCAACCTGTTCGAAGTGCGCAACCAGCGCCTGGGCGGCTTCTCCGGCGGCATGCGCCAGCGCTTCGGCATCGCCCAAGCCCTGCTGGGCGACCCGAAACTGATCATCGTCGACGAACCGACCGCCGGCCTGGACCCGCAGGAACGCGTGCGCTTCCACAACCTGCTGTCCGATATCGGCGAAGACCGCACCGTGATCCTGTCGACCCACATCGTGTCCGACGTGGCCGACCTGTGCGCAAATATGGCTATTATCAACAAGGGCAAGCTGCTGGTGGCCGGCGCCACCCAGCAACTGATCGATGACGTCAGCTGCAAGATCTGGGCGCGCTTCATCGACAAGAAAGAGCTGTCCTACTTCCAGCAACGCCACTCCGTGATCTCGACCCGCCTGATGTCCGGCCGCACCCTGATCCACGTCTACAACGACGACGATCCGGGCGACGGCTTCGAGGAAGCACTGGGCGACCTGGAAGACCTGTACTTCGCGACCATCCTCGGCCGCCACGACGTCAGCAAAGCCTGCGACTGACCGGGGCCGCCATGTTCGCCATCGCCCTCTTTGAAGCGAAGCAGCGCCTGAAGCTGTTCTCGACCTGGGTCTACTTCGGCATGTTCCTGCTGCTGGCCGTCCTGTGGATGGCCGCTGCCGGCGGCGTGTTCAAGGAAGCCATCGTCAGCTTTGGCGGCCGCGTGTTCATCAACGCGCCGCGCTCGATCATGCTGACCTCCTCCTTCCTCGGCTGCATGGGCGTAATCATCGTCGCCGCCATGATGGGCCGCGCGGTGCAGCAGGACTTCGAATACGAGACGCACCACTTCTTCTTCTCGGCCCCGATTCGCAAATACCAATACATGCTGGGCCGTTTCCTCGGCGCCTGGCTGGTACTGTGCGTGGTGTTTGCCTCGATCCCGCTGGGCGTGTGGCTCGGCACCCAGGTGCCGGGCATCGATCCAGAGCGCCTCGGCCCCTTCAACCTGCTGCATTACCTGCTGCCGTACGCGCTGTCGCTGCTGCCCAACCTGTTCATCTTCGGCGCCATTTTCTTCGTGCTGGCGGCACTGACGCGGCGCATGCTGCCGGTGTACGTCTCGAGCGTGGTCATGCTGGTCGGCTATATCGTGGCGCCGGGCCTGGCGCGCGACCTCGACTACAAGACGCTGGCGGCGCTGATCGATCCTTTCGGCACCACCGCCGTGATCCGCCTCACCGAATACTGGCCGATCGCCGAACGCAATGTGCGCCTGGTGCTGCCGGAAGGCGTGTTCCTCCTGAACCGCGTGATCTGGTCGTCTTTCGCCCTGGTGGCGCTGCTGCTGGGCTATTGGCGCTTCCACTTCATCAGCACGGTCGACAGCGGTGCGGCAGCCCGTACCGACAGCGACATGCCGGCCAGCCTGACGCAGATTGCCGCCTCGACCAATGAAAAGCCGGACTTCAAGGCGCGCAGCCTTGGCCTGCTGTTCCTGCGCTTCAGCTACCTGAGCCTGCGCGAAACCACCAAGAATATTTACTTCTTCGTGATCGTGCTGGCAGGCGTGCTGACCATGTATGCCGGTTCGCTGGACATGGGTTCGATGTACGGCACCGGCACCTACCCGGTCACCTACCTGGTGCTGGAAATGGTGACCAACACCTTCTCGCTGTTCATGCTGGTGGTGACCACGTTCTACGCCGGCGAGATGGTGTGGCGCGAGCGCGAGCACCGCATGTCGCAGATGCTGGATGCGCTGCCTGTGCCAAGCTGGCTGCCTATCCTGTCCAAGCTGTTCGGCCTGATCGGCGTGCAGGCGCTGCTGCTGTTCATCGTCATGCTGGTTGGCATGTCGATTCAGCTGTTCAGGGGCTATTTCAACCTGCAGCCAGGACTCTACTTCGAATGGCTGTTCACCGTGCAGCTGCCGGCCTGCGCCCTGATTGCCGTGCTGGCGATCGCCACCCAGGTGCTGGTGAACCACAAATACGTGGCCTATTTCGTGATGATCGTCTACTACGTGGCAACGATCACCTTCGCGACGCTTGGCCTCGACCATCCATTGCTGATGTACGGCGTAACACCCGAACTGCCCTACTCCGACATGAACGGCTTCGGCCACTTCATGGCGCGCGAGCGCTGGTTCGAGCTGTACTGGGCCGGCGCCGCCGTGATGCTGATGGTGCTGGCCGTGGTGTTCTGGCCGCGCGGCACCAATGAGGAATGGAAGCAGCGCGTCAGCCTGGCGCGCCACGGGTTGACGTTGCCGGTACTGGGCGCCTTCGGCTTCGGCCTGGCGCTGTTCCTCGGCGCAGGCGGTGTGCTGTCCTACAGCCTTTGTGCCAGCAACTTCAAGACGCATTACGGCCGCGACGCATTGCGCGCCGATTATGAGCGCAAATACAAGCAGGTGCTGGACGTGGCGCAGCCGCGCATCACCGGCGTGCGCCTTGGCCTGGACATGTACCCCGAACAGCGCACCTTGAAGGTAAAAGGCTGGTACCAGCTCGAGAACAAAACCCAGCAGGCAATCAACACCATCTACGTGCAGCAGGATACCGATGCCGACCTGCAGCCCTTGCAGTTCGGGCGCAAGGCCTTCCGTGTGCTGAACGACACCGAGCTTGGCTTTTACAGCTATCGCCTGGAGCAGCCACTGCAACCAGGCGAAAAGATCACGCTGGACTTTGTTCTGAGCTACGAACCGAAGGGCATTTTCAACCTCGGCAAGACCACGCCGGTAATGAACAACGGCACCTTCTTCAATAACACCGTGCTGCCGCACATCGGCTACCAGCGCCATGCCGAGCTGACCGATCTGCGCGACCGCAAGAAGCACGGCTTGCCGGCACAGGAACGCAAGCTGCCGCGCGACGATCCGAAAGGCCTGTCCAGCAATTACCTCGGCGCCGATGCCGACTGGGTCAGCTTTGAAGCAACGCTGGGCACTGCCGGCGACCAGACCGCCGTGGCGCCGGGCACGCTGGTCAAGGAGTGGCGCAAGAATGGCCGCCGCTACTTCCATTACAAGATGGAGCAGCCGATCCTCAACTTCTACGCTTTCCAGTCGGCGCGCTATGCGGTCAAGCACGACTGGTGGCAGGACGTGGGCATCGAGATCTACTACCATCCTGGCCACGAATACAACCTGGACCGCATGGTCAAGGGCGTCAAGGATTCGCTCGACTACTACACCCGCAACTTCAGCCCTTACCAGCACAAGATCGTGCGCATCGTGGAATTCCCGCGCTATGAGCGCTACGCGCAGTCGTTCCCGAATACGATCCCTTATTCGGAGGCGGTTGGCTTCATTGCCCGCGTGGACGACAAGAACCCGAAAGACATCGACTACCCGACCTACGTCACCGCGCACGAAGTCGCACATCAGTGGTGGGCGCACCAGCTGGTGGGCGGCAACACGCGCGGCGCCACGGTGCTGAGCGAAACGCTGGCCGAATACTCGGCGCTGATGGTGATGAAGAAGAGCTTCGGCCCGCAGCGCATGCGCCGCTTCCTGCGCTATGACCTGAACAAATACCTGTTCGGCCGCGCCACGGAAAACAGGAAAGAACTGCCGCTGGCCGATAACGAAGACCAGGGCTACATCCACTACCACAAGGGCAGCCTGGCCATGTACCTGCTGGCCGACATCGTCGGCGAAGCCAAAGTCAACGAGCTGCTGGCGGAGCTGCTGCGCAAATACTCCTACCACGGCGATCCTTACCCAAGCGTGACCGTGCTGGTGGATGGTCTGCGCCGCATCGTGCCGCCAGAGCAGGCTTACCTGGTCGATGACCTGTTCAACTCCATCGTATTGTTCGACAACCGCATGGTTGCCGCCACCTCCGAGAAACGCGCCGACGGCAAATACGACGTAACGCTGACCGTGCACGCCGCCAAGCTGCGCTCTGACGAGCTGGGCGCCGAAAAGGAAGTCCCGCTGCACGACCTGATCGAGATCGGTGTCGACGATAAGGACGGCAATTCCCTGCTGCGTGAGCGCAAGCTGATCGACCGCAACCAGTCGACCTTCAAGCTGGTCGTCAATGGCCGTCCGGCCAAGGCGGGCATTGATCCGGACAATAAACTGATCGACCGCAAACCGGACGATAACCTTGGGACCGTGGAGATCCTCTCCCGCTAAGGTGCTCTAACGGTTAGGCAGCGCACTTTGCGCCCCGCCCATGCTTGCTAAGCTTTCCCCCAACTGAAAGCGAGGCAAACATGGGCATTCTAAGCAAGATTTTCCACAAGATTTTCCCGTCGTCGCATCAAGAGGCCGCCCCATCACCGGCCTCTGGTGCGCCCTCAACCGCGCCTAGCGGACCTGCCGCCACGCCGGCTCCCATTCCAACCCAGCCGGCTCCGGCGCCAACCGCTGCACAGCCGGTCGACGTCGAAGCGATCCTCAACGCCAAAGCCGCCCAGGCCGGGCAGCCGCTGAACTGGCGCACCTCGATTGTCGACCTGCTGAAGCTGCTGGACATCGACTCCAGCCTCCAGGCCCGCAAGGAGCTGGCGCAGGAACTGCACTACACCGGCGATACCGGCGATTCCGCCGCCATGAACATCTGGCTGCACAAGCAAGTGATGCACAAGCTAGAAGAGAACGGCGGCAAGGTGCCCGCTGAGCTGAAGGGTTAGAATGGGTGGATGAACCCCATCCGACGCGCGCTTGCCGGCGCCTTACTGGCAACCTGCACCCTGCCGCTGCTGCCCGCGCACGCAGCGGACCAGACCTACGGCACCCATGGCATGGCCCTGTTCGGCGGGCTGGAAGGCTTGTATGCCTCCCACCTGCCGATGTTCCATGCGCCGCATGACTACCAGATCATCCTGCAAGTCCACATCGCCGACCCGGCCACCGATGCTGCCCTGCGCAAGCGTCTCGATGGCAAGAACGCCTTGTGGACCATCGACCCCGAGAAATTCGAACTGAGCACCCTGGCGCCGGAAGCCAAGACCCCACGCAGGGAGTTCACGGCCGACCTGGTACACGGCCACTTCGAACGCGGCGGCAGCACCCAATACAAGGCTGCCAGGGTAGTGATCGAAAAGGTGCTGGTGTTCCGCCAGCTGGACGACAAGCCGGGTAGCGCCAGCATGTCGCGCTATATGCAAATCGGCAGCGGCACGCAGCGCTTCCTCGTCAAGGAAATCGACAGCCGCCCCGACTTCGACCACATCGTTTCTTACCGCGCCGCGCCCGGCGCGCCGACCAATGCGGTCAAGGTGCGCAAGTGGGGCATGAAAGCGGCCGGCAACGATGCCCTGGCCATGGCGCTGAAAGCCAATATGGCAGCCATCGGCGGTACCATCTACTTCGAAACAGAAGACCTGAAATGAGCGTACCGCAAGCATACGAAGGATTATGGCGCCGCAAGGGCATCTGGCGCGCCGACGGCAGCAGCGACCTGGTGACGCCGGTCTGGTGGTTTCAGGCGGCCGACTTCCATATCGACTTGCGCATCCCTGCCGATCGCAAGGCGGTGACCGGCTTTGCCGGCACCACCGTGGTTGAGAGCGAACGCTGCGAGTGGCGTCCCGAAATCGCCTACCCTTTCGTCAGCCCGGAGCTCGACGCCGGCTTCATGCACTTCAACAGCGAAGATGCGCTGCACGAGGCAGGCGTGGATGGCAGCTACGAGGAGGACTGGTGGCGCGAAGCCGGCGGCCCGGTGACGGCCAGCCGCGTAGAGCTGGAAGATGGGCGCATCCAGTACGAAATCGCCTGCGGCGAGTTCCTCGCCCGCGCTACCGGCAAGCCGCACAAGGCGGCCGACATCACGATCTGGCGCCGGACGCCGGGCGGGCCATGGCGGATCATTGCATCCACCACGGCAGCAAGGGAAAACGTGATTGTCGAAACGCCTTAAAGGCTCAGCAGGCTGCCGCTGCGGAACGGTTTGCTGCCCGCGATCTTTGCCACGTTCATGCCGCGGATGATGTAACGGTGCGACAGGCGCGTGAACAGCACGCCCTCCACTTCCGCCTTCAAATGCGTGATATCGCCACTGGCCGGATCCACCAGGTCGGCGATTACGTCGCCGGGACGCACGGCATCGCCGACTTCCTTCAGGTACACCAGCATGCCCGCATGCGGCGCATCGAGGCGCTGCGTGCCTTCCAGCGGCGTCGGCGCGCAGCCCTGCTCCGGCACGGCGACCTTGCCCGCATCGACGATGCCGCGCACATGCAGGTAGCCGATGATGGCTTCCGCATCGCGCGCCGCCAGCTCGTAGCTGACCGACACTTCGCCGCGCAGTTCGACCGTCGCCGCCATGCAGGCCGATGGAATCGGATAGTCGGGGCCGAAGTGACCGGCCAGGTCCCACCACAGGCGGCTGCAGGCTTCATCGAATGGTTCGCCGCCCGCGCCCGTCGTATGCAGCACGGCACAAGCGCCCATCAGGTTGGCCAGCGGTTGCGCGATTTCGCACAGCGAAGTGCCGACGTACAGGTGCAGCTCGCCCTCGTTCTCGCAATGCAGGTCGAGCACGATATCGGCGTCGATCGCCATTTCCAGCAGCGTCTTCTTGAGCGTGGCGGCGTCCGAATTCGGCTGCCACTGCCCGACCAGCTCGCGCAGGTGGCGGCGGATGGTGCGCACATTGGTGTCGGCGTCGCCGCCAAGCTGGCCCAGCAGCCTGGTCTTGAGCTGCTCGAAATAATGCGGGTAGCCGCGGTTGAAATTGATGCCGTTGCTCAGGTCAAAGCGGCCGAACGGGCGCTCATTGATGACTTGCGCCAGCCCGATCGGGTTGGCCGCCGGCACCAGGATCACTTCGCCCGTCACCTTGCCCGCCGCATCCAGCGCCTGCAGGCGCTTGCGCAGCTCGTGCGCCACCAGCATGGCCGGTACCTCGTCGGCGTGCAGCGCGGCCTGGATATAGGCTTTCGGGCCGCCTGGCTTGCCGAAGTGGTAGCTGGCCAGTTCGTAATAGGCCGTGCCGTGGGGCGCGGAGAGCGCGTGTTTGATGGTTTCCATGTCTGCATCCTACCAGTTCATGAGGCAAGGCGGCACCAGCAAGACCAGCGCCAGGACGAGGTAAATCAGCTGCAGCGGCACCATCCAGCGCGCCCAGGTCAGCCACGGAATGCGCGCCAGCGCCAGCACGCCCACCGTGATGCCCGATGTCGGGATCATCGGCGTGGTGAATTCGCCGAACTGGAAGGCCAGGATCGCCGTCTGGCGCGACACCCCGACCAGGTCGGCCAGCGGCGCCATGATCGGCATGGTCAGTGCCGCCTGGCCGCTGCCGGAGTGGATGAAGAAGTTGATCACCGTCTGGATCAGGAACATCTTCTGCGCCGAGAAGATCGGCGATGACGATGCCACCAGCGGCATCAGGCCATGCAGCATGGTGTCGATGATGTGGGCGTCGCGCGCCAGCACCATTGTGGCACGGGCCAACGCGACGACCAGGGCAGTACCGACCAGGTCCTTCGAGCCCTGCATGAACGCAGCCACGGCTTCGTCGGAATCGAGACGGCCGACCAGAGCGACTACGACCGTCATGGCGAGGAACAGCGCGCCGATCTCCTCGATAAACCAGCCGTACTTGACCACGCCGAACACCATCCCGCCCAGCGTGCCGGCGAAGATCCACAGCACAAGGCGGTGGCGCGTGGTCATGCCTGCGAAGTCGCCGAAATCGACCACGCCTTCGGCACGCTTTTCAATGTCCAGCAAATGGGTCGGGCTCTTTTCGGGGTGGAGCTTGATGCGCGCCGCGTACCACATCAGGAACATGATGGTAACCGCTGTGGCGATGAACCAGACGATCACACGGTAACCAATACCGGAAAACAGCGGCACGCCCGCGATGCCTTGCGCGATGCCCACGTTAAAAGGATTCAGGAAGGCGGCGCAGAAACCCACCTGCGAGCCAAGGAAGGGAATCGACACGCCGGTAATGGTGTCGTAGCCGAGCGCCAGCGCAAGCGGCACGAAGATCAGGATGAAGGGGATCGCTTCCTCGTTCATGCCGAAGGTAGCACCGCCGATGGAGAACAGCGTTACGAACACCGGGATCAGTGCCACGCGCACCAGCTTCGAGCGCGAATGCGCCTTGGCGATGGACTTGATCATGGCGTCGATCGCCTGGGTCTTGTGCAGCACGTTGAACGCGCCGCCTGTCAGCAGGATGAAGCCGATAATCAGCCCCGCTTCGGCAAAGCCCTTGATCGGCGCCATCAGCAGTGCGGTCAGGCCCTGCGGCTTGCTTTCAATGTAGTGGAAGCTGGCCGGGTCGACCAGCTGTTTGCCGTTGACAAGATGGGTATCGTACTTGCCGCCCGGGACCAGCCATGTCGCCAGCGCGATCAGCGCCAGGATCATGAACAGCAGGACGAAAGTATTGGGGAGCTTGAGCTTCTTCATTGGCTGGGATACAGGTAGTTGCAGCTTTGGTCGGCCGGGTCGCGGGCCAGGATGCGGTCGTACAGTCCGGTGCGTTCGGCGACGGTGCGCTCGACGTCTTCCTGCAGCAGCAGGCGCGCTGCGACCTGGCGGGCGGCAGCGGCGCGCGTGGCGGCGATGAAGGCGTCGCGATTGGCGTAGCGTGCCTGCAGGCTGGGGCGCGGGTCGTTGGCGGCTTTGCGTTCTGCTTCAGTACGGGCGAAGGGGACGAAGCTGCCGTCGTAGCGCGAGGTGGCCCAGGCAAAGCCGGTTTCCGGTGCGCGCAGGTTCCAGCCGGTGTGGGTGCCGAGCGGCGCCTGCAGCTCCACCAGGCGTACCCCGCCACGGTCATTGCCATCGGCGTCCGGCGCCGGGACGCGGGTTTCGAACGCCGTTTTCTGCGCTGGCGGCACCATGTCGGCAATCCCTTGCGACAGGAAGCGTGCGCCGTAGTCCAGGCGCGGTTGGCGCAGGTTCTGCTCCGGCGGCGTCAGTCCTGGCACGGCGGGGAAGGCTTTGCGGTAAGCCTCGACCGAGACCAGAGTGCCGTCTTCCAGGCGCGGAAAGGCGCTGGCGGGCGGCGGCGTGCCTTTGCTGGCCCAGCCGTCCAGCGCCAGCATCAGGGCGCGCAAGGGAAGGTAATAATTGGCGGTCGATACACAGGCAGTGAACGGGGCACGGGTTGGCGAGCGGCCCACGTAATGCTGGGCGCCCATCAAGCCGTACACGCGCACATTGGCTGCCGGGGCGGCATCGCCCACCCCATCGGGCGCGGTGGTCAGCAGCGAGGCGCCGCGGTTCCAGTATTCCGCCGACGTGTTGGCAATCAGGAGTTTCGGGGCGCGGCCGTACTTGTCCTTGGCGTGGTCCAGCGTGGAGGCCACGCGCCCCGTCACCGGGTCGCGCGTTGGCGTGCTGGTGAACGGGAACGAATCGGTCGGGTAGTCATGCTCTTCAAGCATCGACGGATGGCGCGTCACTTGCACGAAGCGGCTGTTGAAGCCACCCGATCCGCCGGCGCCGGGCACTTCCAGCACGGCGCCATCGAATACCATGCGGCCCTGCTCATCAAGATTCAGCCCGTCGTGCAGCATGCGGCCAATCAGGCGCGCCGACTGGCTGTAGCCGAACATCAGCATGGTCTTGGGCAGTGAGCCGCCCTCAACCTGGTTATCGCGGAAGTACGCCAGCAGGTCGCGGATGCCGGCCAGGCCGGCGCCGGTCACACGCGGGTCTTTCGCCTCGTAGCGCACTTCGTAAATCGTGCCGGGCTGGAAACCGCCCTGCAGCCTGATGCGGCCCGGGCCGCCCGGCGGCTCCGGCGCGACAAACTCCCAGCGGCTGCGCTCGATCGGACGCCGGAGTTCGCCCTGGCGCGTACGTTCGGTCAGTACGGCCTCCGGGTCGTTCGGCGTGGCAGGCTCGTAGCCGATGCCGCGCAGGCCGGCGTAGCTCGTGACTTCGGCCGGCGCATCGACGATGAATTCATTGGCGCTGATACCGCGCGGGCCTTTCACTACCGGCGCCTTGAAGACCAGCGGCTTCGCGCCGGCCGGAGGCGGCGCCACGTCCCAGGTCCAGGCCGAGAACAGCATGCTGAAGCCGTGGCGCATCATGAAGCCGTCACCCGCATCTTCCGCGGTGGTGGGGTCGTTGTTCTTCGGAGCTTTGCCATTGAGCTGG
>DASWTB010000197.1:0-12085 GCA_036402315.1 Pseudoduganella sp. | reverse complement strand
CAAGCCAGCTTTTCAGCCGGTACAAGCGCTGCCGGTAATTCCCCTCCATATCCGCATCCACCTGCTCGAACAGCCGCACGATGCGATCCAGCTTTTGCCGCTCCGCTGCCGTGCGTACCAGCACCAGGCGGCGCTTGCTGCGCCCATAGCTGGCGCGGATATCCACCACCAGGCAATGCCCCTGGTCAGCCGCCTTCACGTCCAGCAGTAAAGCCTCGGCCCGCGTCAGGCGGAACGTGGCTGCCAGTTCGATGCGGGCCGCCAGCAAAGGCTGGCTGCTGAGGATTTCCCGCGTGAGCAGCGGCAGCAGCGGATCGGCCCAGCTGGCCGGCGGGGGTGGCGGTGCAATCCGGTCCAGCGCCTGCTGCGCTTCGGCGCTGCCCTGCGCCGCCGCCTTCTGCAGCCAGTACACTGCCCGCACGTCATTGTCTTCGGCGCCACGGCGGGCACGCCAGGCGTGAATGCCGCATTCGAGCTGGGCACCGCTATGACCCATGTCCGCCGCGCGCTCAAGGCAGGCATGCGCTTCACTCGCGCTGCGCTGGGAGAATTCGGGACGGATATAAATACGCGACATGGCAAACCAGGCATCGGCCAAGCCCTGCTCGCCGGCCTGCGCCAGCCAGCGCAAGGCGCGCTTGAAGTTGACCGTGCCATTGCTGGACTCAACCCGGTCGCCCTCGCTGTTCATGCGCGCCAGGTGCAGTCCCAGCGCCAGCTGGGCATCGCGGTCGCCGCCCTGGGCGGCCAGGGTGCGCAAGCGCAGCAACTCGTCCTGGTCGGCATCCTGCTCCGCCTCCAGTGCCCGCCAGGCTTCCGGCACGCTGGCCGGCAGCTCAGGGCCGGGCGCTGCGGCTGCATGCTGCGGGGCGGCGGCCGGCGCGGCGCCTGGAAGCGCCGGTCCCGCTGCGGCGGGCGGCGCTGGATCGATCCGGCGCAACTGCGCCAGCACGCGTACCGCCGCAGGAATGCCTTCTTGCGCGGCCCGCACGAACCACTGCAAAGCCTGGGCCCGCGCCGGCTGCGCCACTTCAAACGGGATCTTGGCGCCGATCAGTTGCCAGGCTTCGTCCACGCCCTGAGCGGCAGCGCGGCATAGCCAATGCAAGGCCGTCGGCAAGTTTTGCGGCAGGCTGGCCCCGCCAAAAAGGTAGAGCTTGCCCAACGCTAGTTGGGCTGCGGCGTCTCCTGACCGCGCTCCCCTGATAATCACCAGCTCGTCTCGATTTGCCATCGATGTATCCGGTTTCCAAGGAATAAGCTGCATGTCCAGTGTAGCCGCCCCACTAGGCGGTGGCGCATGACTCCCGGACTTTTTGATATGTGACAAATGTGACAGCCCTAGCTTTCGGCTTCCTTACAGGTCTTTCACTAAATGAGCAGGCTGGCAAGCGTTTCAAAAATACAACAGCGCCAGGCAGTTTTGACCCTTTTTCGTGCAGGTAAATGACCAATCGCCCCGGATGCGGTGCTATCTGCACTTATCGTATAACCATCCCTATACCCGGTTTGACTCATAAAAAGGAAGAACACATGAAGAAATCGTTATTGGCCCTGGCCTTGATGGGCGCCTTCAGCAGTGCTGCCTTTGCGCAATCCTCCGTCACCATCTATGGCACGCTGGATGCTGGTATTTCCAAGACTACCCATACGTCGAATTCCGCCATCCAGGAAGCCAAGCGCGACAACAACAAACTGGGT
Organism: Pseudoduganella sp.; assembly: GCA_036402315.1. Lineage (GTDB taxonomy): Bacteria > Pseudomonadota > Gammaproteobacteria > Burkholderiales > Burkholderiaceae_D > Rugamonas. The sequence continues at coordinate 10,384 of DASWTB010000197.1, read as the reverse complement.
TTCCGCGGCGTGGAAGACCTCGGCAGCGGCCTGAAAGCATTGTTCCACTTGGAAATTCGCTTCGAGTCGGACACCGGGTCCGGTGAAGTCGGCCCCAATAACGCCTCCCGCCCACTGTTCCAGGGCCAGAGCAGGGTCGGCCTGCAAGGCGGCTTCGGTACCATCCGCGCCGGCCGCGCACTGACCTCGCTGCAGGAAACCAGTACCCAGTTCGAACCCTGGTCCGGCATGCCGAACCCGGCCGGCTTCCAGACCGACATCATGGTGGCCGGTTACCGCACTGCCTTGTCGGGCAGCGGCTCCGATCCGCTGGGCACGGTCGGCAATTCCGGCAACCGCTTCGCCAATGCGATCTGGTACAACACCCCGGTATGGAATGGCTTCCAGCTCAATGTGAACATCGCCAGCAAGGAAAACAATGGCCTGTCGACTGCCATCGTCGGACGCGGCACGGCGGCCGCGCCACAGTATCCGGTCGGCTCGCTGGCCGGCGCCTATCCGTACTCGGTCAGCGCTACTTATATGGCGCCGGGCACCACGCCGCAGTGGGCGATCTACGCTGGTACCGAACGCAATGCGACCGAGGTCAAATGGCATTCGGTCGGCGCCTACTTCCGTCCGATGCCTGAACTGAAGCTGATGGCCAGCTACGGCAAGCAGGACCTGGGCCATATCCTGGCGACCAATGACGGCATCACGTCCTGGATGCTGGGCGCGAACTACAACGTCGGGCCGGGCAAATTCCTGGTCGGCTATGGGCAGAAGGATCCGGATGGCCAGTTGAAGACCAAGCAGTTCTCGGTCGGCTATGAATACAACCTGTCGCCGCGTACCTACCTGTACCTGGACCTGTCGCAGAAGAAGCTGCCGCTGGTCTCGACTGCGATTGTGGATACCAGCCAAAAACATTACGCGCTGGGTATTCATCACAATTTCTAAACGCGGTAAACCAGTGTCAGCCCCAAGGGTCTGACACAGTCTGCGCGGCTGCCGCGGGTTGGTTCTGGGCCTTTGGCTTTCGCCGAACGTCAAAAGCGCTGAACCAGCCCCGCGGCTTTAAGACCGTTGGGGGTCAGACCCTTGGGTCTGACCCCGCTTTACCGGTTTGGATCGGTTAAAATGTCCTCGCCTGCAACATAGATGTGACATCAACAATGACCGACACCCTGGACTCCACCATCGTCGCGCAGTACCTGGCCGACAATCCGCACTTCTTCGAAGAACACGCCAACCTGCTGGGCGACGTCAGGCTGTCCAGCCCGCTGACCGGGCGCGCTGTTTCGCTGCAGGAGCGCCAGATGGAAGTCATGCGCGACAAATATAAGGCGCTGGAATTGCGCATGGCCGACCTGACCCGCCATGCCGAGGCCAACGCCGCCATCGCCAACCGCTTCCACAGCTGGAACCAGGCCATCCTGCAGACCCGCGACGATGCCGCTGTGCCGCACGCCGTGGCGCAGGGCCTGGTCGACAGCTTCCAGGTGCCGGCTGCCACCCTGCGCCTGTTCGACGTGGCGCCGGAATTCGCCGGCGAATGGTTTGCCAGCGGCGTGTCGGAAGACGCCCGCCTGTTCGCCAACAGCCTGATGGCGCCTTACTGCGGCAGCAATAACGATTTCGAAGCCGTGCGCTGGCTGGACGACGCGGAGCAGATCAAGTCGGTCGTGATCCTGCCGCTGCGCAAGCCCGGCAGCAAAGGCGCGGCCTTCGGCCTGCTGATCATGGGCTCGCCGGACCCGGAACGTTTCACTTCCCTGATGGCGACCGATTTCCTGGTCCACATCGGCGAAACCGCCAGCGTGGCGCTGGCGCCCCTGCTGGCTTGATCGTATGAGCGGCGCCGGCAAGCTGGAACAGGCCGACGCTTACCTGGCCCACCTGGCCACCCAGCGCAAGCTGTCCGCGCACACGGTGGCCGCCTATGGCCGCGACCTGCGCGAACTGGCCGCCCTGGCGGACGGCAAGGCCTGGGACGCCCTCACCCATTTCGATATCCGCCGCTACGCGGCCCAGCTCCACAGCCGCGGCCTGGATGCACGCAGCATCGCGCGCAAGCTGTCCGGCTGGCGCGGCTTCTTTGCCTGGCTCGGCCAGCACAGCACGCTGGCCGCCAACCCGGTCGAAGGCGTGCGGGCGCCCAAGCGCGCCAAGACCCTGCCCAAAGCCCTGTCGGTCGATGATGCGGTGCAGCTGGTGGCGCCCGGCACGCCAAGCGCGGACGATGGCGAACCGGCCCGCCGGTGCAACCGCGCCATGTTCGAGCTGCTGTATTCGAGCGGCTTGCGGGTGTCCGAACTGGCCAGCCTGGACCGCGAATTCCGCAAAGCCGGCGATGGCCAGCCCGCCTCGCTGGGCTGGCTGGAACTGGACAACGCCGAAGTGGTGGTCACCGGCAAAGGCAGCAAGATGCGCCGCGTGCCGGTCGGCAGCGCCGCCCTCGACGCCTTGCAAGCTTGGCTGGCGGTGCGGCCCGCGCCGGCCGACGGCAGCAGCGCCCTGTTCGTCAACGAGCGCGGCAGGCGCATCACGCCGCGCGTGGTGCAGCTGCGGCTGAAGGCGCATGGCATCCGGGCCGGATCGCCGGTCGCGGTGCACCCGCATATGCTGCGCCACTCGTTTGCCTCGCACGTCCTGCAGTCCTCGGGCGACCTGCGCGCCGTGCAGGAAATGCTGGGCCACGCCAGCATCACCTCGACCCAGGTGTATACCGCCCTTGATTTCCAGCACCTGGCGCTGGTCTATGACAAGTCCCATCCAAGGGCTAAAATTAAATAGCCGGGAACTTGATCCCGCTCAAGTTTGCCCATTTGCCAGCATTTCCAGAATTCCGGCATAATCGACCGATTCCAAATGCAGCGCATACGCGAGTAATACCATGGCAATGATCCCAACCACCATCCTGACCGGCTTTCTTGGCGCCGGCAAAACCACGCTGCTGAACCGCATCCTGCGCGAAGAGCATGGCATGAAGATCGCCGTGATCGAAAACGAATTCGGCCAGGAAAATATCGACAACGAAATCCTGGTGCAGGAGTCGCGCGAGCAAATCGTGGAAATGAACAACGGCTGTATTTGCTGCACCGTGCGCGGCGACCTGATCGTCGGCCTGAGCGACCTGGCCAAGCGCCGCGCCGCCGGCGAAATCGACTTCGACCGCGTCGTGATTGAAACCACCGGCCTGGCCAATCCCGGCCCGGTAGCCCAGACCTTCTTCATCGACGACGAAGTGGGCGCTAACTACCTGCTCGACGCCGTGGTCACGGTGGTCGATGCGCGGCACGCCATGCAGCAGCTGGACCAGCACGAAGAGGCCCAGCGCCAGGTCGGCTTTGCCGACAAAATCCTGCTGTCCAAGACCGACCTGGTCGATGCCGCCACGGTCGACGCGCTGACCGCGCGCCTGAAGCGCATCAATCCGCGCGCGCCGATCAGCCGTTCCGATTTCGGCAAGGCGCCGCTGACCGAGGTGCTGGACCTGCGCGGCTTCAACCTGAATGAAAAGCTGGAAATCGATCCCGATTTCCTGGCCGAGGATGAGCACGATCACGACCATGCCCACTGCGACCATGACCACGAGCATGACGAGCACTGCGGCCACGATCACCCTCATCACGACCACCACCATGCCCATCACACCGACGATATCGCGGCCTTCGTGTTCAAGAGCGAACGCCCGTTCGATCCGGCCAAACTCGATGAATTCCTGGGCGGTCTCGTTGATGTGTACGGTCCTCGCATGTTGCGTTACAAAGGCGTATTGTTGATGCAGGGCGCAGAAAGGAAAGTAGTGTTCCAGGGCGTGCACCAATTGATGGGCAGCGACCTGGGTGCAAAATGGGGCGAAAACGAGACACGGGCAAGCAAAATGGTGTTTATTGGCAAAAATCTCCCAAAAGACATCTTTATTACTGGCCTTGAACAATGTTTGGTATAAACTAAGGCGTTTTTTTGGACGCCACCCAAGCAGAAATTTGAAAACTCTGTCGTATCGAAGGTAAGCGAAGTCATGACAAAAGCAAATAAATCGACCCCCGCCGCAGAAGTCCTGCTCACCGAAGAAGAAATTCTGAAGATGAGCGACAAGGACTATATGAATCCGGCTCAGATGGCGTTTTTCAAGAATAAGCTGCAGAACCTTGAAAAAGAATTGCTGAAGAACGCTGGCGAAACCACCGAACACCTGCGCGAAACCGTGCTGGTGCCAGACCCTGCCGACCGCGCCACGATCGAAGAAGAGCACGCACTGGAACTGCGTACCCGTGACCGCGAACGCAAACTGCTGAAGAAAGTGCAGCAATCGATCGCAGCTATCGACAACAATGATTACGGCTATTGCGAGGAAACCGGCGAACCGATCGGCATTCCACGTCTGATCGCACGTCCAACGGCTACCCTGTCGCTGGAAGCGCAGCAGCGCCGTGAACTGAAACAGAAGCTGTACGGCGACTGATCTGCCACAAATCGAGAAAAAGGCACGCTTCGGCGTGCTTTTTTCTTTTCTTTACACCTACGGTACGCCCTTATAATTTTCCGTTGGGCTACACTAGTGATCCTATGGGACTGTTCTCCATTTTCAAAAAAGGCAAGGTTGACGAACGCACCGTCGAAGCAGACGATGCGGACGCTGCACGCCTGGCCGCGAACAGCGAACTGGAGCGCCAGCGCGCGCAACAGTCGGACCTGCAACGCGAAATCGCACGTGCCACCGCCATGAAGATCGACGCCATCGAGGCGGCGATGGCGGCTGACATCTTCAACGAACCGGAACCAGCCTGGACGCGCAAGCCGCGCCCGCTGCAGCCAGCCGCGGCCACGGCCGCCAATGATGGCGCCACCCTGCCCCTGCTGGACCAGTACACCACCGAGCTGCTGGGCGACGAGGATGTGCCGCTCGAAGCGGCGGCCGCCGAAAGCGCGCCGATCGTGGAAGAGATTGCGATCCTGTATTCCAATGGCCAGGCCGAGGTGGCCGAACAGATGCTGCTGGGCAGCCTGCCCGATTCGGCGCAGGACCGCACCGTGTGGTGGATGCTGTTCGACCTCTACCAAGTGCTGGGCAGGCAGGAAGCGTTTGAGAACGTCTCGATCGACTACGCCAGCCAATATGAAACTTCGCCGCCTTCCTGGGTGCCGCCCGCCAGTGCGGACAGCAAGGCCCCGGAAGTGGCGCGCGGCTACTCCGGCGTCACGCCGACCCTGGCCCTGGCCGGGATCCTGAATGCCTCGGCCGCAACGCAACTCGAGCGGCTGGACAGCATGGACCAGAAGCAGCCGCTGCGCCTGGATTTTTCGCGCGTCAACGGCGTCGATCCGGAAGGCTGCGCCCTGCTGCTGGCGGCACTCAAAAAGGTCCAGGCCGGCGACCGCGATCTGATCGTGGTGGGGGCCGCCGAACTGGCCGACCAGGTGCGCGACATCCTGATCATCGGCAATCGCGATGGCGGCGAAGCGCCGTGGCTGCTCTACCTTGAGCTGCTGCGCCTGCTCAACCGCGAGAAGGATTTCGAAGAATCGTCGATGGACTATTGCGTCACCTTCGAGGTCTCGCCGCCGCCGTTCGTGGCCCCAAAAAAGGTTGCCAACGCGCCACGCCAAGCCACCGCGGCCGCTTCCGACCGCTTCATGCTGCCGGCCGTCATCGAAGGCGATATCAGCAGCCTGCTGAACGCGATCGATGCCTATGCCAGCGAAAACCAGGCGGTGGTGTTCGACTGCGGCCGCCTGGCGCGCATGGAGTTCGGCGCCGCCAGCGCCCTGCAGGCCAAGGTGGCGGAGCTGGCAGGCAGTGACCGCCGGGTCGAGTTCCGCGACCTGAACCACCTGGTTGCGGCGCTGATGCGCCTGCTGGGCTATGCTGATATAGCGCGGCTCTTCCCCCACAAGTACTGAGCAGTTGAATTTTGGGGCTTCGGCCCCAAAATACCGCGTTAATCCCAATACAAAGGCATTAACATGGAACAATTTCACGGCACCACCATCCTGTGCGTGCGTCGCGGCAACGATGTCGCGATCGGCGGCGATGGCCAGGTCACGCTGGGCAACATCGTCATGAAGGGCACCGCACGCAAGGTGCGCAAGCTGTACCAGAACAAAGTCCTGTGCGGCTTTGCCGGCGGCACCGCCGACGCCTTTACCCTGCTCGACCGTTTTGAAGCGAAACTGGAAAAGCACCAGGGCAACCTGCTGCGCGCCTCGGTCGAGATGGCCAAGGACTGGCGCACCGACCGCGTGCTGCGCCGCCTGGAAGCGATGCTACTGGTGGCCGACAAGGAGTCCACCCTGGTGATCACCGGTAACGGCGACGTGCTGGAGCCGGAAGGCGGCATCGGCGCCATCGGCTCCGGCGGCAGCTACGCCCAGTCGGCCGCCAAGGCGCTGATCGAGAACACCGACCTGTCCCCGACCGAAGTGGTGAAGAAGTCGCTCACCATCGCGGGCGAACTGTGCATCTACACCAACCTGAACCACATCATCGAGACCCTGGACCCAGCATGAACATGACCCCTCAAGAAATCGTCGGCGAACTGGACAAGCATGTGGTCGGCCAGGGCAAGGCCAAGAAGGCCGTCGCCATTGCACTGCGCAACCGCTGGCGCCGCCAGCAGGTGGAAGAACCGCTGCGCCATGAAATTACGCCGAAGAACATCCTGATGATCGGCCCGACCGGCGTCGGCAAGACCGAGATCGCGCGCCGCCTGGCCAAGCTGGCCGATGCGCCTTTCATCAAGATCGAAGCGACCAAGTTCACCGAAGTCGGCTACGTCGGCCGCGATGTCGACACCATCATCCGCGACCTGATCGACATCGGCGTCAAGCAGACCCGCCAGTCGGAAATGGCCAAGGTGCGTGCGCGTGCCGAAGATGCGGCCGAGGACCGCATCCTCGACATCCTGTTGCCGCCGCCGCGCGATTTCGGTTTTGCCAACGCCTCGTCCGAGCCGCGCACCGACGACAGCACCCGCCAGACCTTCCGCAAGCGCCTGCGCCAGGGCGAGCTCGACGACAAGGAAATCGAGATCGAGCTGGCCGAGCAAAGCCCGACCATGGAAATCATGGCGCCGCCGGGCATGGAAGAAATGACGGAGCAGATCAAGTCGATGTTTTCCGGCATGGGCGGCGGCCGCAAGAAGGCGCGCAAGGTCAAGATCAAGGAAGCCATGAAGTTCCTGCTGGACGAGGAAGCGGCCAAGCTGGTCAACGAAGACGAAATGAAGAAGAAGGCGCTCGCCAACGTGGAGCAGAACGGCATCGTGTTCCTGGACGAGGTGGACAAGATCGCTTCGCGCTCGGAAGTGGGCGGCGCCGACGTGTCGCGCGCCGGCGTGCAGCGCGACCTGCTGCCGCTGGTGGAAGGCACCACCGTCAATACCAAGTACGGCATGGTGCGCACCGACCATATCCTGTTCATCGCATCGGGCGCCTTCCACCTGGCCAAGCCGTCGGACCTGATCCCGGAACTGCAGGGCCGCTTCCCGATCCGCGTCGAGCTGGAGTCGTTGTCGATTGCGGACTTCGAGCGTATCCTGACCAGTACCGACGCCTGCCTGACCAAGCAGTACCAGGCCTTGCTGGCGACCGAAGGCGTACACCTGGAGTTTGCGCCGGACGGCATCAACCGCCTGGCGGAGATTGCGTTCCAGGTCAACGAACGCACCGAGAACATCGGCGCGCGCCGCCTGTACACGGTGATGGAAAAGCTGCTGGAAGAGATTTCCTACACGGCGACCGAAACCGGCGACAAGACCGTCACGATTGATGCAGCATATGTGAACCAGCGCCTGGATGCGCTGGCCGTCAACGAAGACCTGTCACGCTACGTACTGTAATGGCTAACAAGCAGCTGGCGACACGGCAGAAGATGCGGATTCGCGTCGAGCCCTCGCAACACTTTGGCAAGCCCCGCAATCCGATTGCGGCGCTGGCCAAAGCGCGCGCAGCAGGCCCGCACGACAAGAACCGGGTCACTGCCGAGCGCCAGGCTGCCAAAAAGCTGATCGACAAGAAGCTGTCCGGCTCCGACGATGAATAGCGCTGCCTGCCGGCCTTGATCTGGCCCCTTACAGTGCGCGATAGATCAACTTGCTGCTGACGCTCCTGGCCAGGCCGTTTTCGAAAACGACGATGACGCGCAGTTCGTCATGAAATCCGATGCTGCCGGCCAAGCTTTTCTCCACATGGGTGGCTACCAGCGTTTGCGACTGGTCGGCGGCAATCGGCTGATAGTTCAAGCTGAACTTCTGAGCCGTTAAATAACGCTCAACCATTTCTTTCGTTTGGCCGACTGCGATGTATTTTTTGGCGATTTCGGAAATGTCTGCGCTGGCATCTTTATTGGTTGCGCGGAACTGTTTTACGTCGTCAACAAAGTCCGCTGCGATCGCGCCTGCGTGAAAGACCAGAATCGCGGCGAACGCCAAAAGCTTCTTTTTCATATAAATGTCCGGCATGTTGATACTCTTGAGCAACCTAGTTTATCAAACAATGTTGCAGCAAAAGTATCGAATACTAACAGCGCGGACTCACCAGATGGGGCCCAGGAAGAGGTAGAGGGTTTCTTCGCCGCTGCGGGTGGCGCCAGCGCCGAGGAATAAGGGACCGAAGCGCGTTTCCACCGACAGGAAGGCGCTGCCGGCCTGCTTTAGCGCACGGCCGCTGCCCGTGGTGCTCCGGTCGAAGCCGCCGCCGGTCTCCAGCGAAAAACCGGCACGCATGGTGCCGCCGAAAGCGCTCGGCAGTGCCGCGATGCGGCGCGCCAGCACCAGGCGGCCCAGCACGATCGTCGGTTCCTGGATCGAATCGGCCGGTGTGCCCGACAGGCGCAGGAAGCCTCCCAGCGTCACCGGCGAAGCACCGGCCTGCGCCTTGGCCCATTCCAGCGAGACGTGGCCGGCCCAATCGTTCCACTCGAATGCCTGCAGCGCAGTCGCGCCCCAGTTCACGCCGCCCGTGCCGACACTCTTGCCGCTGCCCGGCGTCTGCTCGCGGCCGATGGTGATCAGCGTGCCGCGTGTCGGGAAGGCCAGCGAATCAAGCGTATCGACGCGGAAGCGGGCGAAGGTCTTGCTGTCGTAGACGCGGTCCACGGGCAGCGTCGGGTCTTGCGGGATCAGGCGCCGTACGGAATTGGCCTGGCGCGTCACGCCCACCGACAGCTCGCCCCAGTTGCCAAACTGCCGTCCCAGCGCAAACGAAGCGGCACGCGTGCTGTAGGCTACGCGCGCCATGCGCTGCTCTTTCTGGAAAATGTCGCCGGCAATCCGGCCGACCTGCGCCGACGGCATCACGAACCACTGCGACCCCGCGCCCAGCGGCTGCCACCACTGGATGCCGATGCCGCGCTCATTGCCCAGCCGTCCTTCGGTGCGCAGCTCGCCGCCCCAGCTGTTCAGGGCCGAGAACACGTGCATCACCTTGATGGCGAAATTGTTCGAATCGCGGAAGTCGCTGGCCAGCTCAAGGCCCACGCGCATGCGGCTGCGCGCCCATTCGGCTTCGGTGGCGCGGATGGTGACGGTGCGCTCGCCGTCGACGTCGTCGATATCGGTTTCCACGCGGGCCATGTCGCCGCGGCCATACAGGGCCATGGCGGCTTGCCGCACCTGCTCGCGCGTGGTGGGCTGGCCGGGTTCCAGGCCGGACTGCTTCTCCAGCACCTCCGGGTTCACTTCACGCGTGCCCTGGACCTGCACCTTGGCCAGCTTTACCGGCCGGTCGGAATCAACCGGTGTCGCCAGGCGCAGGCTTTCCATGCTGATGTATTCACGTTCCGGCAGCGCCAGTGCGGCCAGGCGCGGCGCCAGTTCGCGCGCGGCGGCTTCGCCGGCGGCCATGGCTTTCTCCCAGGTCGAGAAGTCGAGGAAGGTGATGCCATCGAGCTTGGGGGCGATCAGGATGTCGTCCTTGCGCAATTCGCTGAGCGAGCGCTGCACGTTCTGCTCGGTGAGGATCTGCAGCATCTGGTTGGCCACGCCCAGCGCGCTGCCCAATTCCTTTTCCGGCGCCAGCGTGGTGCCGACGTTGACCGCGATGACGATGTCGGCGCCCATGGCGCGCGCCATGTCGACCGGCAGGTTGCGCACCAGGCCGCCATCGACCACCAGGTGGTCCTTGATGCGCACCGGCGCGAACACGCCCGGCACGGCCAGCGAGGCGCGGATGGTCTGAAACAGCGGCGTGTTGTCGAGCACGACCAGTTCGCCGGTCAGCAGGTCGGAAGCGACCGAGCGGAATGGCAGCGGCAGCTGGCTGACAGGCAGGTCGCGCGTGCCGCGCGGCAGCAGGCGTTGCAGGGCCATCTCCAGCGCGGCGTTGCTGGCCGCGCCGGGCGGGCCTTGCACGCCTTTGCGCGTGATGCCGAATTCGATGCGCGAGGGGATCTGGATGT
>DASWTB010000196.1:0-17513 GCA_036402315.1 Pseudoduganella sp. | reverse complement strand
CATCAACCTGGAAAAGACCCTGGCCATGTACCAGGACGCGATGAAAACCATCCGTCAAATCTCCGCTTCCCGTGGCACCATCCTGATGGTTGGCACCAAGCGCCAGGCTCGCGACATCATCGCTGCTGAAGCTCAGCGCGCCGGTGTTCCGTTTGTTGACCAGCGTTGGCTGGGCGGCATGCTGACCAACTTCAAGACCATCAAGACCTCGATCAAGCGCCTGAAAGACATGGAAGCTTCGATCGAAGACGGTTCCGTTGAAAAGCTGACCAAGAAAGACGCTCTGCTGTTCCGTCGCGAACTGGAAAAGCTGCAGAAGTCGATCGGCGGTATCAAGGATATGGGCGGTGTGCCTGACGCAATCTTCGTGGTTGACGTTGGCTACCACAAAGGCGCGATCACCGAAGCCGCCAAGCTGGGCATCCCAGTGATCGGCGTGGTCGATACCAACCACTCCCCAGAAGGCGTGACCCACGTTATCCCTGGTAACGACGACTCCTCCAAAGCGATCACCCTGTACGCCCGCGGCGTGGCAGACGCGATCCTGGAAGGTCGTGCAAACGCTACCACTGAAGTCCTGGAATCCATCAAGACTGCAGCTGGCGACGAGTTCGTAGAAGTTAACGAGCAGGCTTAATTGCCTGGCTGTCGCAAGACGGCTTCAGCTTGAGAAAGGGGTGGCCCACCAGCTCCCCCTTTTTTTTAAACAGAATCCCCCGGAAGAGCAGGCTGCCTTTGGCGCCGCCCCGGACTGAATCCCAAACCGAATACAGGAGAATCACATGGCAGCAATTACTGCAGCAATGGTAGGTGAACTGCGCGCTAAGACCGACGCGCCAATGATGGAATGCAAAAAGGCGCTGACCGAAGCCGGCGGCGACATGGACAAAGCAGAAGAGCTGCTGCGCGTTAAGCTGGGCGGCAAGGCTGCCAAAGCTTCCGCACGTATCACCGCTGAAGGCGTGGTTGCTTCCCACATCGCCGGCAACATCGGCGCCCTGGTTGAAGTGAACTCCGAGACCGACTTCGTTGCCAAGAACGACGACTTCCTGGCCCTGGCTGCCCTGGCTGCCAAGCTGGCTGCTGAAAACAACCCGGCTGACGTTGCCGCCCTGCTGGCCCTGCCAGCTGGCAACGGCCAGACCCTGGAAGAAGTGCGCGCTGCCCTGGTGGGCAAGATCGGCGAAAACATGTCGATCCGTCGCTTCCAGCGTTTCGAAACCACCGGCAAGCTGGCTTCCTACCTGCACGGCACCAAGATCGGCGTGATCGTCGAGTTCGAAGGCGCCGACGAGCAAGTGGGTAAAGACGTGGCCATGCACATCGCTGCAATGAAGCCAGTAGCTCTGTCCTCCGAGCAAGTTCCTGCTGACCTGATCGCTAAAGAGCGCTCGGTTGCCCAGGCCAAGTCGGACGAAGACGCAGCTGCCGCTGTTGCCGCTGGCAAGCCAGCCCAGCCAGCCGACATCGTTGCCAAGCGCATCGATGGCGCCGTGGCCAAGTACCTGAAAGAAGTGTCGCTGATGAACCAGGCTTTCGTGAAGAACGACAAGCAGTCCGTTGAGCAGATGCTGAAAGCCGCTAACACCACCGTTAAGGGCTTCACCATGTACGTGGTTGGCGAAGGCATTGAGAAGAAAGTTGACGATTTCGCGGCGGAAGTCGCAGCCCAAATGGCTGCCTCCAAAGGCGCTTAATCAAGAGAACGGGCCGAAAGGCCCGTTTTTTTAAGCCTGCTTCAGCCAAAACCGGTAAACCAGTGTCAGACCCGCAGGGTCTGACACACCTGATACGCGGCGGCTGCAGGTGGGGTGTCTGACCCTGTGGGTCAGACACCGGTTTGCCGGTTTTGGGTTGTTAAGCCTTTTTTAAGGCTTTCAATCACGAATCAAACGGTGGACAATGGCATTTCCGTTATCATTGCCGCCGAAGCCACACCGAACAAAACATTTAAAAGGAGCCCCAGCTCATGTCAAAACCAGCCTTCAAGCGCGTCCTCCTGAAATTGTCCGGCGAAGCCCTGATGGGCGATGACCCGTACGGCATCAACCGCGGCACCATCGAACGCATGGTGGCGGACGTCGCCGAAGTCGCAAAGCTGGGCGTTGAACTGGCGGTCGTCATTGGCGGCGGCAACATCTTCCGTGGCGTGGCGCCTGGCGCCCAAGGCATGGACCGTGCCACCGCCGACTACATGGGCATGCTGGCTACCGTGATGAACGCGCTGGCCTTGGCCGACGCCATGAAGCACGTAGGCGTCACCGCGCGCGTGATGTCGGCCATCGGCATCGAGCAGGTGGTCGAGCCTTATGTGCGCCCGAAAGCGCTGCAGTACCTGGAAGAGGGCAAGGTCGTCATCTTCGCCGCCGGCACCGGCAACCCGTTCTTCACCACCGACACTGCAGCGGCACTGCGCGGTTCGGAAGTGAGCGCGGAAATCGTGCTGAAGGCCACCAAGGTCGACGGCGTCTACACCGCCGACCCGAAGAAGGACCCGAACGCCACCATGTACCACAAGATCAGCTTCGACGAAGCGATCGCCAAGCACCTGCAAGTCATGGACGCCACCGCCTTTGCGCTGTGCCGCGACCAGAAGCTGCCGATCAAAGTATTCTCGATTACCAAGCCGGGCGCGTTGATGAACGTGATTATGGGCGAGGAAGAGGGTACACTGGTTCACGTTTAAAATATTTCAAGCAATTGCAACAGGAGAGCAGCAATGTCTATCGCTGACATTAAAAAGAATACTCAGGACCGCATGGTCAAGTCGCTGGAAACCCTGAAAGCCGACCTGTCGAAGGTGCGTACCGGCCGTGCCCACGTCGGCATCCTGGACCACGTGATGGTTGAGTACTACGGCAACCCGACCCCGCTGAACCAGGTCGCCAACCTGACCCTGGTGGACGCGCGCACCATCGGCGTGACCCCGTTCGAGAAGAAAATGGGCGCAGTCATCGAAAAAGCGATCCGCGACGCCGACCTGGGCCTGAACCCGGCAGCGCAGGGCGACACCATCCGCGTGCCGACCCCGCCGCTGAACGAAGAGCGCCGCAAGGAAATGGTCAAGCTGTGCAAGGGCGAAGGCGAAGACGCCAAGGTTGCCGTGCGCAACATCCGCCGTGACGCCAACGAAAGCCTGAAGAAGCTGGTGAAGGACAAGGCCATTTCGGAAGACGAAGAGCGCCGCGCAGTGGACGAAGTGCAGAAGCTGACCGACAAGTTCATCGCCGACATCGACAAGACCGTTGCCGAAAAAGAGAAAGAAGTCCTGACCGTTTAAGGTCCCGAAACCGGGGAGGGAAGGGGCATTGCCCCTGCCTCCCCGGATTTTTAGTTTACGCACCTATGAAATATTCGAGTTCGACAACCGCAGTTCCTGATGCGCCGAAGGTGCCGCGCCACCTGGCGATCATCATGGACGGCAACGGTCGCTGGGCAACCAAGCGTTTCCTGCCGCGCGTGGCGGGCCACGTCAAGGGCGTGGAAGCGGTACGCACGGTGGTGGAAGCCTGCGCTCAACGCGGCATCGAGTACCTGACCGTTTTCGCGTTCAGCTCCGAGAACTGGCGCCGGCCGGAAGAAGAGGTTTCGCTGCTGATGAAGCTCTTCGTCACGGCCCTGGAGCGCGAGGTGTCGAAGATGCATGCGAACAATATCCGCCTGAAAGTGGTGGGCGACCTGTCGCGCTTCGACCAGAAGCTGCAGGACATGATTGCCAATGCCGAGCGCAAGACGGCCAACAACACGCGCATGACCGTCACCGTGTGCGCCAATTACGGCGGGCGCTGGGATATCATGCAGGCAATCGGCAAGATGGTGGCCGAGCATCCCGGTACCACCGATTTTTCGGAAGAGCAGCTGGCGCCGTACCTGTCGATGGCTTATGCACCGGAGCCGGACCTGTTCATCCGCACCGGCGGTGAAGAGCGCATCTCCAATTTCCTGCTGTGGCAACTGGCCTATACGGAACTGCACTTCACCGACACCTACTGGCCCGACTTCAATGCCGAACGCCTGGACGAGGCGATTGCCTCCTACCAGGGCCGCGAACGCCGCTTTGGCCGCACTGGCGACCAGGTGGCAAACAAAAGCTGACAAGAGCTAAAACAATGCTGAAAACCCGCGTGATTACCGCCGTCCTGCTGCTGGCGGTACTGTTGCCCGTCCTGTTCTCCGGCTACCAGCCAGCGGTGAATGTCGTGGTGGCTGTGTTCTTCGCCGCCGCCGTGTGGGAAGCCTTCCGCCTGTTCAAGAACCGCGCCGCGCTTGTGGTCGCCGGCGCCTGGACGGCGGCCTTTGTCTATACCTTCTTCTTCAGCGCCGGCCTGGAGCAGGCCAAGTTCTGGCTGGCGATTGGCGCCGCCATCTGGCTGATCCGCTTTGCGCCGTCCCTGAAACTGGGCTTGCCTGCGGCCGAAGGCATGGGCAATACCATGCTGAGCATGGTGTATGCGGTGACCCTGGTGTCCTGCTTCGTGGCCATCCTGCTGCTGTTCGCGCGCGGCCCGGTCTACCTGCTGTCGGTCATGGCAATCGTATGGGCGGCCGACATCTTCGCCTATTTCTCGGGCAAGGCTTTTGGCAAGCATAAGCTGGCGCCGACCATCTCTCCTGGCAAGTCGTGGGAGGGGGCGGTGGGCGGCCTGGTAGCCGTGCTGCTGCTGGCCGTCGCCACCGTGCTGCTGGCGCCGTCCGTGCCGCTGCTGCAGGACACCTTCGCGGTGCGCCTGGCCACCCGCATGGGCTGGGGCATCATGCTGGCCGTGCTGGTGCTGATCGTCGCCGCTTCCATCGTTGGCGACCTGTTTGAATCCATGCTCAAGCGCCGCTCCGGCATGAAGGACAGCAGCAACCTGCTGCCTGGCCACGGCGGCGTGCTTGACCGTATCGACGCGCTGGTGCCGGTGCTGCCCATCGCTGCGTTGATCACCCCACGGCTGTTCTAAGGAATTCCATGCAACGCATTACCATCCTCGGCGCTACCGGTTCGATCGGCGTCTCCACCCTGGACGTCATCGCCCGCCATCCGGACCGTTATTCGGTCTACGCGCTGACCGCCCATAGCCGCGTCGAAGAACTGGCAGCACAGTGTATCCAGTTCCGCCCGGCGCGTGCCGTGGTGGGTAGCGCCGCCGCCGCCGACCAACTGGGCGCCTTGCTGCGCGCCACCGGCTGCCGTACCGAAGTGGAGTGGGGCGAGGCCGCGCTGTGCGCCGTTTCCGCTGCCGCCGAAACCGATGCCGTGATGGCTGCCATTGTCGGCGCCGCCGGCCTGGCGCCAACCCTGGCCGCCGCCCGCGCCGGCAAGAAGGTCATGCTGGCCAATAAGGAAGCGCTGGTCATGTCCGGCCAGCTGTTCATGGATGCCGTGGCAGAAAGCGGCGCTGTCCTGCTGCCGATTGATTCCGAGCACAATGCGATCTTCCAGTGCCTGCCGCAAAACTATGGACGCGTGCCGGCGGCTGCCGGCGTGACCAAAATCCTGCTGACCGCTTCCGGCGGTCCGTTCCTGAAGCGCGACGTCGCCACGCTGGAAAACGTGACCCCGGACGAAGCCTGCAAGCACCCGAAATGGGTGATGGGCCGCAAGATTTCGGTCGATTCCGCGACCATGATGAACAAGGGCCTGGAAGTGATCGAGGCGCACTGGCTGTTCGGCGCCCCGGCCGAACAGATCGAAGTGGTAATCCACCCGCAATCGGTGATCCACTCGATGGTCTCCTACAACGATGGCTCCGTGCTGGCGGAGCTGGGCAACCCGGACATGCGCACCCCGATCGCCCACGCGCTGGCTTACCCTGAGCGCGTTGCTTCCGGCGTGGCGCAGCTGGACCTGACCCAGGTCGGTACCCTGCAATTCGAAAAACCCGACTTCAACCGCTTCCCCTGCCTGGCGCTGGCTTTCGAAGCGCTGCGGGCGGGCGGCACTGCGCCGGCCTTGCTGAATGCGGCCAACGAGGTGGCGGTACAAGCCTTCCTCGACGAGCGCATCGGCTTCCGCCGCATCGACCGGGTAATTGCCCAGGTCATGGAGGAGTTGCCGCATGGCGCGGCCAGCAGCATCGAAGCTGTGATGGCACAGGATGCGCTGGCGCGGGCCGCAGCAGAACGGATCATCGCCGGATAAGCAGGCCAGTAGCCCATGGACACCTTCCGCACCATACTCGCCACCGTTGTCTGCCTTGGCTCCCTGATCATCATCCACGAGTTGGGACATTACCTGGTGGCGCGCTGGTGTGGCGTCAAGGTGCTGCGCTTCTCGGTCGGCATGGGCCGCATCGTCTGGATGCGCAAGTTCGGCAAGGACCAGACCGAGTGGGCCCTGTCCGCCATCCCGCTGGGCGGCTACGTCAAGATGCTGGACGCCCGCGAGGGCGATGTTGCCGGCCTGCCGGCAGCAGACCTGGCCCGCGAATTCACCCGCCAGAATGTGTGGAAACGCATTGCCATCGTGGCCGCCGGCCCGCTGGCCAACTTCCTGCTTGCTATCGCCCTGTATGCCGGCCTGTATATGTCCGGCGTGCGCGAACCGACCGCCCGCGTCGCGGAGCCGGCCAGGGCCACGGCTGCCGCCGCCGCCGGCCTGCACCGGGGCGACCTGGTCAAGTCGGTCAACGGCGACCCGGTACAGGGCTGGTCCGAGCTGCGCTGGGCCATCATCCAGTCAGCGATCCACAAGGAAGGCCTGAAGCTGGTAGTCGAGCGTCCCGGCTATGGCGAGGTGCATGCCACGCTGCCGGCCGACGCCGCGGCCAAAGTGAGCCTGGAAGACGACGTGCCGGCTGCGCTCGGCCTGGACCTGATGCGCCCGCCGCCGGTCATCGGCCGCATGGAGGAGGGCGGTGCAGCCCGCCGCGCCGGCATGCTGAAGGGCGACGTGATCCTGGCCGTGGACGGCCAGCCTATCGATGATGCGCGCAGCTTCGTGGCCGAAGTCCTGCGCTCGCCGGGCCGCAAGCTGGTCGTGACCGTGCAGCGCGAGGGCCGCCAGCAGCAGCTGGAACTGACCCCGGACGCGGTGGAGGACAAGCAGGCAAGCAGCAAAGGTCTTGTAACAGTCGGTAAGATCCGGGCCGAACTGGTGGGCGCCGTTGATACGATGGTGGTGCATTACGGCCCGCTGGAGGCGACTGCCAAAGCCGTGCGCCAGGTGAAGGAAATCTGCACGATGACCTTCAGGATCCTGGGCCGCATGATTGTCGGCGAAGTCTCCCTGAAGAATATTACCGGGCCGCTGACCATTGCCGAATATGCCGGCGAAACGGCCAAAATGGGCGCCGAGCCATTTATTGCCTTCGTCGCCTTTATCAGCGTGAGTCTTGGACTGATGAATTTGCTGCCAATTCCTGTTCTGGATGGGGGGCATTTGCTGTATTATTCGCTGGAAGTTTTGACAGGGCGCCCGGTTTCCGAACGCTTTGGCGAAATGGCGCAGCGTATTGGACTGGGATTGCTGGTGTCTTTAATGGCGCTGGCGATATTTAACGACCTGGCCCGGCTGCTTTAATTTTTTTCGATTTGCCGATGAAATTACACACTGATCGTATCGCTCCTCAATTCCGCCGCACCCTGGTAGGCGCTGCCGTCCTGGCTTTCTGCTCCGGCAGCGCACTCGCCGCCGAGTCGTTCGTCGTCAAGGACATCCGCGTCGAAGGCATCCAGCGTACCGAAGCCGGTACCGTGTTCAGCTACCTGCCGGTGCGCGTGGGCGAAACCTTCAGTGACGACAAATCCGTAGCCACCATCAAGGCCCTGTACGCCACCGGCATCTTCAAGGATGTGAAGCTGGAGCGCGACGGCAATGTGCTGGTGGTGATCGTCGAAGAACGCCCGGCCATCGCGAAGGTGGACTTCAAGGGCACCCACGAATTCGAGAAGGATATGCTGGTCAAGGCGCTGAAGGATATCGGCGTTGGCGAAGCCAAGACCTTCGACAAGGCATCGGTCGACCGCGCCGAGCAGGAACTGAAGCGCCAATACCTGTCGCGCGGCCTGTACGGCGTGAAGATCACCACCACCGTCACCCCGATGGAGCGCAACCGCGTCAGCATCGACTTCGAGGTCGATGAAGGCGACGTGGCGCGCATCAAGCAGATCAATATCGTCGGCAACAAGGCTTTCAGCGACAAGGAGCTGAAAGAGCAGATCGCCCTGAATACCGGCGGCTGGTTCAGCTGGTACACCAAGTCCGACCAGTATTCCAAGACCAAGCTGAATGGCGATATCGAGACCCTGAAGTCCTGGTACCTGGACCACGGCTATATCGAGATGAACGTCGATTCGACCCAGGTCTCGATTACTCCGGACAAGAAGGACATCTACATCACCATCAATATCACTGAAGGTGAGAAGTACACCGTCTCCGACATCAAGTTCGAAGGCGAGATGTTCGGCCGCGAGGACGAACTGCGCCAACTGGTGCTGCTGCAAAAGGGCAAGCTGTACTCCGGCAAGCTGCTGACTTCCACCAACAAGCTGATCACCGACCGCCTGGGCACCTTCGGCTTCGCCTTCGCCAACGTGAATGCCAACCCGGAAATCGACCAGGCCAAGCGCGAAGTCGCCTTCACCTTCTTCATCGATCCGGGCAAGCGCGCCTATGTGCGCCACATTAATATCTCGGGCAACACCACCACCCGCGACGAAGTGATCCGCCGCGAGTTCCGCCAGTTCGAATCGAGCTGGTACGACGCCTCCAAGATCAAGGCTTCGCGCGACCGCGTCGACCGTACCGGCTACTTCAAGGAAGTGAACGTCGATACGCCGGAAGCGCAGGGCACTTCCGACCAGGTGGACATCAATCTGTCCGTGGTCGAGCGCCCGACCGGCAACTTCCAGATCGGCGGTGCGTTCTCGCAGGCCGAGAAGTTCACCTTCAACGCGGCGATCCAGCAGGCCAACTTCGCCGGCTCCGGCAACACCGTGGGCCTGGAACTGAATACTTCGAAGTACAGCCGTACCATTGCGTTCTCGCACACCAATCCGTACTTCACGCCGGACGGCATCTCGCGCAGCTACGAGCTTTACCTGCGTACCTTCCGCCCGCCTGCAGTGAATACCGGCCTGTACACCATCAAGCAGACCGGCGGCCGCGTGAGCTTCGGCGTGCCGTTCTCGGAACAGGACACCGTGTTCTTCGGTATCGGCCTGGAAAAGTCGAACGTGGAAACCGACGACTCGTCGCCAACCTACTTCAAGCAGTATGTGCGCGACCTGGGCGGCCCGGCGTCCGGCGTCGGCTCGGTCAACGCGTACTCGGTGCCGCTGACCGCGGCCTGGGCACGCGACAGCCGCGACTCCGCCATGACCCCGACCCTCGGTTACATGCAGCGCATTAACCTGGAACTGGACGCGATCGGCGAATCGAAATACTGGCGCGCCGTGTACGAAACCCAGTGGTACAAGCCGCTGACCAACAAGATCACCCTGGCGCTGAAGGGCGAGGTCGACTACGGCCGCGGCTTTGGCGGCAAGAGCTACCCGGTCTTCAAGAACTTCTACGCCGGCGGCATCGGCTCGGTGCGCGGCTATCAGAGCTCCTCGCTGGGCGCGGTCGACCCGCGTTACGGCGACTCGCTGGGCGGCGCCTCGCGCCTGATTGGTAACGCCGAACTGCAGATGCCGTTCCCAGGCCAGGGCCAGGACCGTTCGCTGCGCTGGTTCGGCTTCCTCGATGGCGGCCAGGTCTACCAGGAACACCAGAAGATGCGCCTGTCGGAGCTGCGCTTCTCGGCCGGCCTGGGCTTGAGCTGGATTTCCCCGGTCGGCCCGCTGAAGTTGAGTTATGCTTTGCCTCTGAACGACAAACTGGGTGACCGCCTGGAACGCTTCCAGTTCCAGATGGGTACTGGTTTCTGATGCATTTAGTGCACCAAAGCAACTTATTTGGACGGAGAATCGAGTTGAAGACTGCAACCGCTACCCTGGGCAAAATCGCTGCCGTTCTGGCGCTGGGCATGATGGCCACGGCACCGGCGCTGGCGCAGTCCTCCCGGATTGCCTGGCTGAGCGCCGAGCGCATCTACAACGAATCGAAGCTGGCCAAGTCGGCCGACGCCAAGCTGCGCGAGGAATTCTCCAGCCGCGAAAAGGCGCTGCAGGAACTGGCCATGCGCTCCAAGGCGGCGGCCGAGAAATGGGAAAAGGAAGGCGCCTCCAAGCCGGAGCCTGAGCGCAGCAAGCTGCAGCGCGAAGCCTACGAGGCCGACCTGAACTTCCAGCGCCGCCAGCGCGAGTTCCGTGAAGACCTGAACCAGCGCACCAACGAAGAGCGTGCGGCGATCGCCGAAAAGGCGACGAAGATCATCAAGCAGCTCGCAACGACCGAGGGCTACGACATTGTCTTCCAGGATGCAGTGTGGGCCAGCCCGCGCATCGACATCACCAACAAGGTGCTGGAAGCGCTGGACAAATAACAAACAAGATTGGATTTCAGATGGGCCTTCGACTAGGAGAACTGGTCGAACGCCTGGGCGGCCAACTGGTGGGGGACCCGGAACTTTATGTTGCCGGGATCGCGCCGTTGACCGATGCAGGCGCTTCGCAGATCAGCTTCCTCAGTAACAGCAAATTCCGCTCGCAGGCGGGGCAAAGCCAGGCGGCAGCCCTGATTGTCAGCGCCAATGACGATGCCACCGTGGCAGAAACCTATAAGGGTGCCCGCATCGTCGTCAAGAATCCCTATGTGTACTTTGCCCGTGCCGCGCAGATCTTTGAGGCGCAGACGGCTTATGTGCGCCCGGCCGGCGTGCACCCGACCGCTTACGTCGACCCGGCCGCCAGCGTGGACGCGACCGCGCACATCGGCCCCAAGGTGGTGGTCGAGGCGGGCGCGGTGATCGGCGCCGGCGTGGTGCTCGACGCCGGCTGCTATATAGGTCGCGACGCGCAGGTGGGCGAGGGCACGCATTTCTTCGCCAACGTGACCTTCCACGCCAAGTGCGTGATCGGCAAGCGCGGCATCATCCATTCGGGCGCCGTGATCGGCACCGACGGCTTCGGCTTTGCCAACGACGGCGGCGTCTACGTGCGCATCCCGCAGGTGGGCCGCGTGGTGATCGGCGACGACGTCGACATTGGCGCCAACACCACCGTGGACCGCGGCGCGCTGGCGGACACCATCATTGAAGACGGCGTGAAGCTGGACAACCAGATCCAGATCGGCCACAACTGCCATATCGGCGCACACACGGCGATGGCCGGCTGCGTCGGCGTGGCAGGCAGCGCAAAGATCGGCAAGCATTGCACCTTCGGCGGCGCAGCGATGATCCTGGGTCACCTGACGATTGCGGACCACGTCCATATTTCCTCGGGCAGCCTGGTATCGCGCTCGATCACCGAACCGGGCCAGTACACGGGCTTTTACCCGTTGGCCAAGAACAGCGACTGGGAGAAGTCGGCTGCGATTGTGAGGAACCTGCCGACGATGCGCGATAAAATGCGCGCGCTGGAAAAAACCATTAAAACTAAAACCGAAGACGAAGAATCATGACGACTACCGAAAACAAGACGATGGACATCTGCGAGATCAAGGCCTACCTGCCGCACCGCTACCCGCTGCTGCTGGTTGACCGCGTCATCTCCTACGAGGAGAACAAGTCCATCACCGCCATCAAGAACGTGACCGTGAACGAAGAGTTCTTCAACGGCCACTTCCCGCACAAGCCGGTCATGCCTGGCGTGCTGATGATCGAAGCGATGGCGCAGACCGCGGCCCTGCTGTCGTTCAAGTCCATGGGCATCAAGCCGGACGAGAATTCGGTGGTGTACTTCGTCGGCATCGACAACGCGCGTTTCAAGCGCCCAGTGGGTCCTGGCGACCAGCTGAAGATGGACGTGGAAATCCTGCGCAACGCGCGCGGGATCTGGAAATACAAGGCGGTCGGCTCGGTCGACGGCCAGGTAGCGCTGGAAGCTGAGCTGATGTGCACCATCCGCTCCGTGGAGTAAACAACATGGCAACCATCCACCCAAGCGCGATTGTCGACCCGAAAGCCGAACTGGCTGCCGGCGTCGAGATCGGCCCATACACGATCATTGGCCCGAACGTGGTAATTGGCGAGAACACCGTGGTGGGCCCGCATGTCGTGATCGAGGGCCATACGACGATCGGCAGGAACAACAAGTTCTTCCAGTTCTCCTCCATCGGCGCCGCGCCGCAGGACAAGAAGTGGAACGGCGAACCGACCCGCCTGGAAATCGGCGACGACAACACCATCCGCGAATTCTGCACCTTCAACCTCGGTACGGTTCAGGACAAGGGCGTGACCAGATTAGGGAACAACAACTGGATCTCGGCCTACGTGCATCTGGCGCATGACTGCGTGGTCGGCAACAACACCATCTTCTCCAACAATGCCCAGATGGCGGGCCACGTCGAGATCGGCGACTGGGTGATCATGTCCGGCTTCGCCAATGTGCACCAGTTCTGCAAGATCGGCGCCCACGCCTTCGTCGGCATGAGCACCAGCCTGACCCAGGACGTGCCGCCGTATGTGCTGCTGAACGGTAATCCAGCCGCGGCCCACGGCGTCAACATCGAAGGCCTGAAACGTCGCGGCTTCACCCGCGAGCAGATCAACGCCATCCGCAACGCGTACAAGATCCTGTACCGTTCCGGTCTGACGCTGGACGAAGCCAAGGCAGCGATGCTGGAAGCCGAAACCGCGCTGCCGGAAGACTGTGCCGCCGCCGCGCGTCCGATGCGCGAATTCCTCGATACGACCACCCGTGGCATCGTCCGCTGACGTATCGATCGCAGTAGTCGCCGGCGAACCGTCCGGCGACCTGCTGGCAGGCCGCCTGCTGGGCGGCCTGCGCCCGCACCTGCCCGACGCGCGCTTCCACGGCATCGGCGGCCCGGTCATGATGGAACATGGTTTCGAGTCGCACTGGCCGATCGAGAAGATGACCGTGCGCGGGCTGTTCGAGATCATTCCCCGCTACCGCGAGCTGAAAGGCATCCAGAACACGCTGCGCGACCAGCTGCTGGCGGAGCGGCCGGCTTGCTTTATCGGCGCCGACTACCCGGGCTTCAACCTCGGGCTCGAAGCGCAGCTGCGCGAGGCCGGCATCCCGACCGTGCACTATATCGGGCCGCAGATCTGGGCCTGGCGCGGCGGGCGCATCAAGAAAATCATCAAGTCGGTGTCGCACATGCTGGTGATCTTCCCGTTCGAAGAGGAGATCTACAAGAAGGCCGGCGTGCCCGTGACCTACGTAGGACACCCGCTGGCCGAAGTGATTCCCGTGCAGCCCGACGAAGCCGGCGCGCGCCGCCAGCTGGGCATTGCCGAAGACGCGAATGTGGTCTGCGTGATGCCGGGCAGCCGCATGGCAGAACTGAAGTACAACACGGCCGCCTTTATCGGCGCCTGCAAGCTGCTGCTGCAGCGCGACCGCACCCTGAAGTTCGTGGTGCCGATGGCCGGCGAAAAGCAGCGCAAGTATTTTCAGGATCTGGTGGCGCAAGCCGGCCTGCAGGACGTGGAGCTGATGCTGCTCGATGGCCAGTCGCATACCGCCATCTGCGCTGCCGACGCCGTGCTGGTGGCCTCCGGTACCGCTTCGCTGGAAGTGGCCCTCTTCAAGAAACCGATGGTGATCGCCTACAAGATGATGGCTGCATCCTGGCATATCATGAGGCATATGGGCTACCAGCCCTGGATCGGCCTGCCGAACATCCTGGCGCGCGAATTCCTGGTGCCGGAGATGCTGCAGAACTCTGCCACGGCCGAGACGCTGGCCGACGCCATGTGGAAGCAGCTGAGTGACGTGCCGCACCGCCTCAAGCTGGTGCAGCGCTTCACCGACATGCATTACAGCCTGCTGCGTAACAGCGCCCAGGAAGGCGCCGCGGCAGTCCTTAAGGTCATCAACAAATGAACCCGCAACAATCCGGTCTGTTTGACGACCTTCCTTACTCGCTTGACGAGATCATTTGCGGCGTCGACGAGGCGGGCCGGGGGCCTTTGGCCGGCCCGGTGTTTGCCGCCGCCGTGATCCTGGACCGCAACCGCCCGATTCCCGGCCTGCGCGACTCCAAGAAACTCAATGAAGCGCGCCGCGACGAGCTGGCGCCGCTGATCCGCGAGCACGCCATCGCCTGGGCCGTGGCCAAGGCGTCGGAAGAGGAAATCGACCGCCTGAACATCCTGCAGGCAAGCCTGCTGGCCATGAAGCGCGCCGTGTATGCGCTGCAAACCGTGCCGACCCTGGCCCTCATCGACGGCAACAAATGCCCGGTCATGCGCATCCAGAGCATCGCCATCGTGGAAGGCGACGACAAAATCGAATCCATCTCGGCCGCCTCCATTCTGGCCAAGACCGCCCGCGACGCGGCCCTGGTCAAGCTGCACAAGAAGTACCCGCAGTATGGCTTCGACCAGCACAAGGGCTATGGCACTGCGCTGCACCTGGAGCGCCTGCGCGAGCACGGCGCCTCGCCGGTGCATCGGCGCAGCTTTGCGCCGGTACGTGAAGTCCTGGAGCGTGACCTGTGAAGCAAATTACTTCGCGCGATAACGCGCAATACAAAGAGCTGACCAAGCTGGCGACCAACTCGCAGGCGCGCCGCAAGGCCGGCCGCAGCCTGCTCGATGGCGTACACCTGTGCGAAACCTGGCTCGAGCTGCGCGGCCACCCAGAACAAGCCATCGTGGCCGAGGGGGCGCTGCAGAATCCGGAAGTGGCTGCGATCATCTCCCGCCTGGAGGCGGAGCACGCCCATGTCCTGTGCCTGACCGACCAGCTTTACCACGCAGTCAGCCAGGTGGAGCATGGCGTGGGCCTGATGTTCCTGATCGCCACCCCGCAAAAGGACGTGCCGCAGGCGCTGACGGTCAACGCCGTGCTGCTCGATAACGTACAGGACCCCGGCAATGTCGGCTCGATCCTGCGCAGCGCCGCCGCGGCGGGTGTGAAGGAAGTGTACTGCGCTCCCGGCACCGCTTTCTGCTGGTCGCCCAAAGTGCTGCGTGCCGCCATGGGCGCCCACTTTGTGCTCGATATCTACGAGAACGTCGACCTGCCGCAACTGGTGCAGGGCGCGCAAATCGCCACGCTGGCGACCAGCGGCTACGCCGCCGAACAACTCTACCAGCTGGACCTGAAACGCCCAGTGGCCTGGATCTTCGGGCACGAAGGGCAGGGCGTGTCCGATGGACTTTTAAGCAACGCCACCCACCGCGTCATCGTGCCGCACCTGGGCAAGGTCGAATCGCTGAACGTCGCAGCTTGCGCGGCAGTATGCTTTTTCGAACAAGTAAGGCAAAATCTAGCTTAAGAAAACTAACCATGCTGGAATGGGCGTTATGGAAACTGCAAGCTTGCATTTTCTGGTCGCCGAGGGCGAGCCCGTCCAGCGTGAGCTATTGCTTGGCATGCTGCGCCACCTGGGCGCGCAGCACATCACACCGGCAAGCGATGGCCTGGGCGCGCTGCGACTGCTGGAAATAGGCCTCGTCCCTCCAGTCAACATTGCCCTGATGGACCTGACGCTGCCCGGTATGGACGGACTCGAGGTCATTCGCCGCCTGGCCGAAATCGATTGCCGCGCGGGCATCATCATCCTGGCCTCGCAAAGCGCCGACGTACTTTTCTCAGTCGAAACCATGGCCGAAGCGTATGGACTCGATGTCCTGGGCAGCTCGGCCAAGCCGATCGCCTCAGGCAGGCTGCAGGAGCTGATCGCCAATTACCGCGGACTTGCCGCCGAGCCGGAGCCGGTCCCGCAGCACCCTGAATTCAGCTTTGCCGAAGTAGAGCGCGGCTTGCAGGGCCGCGAATTCGATCCATACTTCCAGCCGAAGATCGAACTGGAGACGGGAGCGGTCAAGGGGCTGGAAATGTTCGCGCGCTGGCGCCACCCGCAGTACGGCGTGCTTGGGCCTTCCGCATTCGTGCCGGTGCTGGAGAGCGTGCGCCGCATCGATTTCCTCGACTGGTGCATGATCGAAAAGTCGGTGGCCGCCTGCCGCGCCCTGCATGACAAGCAGATCCCGATTTCCTTCTCGGTTAATGTGGACCCGAGCACCCTGGCGCATCCGCAGTTCATCGGCCAGATCACGGCCTGCCTGGAGCGGCACCGCATCCTGTCCGATTACGTCTCGTTCGAGATCACGGAAGCCTCCGTGCTGACCTCCAACCCGCACTTCCTGGAGCGCCTGCTGCGCCTGCGCATGATGGGATTCGGCCTGGCGATTGACGATTACGGCACCGGGCGCTCCAATCTGCAGCTGCTGGCCGCCATTCCGTTCTCCGAGCTGAAGATCGACCCCAGCTTCGTCGATGGCGCCTCGCGCAAGCGCCCGATTGGAACTGTGCTCAAATCCTGCCTCGGCCTGGCCCGCAGCCTGTCGCGCCATGCCTGCGCAGTTGGCGTGGAAACGCGGCAGGATTGGGACTTCCTGCAAAGCCTGGGCTGCACCTACGCCCAGGGTTTTTACATCGCCAACCCGATGCCAGTCGACGATATTCCCGCCTGGCTCCATGACTGGAAAGACTTCTTCTGAGGGTTGGATCAGTAAACCGAGCGATTCGGTTTGATTTCCTGCAGGATGGTGGTCGAAATCTCTTCGATCGACTTGGTGGTGGAAGACAGCCAGCGAATCCCTTCGCGGCGCATCATGGCTTCCGCCTCGTTCACCTCGTAGCGGCAGTTTTCCAGCGAAGCGTACTTGGAACCGGCACGGCGCTCGTTACGGATTTCCGACAGGCGCTGCGGCTCAATGCTCAGGCCGAAAATCTTCGATTTGAAGGCGTACAGCGCCGAAGGCAGCTTGCCGCGCTCGAAATCGTCAGGAATCAGCGGGTAATTGGCCGCCTTGATGCCATATTGCATGGCCAGGTACAGCGAAGTAGGGGTCTTGCCGGAGCGGGAAACGCCGACCAGGATCACATCGGCCGACGACAGGTTCTTGTTGGATTGGCCATCATCGTGCGCCAGCGAGAAGTTGATCGCCTCGATGCGGTTCTTGTACTCCTCGCTGTCCACCACATTGTGCGAGCGGCCGATGGTGTGGGTCGATTTCACGCCCAGTTCCTGCTCCAGCGGCGCCACGAAGGTCTGGATCAGGTCCATGTGCATGGCATTGGCGCGCTGGATCACCTCCGACAGCTCCGCCTTCACCAGGGTCGAAAAGACGATCGGCTTGGTCCCATCTTCGGCGCCAACCTCGTTAATTTTGCGCACTGCATCATAGGCTTTGTCGCAGGTATCGATGAAGGGCAGGCGGATCTGGCGGAAGCGCAGGTCGAACTGCGTCAGCACCGAATGGCCGAAGGTTTCGGCGGTGATGCCCGTGCCGTCAGAGACAAAAAAGACGGTGCGGCTTGAGGACGGCAATAAACGTTGATCTTGTGGCATCAAAAAAGCTTTTCCAATGGATGAATCGTCAATTTGCTGCGCAGGCTGTAAAATGCTTGCCAACGGTAAGATTGTGCTGCACGGCGCCAAGAATGACAAGAACGATGCCAAGCATGCCTGCGTAAAGATTTTTATCATCAAAAAGGTG
>DASWTB010000195.1:0-6189 GCA_036402315.1 Pseudoduganella sp. | reverse complement strand
AACGCACGCATGCCTGGCTGGCCGCCTTCGGCAAGCTGCGTGTGCGTTTCGAGCGAAGCGTTCATACCCACGTGGCCTTGCTATCCCTGGCATGCAGCGTCATTTGCGTGCGGTCCTTGATGTGGTTGTGTTAGCCGCTCTAAGCGTTAGACCCACGTCCTCACTGTAGCCCCATCGGCGGATGGGCGTGATCTGGCCGCTTCGCACCGCTCGCATTAACTCAATCCACCTCTGCGCCGGACTTTCTGACTACCGCACCCCAGCGAGCAGTTTCATTCCGCAAGAAATCATTCGTCTTCTGCAAGCTTCCTCCAATCGGGTCGGCCCCGAAGGCGGCAAGCTTGCGTACCACTTCCTCTGTTCCCAGAGCAGTATTGAAATCGCGATTGAGGCGTTGCAGCACGTCGGGTGGAGTTCCGGCAGGAGCGACAACACCAACCCACGCGGAGAATGTCAAGTCGGGAAAGCCGGATTCGATGGCGGTCGGCACGCCGGGCATGGAAGCCAGTCGCGCCGGCGTGGTCACAAAAAGGGGCACCACCTTGGCCGACTTGATAAAGGGCGTGCTCGTGACCAGCGTGTCAAAGAATATTTGCACCTGGTCCCCGATCAAGTCCGTCATGGCCTGGGCTCCCCCCTTGTAGGGAATGTGCTGGAGCTGTATTCCTGCCATTTCACCAAACCAGTGAGCACCCAGGTGGCCAATCGTTCCGCTGCCACCCGATGCGTAAGTGACCTTTCCCGGATTCTCGCGCGCGTACCGCAGCAATTCCGGAGCAGACTTAAAAGGTGCTTTGGGGCTGCTCACCATGACGAACGGAACGGAGCCGGCAAGCACGACGCCCGTCAGGTCGGATTGCTTGAAGGGCATTTTCCTGTACAGGGTGGGATTGACGGTAAAACTATTTCCGATCATCGCGAGCGTATATCCATCGGGCGCGGCTTTGGCCACCAGGTCTGCTCCGACATTGCCACCCGCGCCAGGTTTGTTTTCGACGACTACAGGCTGGCCAAGATACTCGGATGCCTTGGAGGCGACGACCCTGGCGATTCCGTCAGTCGTGCCGCCCGGCGCAAAGGGAACAATCAACCTGATAGGTTTGACCGGGTACGCTTGCGCGTGGCACGCCGCCGCCGTGAGCAATCCACACGAAAAGGTCGCAAGCGCACGCACAGCCGGACGGGCTAGGAAGAAGAGGGACAGGTTCTGTCGTGGGGGGGTTGTCATCATTTTTTTTTGCTCGACAGCTAGGAAGCAACGGTGTCGCCGTCGGTCCCCGGCAATCTAACGGAGCGCCTCCACCACGCAAAACTAGAAATCGTGCTGCGCGCATTTCAAAAACTTATGCAGCCCGCCGTCGTCCATAACCTATCCTCTGAATAGATGGCGAAACGCCATTCTCGTTATGGTGGATGGGCAGGATAGGAGACGCATACATGGCCAAGAAGACCCCGCAGCCCCCCGTGGGTGCACAGCACTCGCCCGTCCGGGTCCGCATGATCGAGCACGACCTGCTGCGCGTCTTTGTTGCAGTAGTGGACTATGGCGGCTTTACGGCAGCATCGCAGGTATTGAACCGCACCCAGGCGGCGGTCAGCCTCCAGATCAAACGACTGGAGGAATCGCTGCAGGTTGCGCTGCTGGAGCATCCCCGCCGCGCAGTGAAACTGACACCCCGAGGGGACATCCTCCTCAACTATGCGCGAAGGATGCTGAGCCTCAATGACGAAGCCCTTGGAGCCGTCCGCGACAACGAGGTTGCGGGCCGCGTGCGCATCGGCGCAATCAACAACTATGCGAGTGGAATTCTCCCGCCCTTGCTAGCGAACTTCTGCGCGCGCTACCCGGAAGTCCAGATCGAAGTCCATACCGGCGTTGCTGCTGAAATGGAACGAAAGCTCGGGAGCACCTTCGACATGACCATCAACCTGCACATGCCCGGTATCGGCGACGGAATCGTGATAGACCGACAAGAGCCCATGTGGGTAACAGCGCTCCAAAACTCACCACACTTGCGCGACCCGCTTCCACTGGCGCTGATGCCCACCGGGTCCCTGTTCCGACAACTCGCACTGGAAGCACTAGCCCAGAAAGGACGGCTCTGGCATCTCGCGCAGGAGAGTACCAACATCGCGGCAATCGAGGCTTCAGTCGCGGCAGGACTTGCCGTGGCCGTGTTCCAGCGGCGCGGCGTGAACCCGGAAAGGCTCAGGATACTGACGGAGGAGGACGGTTTCCCGACGCTCCCTGCAGTCGATGTGAGATTGCAGACCGCCGAGCGCTTTCTGCCCCATGCGGCAGTCCAGCTGCGGCAGTACCTCCTTGAAGTTTTCAAGCCTGGCGAGGTGCACCGGTAGCGGCGAAATAAAAATCCCTTATCGCACTGTAAAGCTTATTCGTTGGTGTTTGGCGCATGGACTCCTTACATTTTCCTCAAGAGAAATGGAGTACCCAAGATGCTGACGAAAGAACAGAACGAATTGTTGACGCGCGTAGGACCGGGAAGCCGCATGGGCGATTACCTGCGCAGGTACTGGATGCCCATCGCGGGCGTTTCCGAGTTCGATGACAAGCCCACCAGACCCGTTAAGATTTTTGGAGAAGATCTTGTCCTATACAAGGATCTGAGCGGAAATTTCGGGCTGGTCGAGCGGCAGTGCCCGCACCGCCGCGCCGACCTCGCCTTTGGGATCGTTGAAAAATGCGGTTTACGCTGCAGCTATCACGGCTGGGCCTTTGACGCCACGGGCCAATGCGTCGCGCAGCCGTTTGAAGACACGACCGCGCCCGAGAGAAATTCCAAAGCCTCCATCAAGATCAAGTCCTATCCCGTGAAAACGCTGGGCGGCCTTGTGTGGACCTACATGGGACCGCAGCCCGCGCCCTGCCTTCCCGACTGGGAGGCGTTCTCCCGGCCCAACGTCTTCACGCAGATCATCATCTCGGAGATCCCCTGCAACTGGCTGCAGTGCCAGGAGAATTCCATTGATCCCGTGCACTTCGAGTGGAACCACGAGTACTGGGACAACCGCTTGCGGCAGGGAGCCAGCGCCGAACCTGGTCCCCGGCACATCAAGCTTGATTTTGACGAGTTCGAGTACGGGTTTGTCTACAAGCGCATCCGGGAAGGCGGCAGCGACTCGCATCCGTTCTGGACCATCGGACGCGTTGCGCTATGGCCCGTCGGATTCTTCCTTGGCGATCACTTCGAATTCCGCGTCCCGATCGACGACGAGAACACGCTCAGCATCGCATGGCGGCTGACCCATGTGCCCAGGGAGCGGGAGCCTTTCGTGCAGGCATCGATCCCGACCTGGCACGGCCCCATCAAGGATAGGAACGGCGAGTGGATCTCCAGCCACGTGCTCAACCAGGATTTCATTGCTTGGGTCGGACAGGGGCCGGTCATGGACCGTACAAAGGAGCGACTCGGCGCCAGCGACCGAGGCATCGTGATGATGCGTCGGCGCTTTCTCGCAGACATCGAGGCTGTGGAGAACGGAGCTGATCCCAAGGGTCTTATCCGCGATCCGGAGGCAAATGTCCGCGTTGTCTTGCCCATGGCAAACCACGACACCACGCTGAAGGGCTTCACCACGGCCGAGATCATGGCGGACCCGCGGCGCAAGTCGTTCCTGACGAGTTTTTACCTGCAGGCCGGACAACCGGACGTTGTCAAACGGCAGATGTCCGAAGCGCTGGGGGTCGAGTACGGCGATTTCCAGGGAGTGGCGGTGATTGCTCCAGGCAAAAAAGCCACGGAGTCGACCTGATCACAGGGAAATCCATGCAGGGCAGTCTCCGGGCAGTCGTAACGGCCAAATGGAATGAAACGGCGAACATATGCGGGATTGAACTCGGGCCTGCCGGCAGCGAGCCATTGCCCGCCTTCACCGCGGGTGCGCACATTGACGTGCTAACCCCCAGCGGCGCGACGCGGCAATACTCGCTGTGCAACGCGCCACGCGAGAAAAACCGGTATGAGATCGGCGTGTTGCGCGCACAGGACTCGCGCGGCGGCTCCGAGTCCATGCACGAGGCGCTGAGCCCCGGAACGATGCTGGAGATCAGCCCGCCGCGCAACCACTTCCCCCTACACCCGGGCACCCACAAGTCAGTTCTTGTTGCAGGCGGGATAGGCATTACACCCCATCTCAGCATGGCGGAACAGTTGTGCGATGACGGCGCGCCGTTCGAGATTCACTATGCCAGCAGAACCGGCGACAACGCGGCGTTCAGGCAGCGGCTGCTCAAGGAGCGCTTTCGCGGCCGCGCATTCTTCTACTCCTCCTCCAACGGCCCCAGGCGCCTTCAGCTCGATGAGCTGTTTCGCGCCAACCGTTCTTCAGCGCACTTCTATGTATGCGGGCCCACGAGGCTGATTGAAGGCGCCAGAGCTGCAGCGAAAGCTGCGGATATCTCACCCGACCGCCTGCACCATGAATATTTCTCGCCTCCCGCCGGGCCGCAGGCAAGCACAGGCTGCTTCGAGATCCACTTGGCAAGAAGCGCCCTCAGCGTGCTGGTGAACGGGGATGAATCCATTGTCCAGGCGTTAAAGCGGGTTGGCGTCAACGTCGAAACATCCTGCGAGCAGGGCGTTTGCGGTACTTGTATGACGCCGCTCCTCGACGGCGTCGCAGAACACCTCGACTATTTCCTGAGCGACGATGAGCAACGCTCGGGGAAGTTCATCATTCCCTGTTGCTCGCGCTCAAGGACGCCCCGCCTGGTTCTCGACCTTTGAGGCCGCCTTGATTCCCGCCTTGCGCCACACATGACAACATCCTCGATTCTCCAGAGGCTGGCCGAATACTCAGCTGGCATTGACGCCAACGACGTGCCCGCATCCGCCCTGCAAAGAGTGGATTGGGTTGTCATGGACCTTGTCGCCTCAACTTTCGCGGCGCTGGGCAGTCCCGCTTCCAGGAAGCTCTGGGCCTATGCACAAGACGCAAACCCGGAAGCTGCTGCTTGCACTCTTTGGGGAAGCGCACAAAAAGCGTCCGCCGCAACTGCGGCGATGGTCAACGGCGCCAACGGCTACGAAGCCGAGTATGACGACGGCAACACCCTCGGCGGGCATTGGGGCAGTTCATGCATCCCGTCAATACTCGCCATCGCGGAATGCACCAGCGGCAGGACTTCCGGCGAGGTGATTGCATCCATCATCGCGGCATACGACGTGGGTGACCGGGTCAGCCGGCCGTTCTCCAGGACGCTCTTGGAACGGGGAGTGCATTTTCCGGGAATGATGGGTGTGTTCGGCGCGGTCGCCGGGGCGTCACGGATGCTGCGCCTGTCTCCTGCCCAGACAACGCGAGCCCTGGCCCTATCATCCCTCGCGCCGGTTGCGCCCTATCACCCCGGCCTGACCGGCTCCGACAGCAAGAGCATGTACTCGGGCTGGCCGAATTTCTGCGGTATCCACTTCACGCGGCTGGCCGAAGCCGGCTTCGGCGGCGCGCCGGACCTGCTTGAGGGGCCGCAGGGGTTAGCGCATGTCTGGGGCTGGGAAGGCGATGCCGCATCGTTGGCGCACCAGGTACTTGACGGGCTGGGCAGCCGCTTCGCGATTGAGCGGACTTATTTCAAGCCCTATCCCTGCTGCCGCTGGCTTCACCCGGTGATTCAGGGTGTGAGCGAAATGGTCTCGGTAAACGCCATCGACGTGAAGGACATCGCCAGAATCCAGGTCAGCGGCCCCAGGTTTCTTGACATGTACATGGTGCGCGGACCTTTCCTCACTGGAACCCAGGCGAAATACAGTCTGCCCTATTGCGCCGCGGCGGCCTCGTCGACAACGGAAGTCGGCCAGCAATGCTTTGAAGACGCCCGGCTTCAGGACAGCCTGCTGGCCGCCTTGAGCGAGGCTGTCGAATTCACTGTTGACGAAGATCTTGATCGCTCCTTCCCCGGTAGCTACAGCGTCAACGTCGCCATCGTTACCCGGTCCGGCCGGCTCCTGGCGTCGCACCAGTTTCCAAGGTGGAGCGCGGAGCGGCCGCCCTCATTCGACGAGCTGGCAACAAAGTTCGCATGCGTCATGCGGGAGAAATGCGCCGGCGGCATCGCGGAACAGTGGGTCGACTACTTCCAGCGGGGCCTGCGCGCCGACGCATCAATGAACGGCTTTTTTGGGCTCATGCGCGCATCGGTCCTGCGTTCATAGCCAATTTTTCTTTCTA
>DASWTB010000194.1:0-9586 GCA_036402315.1 Pseudoduganella sp. | reverse complement strand
GAAAAAAAACCGCCTGCCCTTACGGGCCAGGCGGTACATAGCGCGGGGGCGCTCTTTAAATTACCAGGAGGCTTTCAAGGTGTAGGTGCCACTGGTCGCGCCAGTGCCACCCGAGTAGTAGTACACCTTGGCATACCACGTTACAGCAGTCGAGCCGGTGTTGGCGCGCGTTATGACATCAGCCTGGCCAGTGCCTTTCACGCTGGACGCCAGTTCGGTGCCAGCGCTGTTGTACAGCTTCAGGTCGTAGTCCGAAGTGGCATTCGGGGTCATGGTGGCGGTCAGTGTCTTGCCGGCTGGAATGGTGATGGCGAAGTAGTCGACGTCGCTGCTGGCGCTGATGTTGGCGCTGACCGTGGTGCAGGTCTGGGTGATGGCGTTTGCGGTCGCAATGGTGTTATTGCTTTCCGTCTCGGGCTTATTGACCGGAGTGCAGGTGCTGCCGCTCAGGATGTTCTGCGCCTCGAACTTGGCCTGGAACGTGTTGGCATAGGTCAGGTCCGATGGGAACAGGGTCTTGGCCGCATTCACGATCGCGGTTGCCATCGCCGGCATCTTGATATTCGAGCCGAGGCCGAAGTGCGCTTCCAGGATGATCTTGTCGATGTTGGCGCGTGGCTTGCCGGCAGCGATCAGCGATACCATCGAGGAGTACAGCGGCGCCGACCACAGTTCGTCGGACTGGAAGGTCACGCCGTTTTCGGTGACCGAGGTGTGGGCGCCATAGGTCTTGCTGCTGTTGTACTTGGCATCGGTGCGGTTCAGCATGCGGCCGGCCCAGCACGAGTTGTGGCCGTCCCAGCTGAAGGCCCACTCAGGATGGTAGGTCTTGCCGTTCGCGGTGCTGTAGGAGTACGAAGCCGCCCAGTAGTCGCCGAAGCCTTCGCCCATGGCGCCGGTGTCGCCGCCGGACCAGCTCGAGTTGATGTTGTGCTGGATGCCGTGGCCGTATTCGTGCAGGATGACGTCGGCGTCTTCGCTGTCGTTGACGCAGCCGTGACCGAAGGCCAGGTAGTCGCTGGCGCCGCCATAGCTGTAGTGCGAGTTGTCGTCGCCGTTCAGGCCGTCGGTGTCGACGTCGAAGGAGCGCTCGATAATGCCCTTGCTGCCGGTGAAGCCCAGCGACTGCATGTAGCGCTGGTTCTGGTCCAGGTGGAAGTAGACGTTGGTATCGTCAAAGGCATTGTTGCCGCGCTTTGCGGTCCACACGCCATTGGTGGTGGTGCTTGGCGCGGTGTTTGGCGCCTCGATATTCTTGATGTTGACGTAAGGACCGGTCAGCTTGTAGACACCGGAAGTCACGGTCAGGTCGCGCAGGGTCTTGTTCGAATATGCCGGATCGAAGGACGCCGCCGACGATGTATCGGTGAGCGCATCGGAATTCAGGGTGGTGCGCGGGTCTGGATCGAAGGCGTAGCCGCTGCCGTTGATGCCGGACGCTGCCAGGGTGGTGACTGCGGTAGCGGTGGTACCGGTTTTGCTGGCGCCGGCACTGGCCTTGCCTTCGGCCATGGCGGCCTCGATGGCAGCCTTGCGGTCCAGCACCTGGCCCGGCGCTGCCGCGCGCGCGGCGATGCTGCGCTCGCCGCCTTTGTTGGTGCGCGGCAGCGACGTGGTGTACGAATCGATCAGGCTGCCGTCATGGGCGTTCAGGTATTGCACGAAACCGCCGGTTGGCATTTCAGCTTCGATGCTGACCTTGCGCGCCAGTTGTACGCCATTCTTGGTCGGCACCCACACCAGCGCGGTGGAAGGCACGGTCACCAGCTTGTGCTGCACCTTCATATTGGTCCAGCCTTTGTCCAGTGCTTCGTCGGCGCTGATCTGCGACTTGTTGTACAGTTGGTTCACTGCGTCCGCTTCAGCCTTGGCCGAGATGTGGCGGGTTTCGTTGAAGATCTTTTGCAGGTCGCCGTTCTTGCCGATCGAAACGACGATCTGGGCGCGGTCCACTGGCAGGCCACGCAGCATTTGCTGGTAATAGTAGTGCTTGGCGGTCAGCGACTCCTTGACCTCGACCAGCTCCAGGTTTTTCAGGTTGGCGGGCAGGCCGTAGCGTGCCGCGTTAACCTTCAGCACGCCTTCTGCGGAAGCGGCCTTGGTGTTGGTGAAGATGGTCAGGTTGTCGACGGTTTTTTCACCGGCCTGGGCCAGGCTGGCGCAGGCCAGCATGACCATGGAAGCAATGGTGGTACGGGTTGTGTAGCGCATGTTGTAAATCTCTCCTGAGGCAGTTATAGATGTAATTTTTGGATGAAACAACAAGCCCCGCCGGGCTCAGCACTCAACTGCGTGAGCGGCGAGTATAACGATGAAAAGTTCGCTGCTTTGCGTGGATTTTTCATTCAGGACGCAAAACAATTGAGTCAAGACCGCACGCGCAACGTTAGAAGGAGTCGTCAGTGAAATTGAACACTTTGTTATTTTTTTGCTGCCACTGCTGCGTGGCGCAGGCCGCCGCGATTCCCGACGTTGAACCCGACGTCACGGCCCAGGTGGCCGAAGTCCTGGAAGGCGTCGCCGACGGCAAGCCGGCCCAGGACCGCTTCACCGAACGCGGCGCCAGCTACCTCGCCGCACCAGGACTGCCTGCACTGATGAAAGGCTGTCCCCGTCCGCTGGCGCTTGAGCTGCTTTCGCGCAACGTCAATGGGGAAGACCGGCTTTACGTGTACCGTGCGAAATGCCAGCCGCAAGCCTTGCGCATCGCCATCGATTTCAACAAGGCCGCCCGCATCAACCGGCTTGAACTGGCTCCTGAGCGTTAGTTTCACGCGGCGCTGGACTTGGCGTTGCGTGTGTGGTCAGATATGCATTAATCAGCCAGGAGAAGAGCATGGACGTCATTACGACAGCAGTGACGGCAGGTGCCGGCGAAGGTGGCATCAGTGCCGCCTACCAGATGCTGAAGTCCCGCCTGGCGGCCCAGTCACCTTCGGTCGCCGATGCCATTGCCGATGTGGAAGAAGATCCCGGTTCGCGTTCACGCCAGTTCGCACTCAGCGATGCCCTGGCTGGCGCCGGCCTCGCGGGCGACCGTTATCTGCGCGCCGCCGCGCGCAATCTCATCGATGAGGTGGAACGGCGGCGCAGCGCACGCACGCCGGCAAAGGCCAGCCTGGACGGCGCCCCCGACCATGCAGTGATGAAAGTCTTCTTCGCCACCGATCGCGACCTGAGCGGCGACCGCCACCCTGCCCGCCAGTTCGGCAGCGCACGCGGCCAGTTGCGCTATGGAAGCTGCGAAGTCAGCATTCCACGCGACCATCGGATGGGGGAACTGGAATCGCCCTCGCTGTTGCGGCTGGAATTCCGCCAGGATCCCGAGCAGCATGTGGTACTGCTTTCGGCCGACGTCAGTGAACGCGACAGCTATTTCAACGAACTGCGGCAGGCCGTGGCCGCCGACGGCAGCCGCGGCGCCCTGCTCTTCATTCACGGCTACCGCACGAGTTTCGAGGATGCCGCACGCCGTACCGGCCAGCTGGCCTATGACCTTGGCTTCCACGGCGCGCCGATTTTTTACAGCTGGCCCTCGCAAGGCAGGCTGTCAGGATATATATTGGATGAAGCCAACGTGGAGTGGACCCAGGCCGACCTGTCGACCTTCCTGGCAGACGTCTTGCAGCACTCGGGCGCCGAGCATGTTTACCTGCTCGCACATAGCATGGGCAACCGGGCGATGGCCCATGCGACGGCCAGCGTGCTGGCCGCCCGGCCCGAGCTCGCGGGCCGGATCCGGGAAGTGATCCTGGCCGCGCCGGATATCGATGCTGATGTGTTCCGGCAGCAGTTGATGCCGGCACTGGCTGCCGTGCCCAATCCGCTGACTTTGTATGCGTCGTCCGAGGACAGTGCCTTGCATGCGTCGAAAAACGTGCACGGTTATGCGCGCGCCGGCGAAAGCGGGCCCGGCCTGGTGGTGGCAAAGGGTGTCGAAACAATTGACGCCAGCAAGGTGGATACCGGGTTCATCGGCCACAGCTATTTTGCCGAGCAGCGTTCTGCCTTGAGCGATATGTATTACCTGATCAAGCAACATACCAGGGCTGCCGAACGCTTCGGCCTGCAGGCGGTCGACAGTGCGATGGGACGCCATTGGACGTTCCGCGTGTAAGGAGACCTTGTATATGAGTTATGCCAGCGCGCCGGATGAAGCGGTTTTTTGTGTCGACAAATTGCTGCAATACATGGGCCAGGACGAGAAAGCCTTGAACACGGTGGTCAAGATTGTCCGCGACGGCATCGGTCCGGGGGTGGAACCACTGAACCTGGCCGGCGAAGCAATTCGGGACGGCAAGTTCATGGAAGCCCGCCGCATCCTGCACAACCTGCGCGGCTCGATCGGCAATCTCGGTGCAAAACGTTTCGTCGCAGCATCATTAGCACTTGAACTGGCCCTGCAAGAGGGCCGAATTGTGGAAATCCCCCTGCTTTTCACCGCACTTGAGGGGGAATTGAAGCTGGTACATGACCATGCAGGCGCGTGGCTTGACCAGCATGCCGGACGCGCAGCCGCCCGCTAGCATTTGGTTACATCTGTTACCCCAGCCTTTTTGGTGCGGCGCAATACCCGCATGTTATGATCGGAAACACTTTACAGGTTTGGCACTGTTGCGAGCCGTGCGCCTGCTTCGACGCGCGTTTCTTAAAATCCTGAAAGTTGCCCCCGCCTTGACGTGGGGCAATTAATTGATATAATGCCATCCTCTCTGGGAAACATAAGAAATATGGAACTATTCAACAAGGCGGGAGTGATCGTGACATCAACTCTTGTCATGGTAGGCATGTTAATTGCTTGTCAAGTCAAGGAAGATGTCGAACCGCCTGCCCCCGTCGTTGAAGCGGTCGCGAAGAAACTGGCCGAGCACGGCGGTGCGGCGGCCGAGCGACGCCTGCGTGAGTGGGTTGAGCAAGGCTCGCCAGTTGCTGCCCGCGAACTGGGCCTGTTGTATAGCCTGGATGCTGCAAAGCACAAAGAAGCCATGCGCCTGCTCGAAAAGGCAGCCTTGGCTGGCGATGCCGTTTCGGTTGACTATCTGTCTACCCGCTATCGCTCCAGCGCCACGGTTGCCAATGCCGACGGCACCTTTACCTGGCCGTTGTACGTGCAACTGTCCAGCCAGCATCACACCAAATAATCCCCCTCTCCGCGCGCTTTCTTGAGCGCGATCAAGAAGCCGATTTGACAGCTCCCTACGCTGGTAACGTCACTAGCCTGGGAGTTTGCCATGTCTCGTCCGATTACCGTTGCGGCTGCAATCGCGCTGGCCGGCCTGCTCGCCTGCCAGCGAATCAAGCCTGGGTCCGATGTGCTGGCCGATGCGCGCAAGGCGCATGGCAGCGGCGAGGATCGGGCTGCAGTGATCCATCTGAAGAACCTGTTGCAACAGGAGCCGGGCCATGCAGCGGCGCGCCGTATGTTGGGCGAGCTGTACCTGGCCCTGGGCGATGCCGTTTCGGCCGAAAAGGAATTGCGCCGCGCACTGGCGCTTGGCCAGCCCCGCAAGGAATTGCTGCCCCGCCTGGTCCGGGCCATGCTCACCCAGGCATCCTACCAGGACTTGCTCGATGAATTGCAGGCGGAGGCGCACAGCCCGACGGTGCTGTCCTGGCGCGGGCATGCCTTGCTCGGGCTCGGCAAGGCGGAAGATGCCGGCCAGCTTTACACCCAGGCCCTCCACCAGGACCCCACGCTGGTCGAAGCGCACCTGGGCCAGGCCAGGCTGGCCTTGCTGCGCCACGATACGGCGGCAGCCGCCGAATCGGTGACGCGCGCCTTGGCTGCCGCGCCGAACCATGTCGACACGCTGCGTTTCCGGGGCGACCTGTTGCGCATCAAAGGCGACCTGCAAGGCGCATTGGCGGCTTACCGCGCAATCCTTGTCCAGGAAAAGAATAATGCGCAAGCCTTAGCGGACATCGCTGCGGTACACCTGCTCGAAGGCAAGCCGGAACTGGCCCGGCAACAACTTGAAGCGGGGCGCAAGATCCAGCCGGCCAGCCTGGTCATCCTCTACGCCCAAGGGCTTCTCGACCTGGCGGAAGGCAAGCACCAATCCGCGCAGGAGCGTGCGCAACTGGTCTTGCGCGCGGCGCCGGATCACCTGCCCAGCATGCTGTTGGCGGCCGCGGTGGAACTGGAGACCGGCGCCTTGGCGCAGGCGCGCGCCCACATCCTGCGCTACCGCCAATCGGAACCCAGGGAGCCTTTCGCGATCCGCCTGCAAGCCCAGTGCGATCTGCGCGAGGGAAAAGTGAAAGATGCGCTGGCCTTGCTGGAGCCGGCCATTGCGGAACACCCGCAGGCGGTTGACTTGCTTGCCCTGGGTGGCGAAGCGGCAATGCGCGCCGGCCAGCATGAACTGGCTGCGCGCTGGTTCGCCCGCGCCAGCAGCCTGGCGCCGGAATCCGGCAGCCTGCTTGCCGCCAACGGCCTGAGCTTGCTTGGCCAGGGCCAGAATGCGCGCGCGGTGGAAGCGCTGCAGCAGGCCACGCAAAAGGACGGCGCGGCGGCGACGCGCGCCGCATCCTTGCTGGTCATGACCCATCTGCGCAACCGCAACTTCGCCAGGGCGATGGAACAGGTGCGGCAGATGGAGGCCCAAGGTGACAACCCCGCCGTGCAGAACCTGAAAGGCGGCGTGCTGCTGGCGAGCGGCGACCTGGCGGGCGCCCGCCAGGCGTTTGCGCGCTCCCTCGAACTCGACCCGGCCCATCTGCCTGCACTGGACAACCTGGCCGAGCTGGATTGGCTGGAAAAGAAGGCGCCGCAGGCGCGCCAGCGCTATCTCTCCGCGCTCGAGCATGACCGCAACAGCCAGCCTTTGCTGATGGCGCTGGCCAAGCTGGAAGCGAAGCTGGGAAATGTTCCGGCAGCTTCCGGCTGGCTGGAACGGGCCATCGCCGCCGCTCCG
Organism: Pseudoduganella sp.; assembly: GCA_036402315.1. Lineage (GTDB taxonomy): Bacteria > Pseudomonadota > Gammaproteobacteria > Burkholderiales > Burkholderiaceae_D > Rugamonas. The sequence continues at coordinate 2,669 of DASWTB010000194.1, read as the reverse complement.
GGCGCAGTGGCCCCGGTGCAGATGCTGGTGCTGCTCCAGCTGCGCGCTGGCCAGGCTGGCAAGGCAGTCCAGCAGGCTCAGCGCCTGCAAGCGCTTCACCCCAACGAACCGGCCAGCCTGGATTTGCTGGCCCAGGCCGCGTCCGCCGCTGGCCAGCATGCACAAGCACTGGACAGCTTGCAAAAGCTGGCGCTGCTTCGCCCTGCGGAAACCGAGGTGCAGCTGCGGATCGCACGCACTGCACTCGCACTCAGGCAAAAAGCTGCGGCCTTGCAGGCTGCACGCAAGGCGATCACGCTCGCTCCGGCCCGCGAAGATGCGCTGGTGCTGGCCAGTGCGCTCCTGCTCGACAATCGTGCCTTCGACGAGGCGCGCAAGCTGGCGCGGACGGTGCAGCAACGGCAGCCCTCTGCCGGCATCGGCTTCAAGCTCGAAGGCGATACCTTGCTGGAGGAAGGCAGGGCCGCCGATGCCGTGCTGCAGTATGAACGGGCCCTTGGCTTGCAGCGCAGCGGTCCTCTGCTGATTGCCCTGCACCGCGCACTGCATGCCGCCGGCAAGGCGGCGGCAGCGGACCAGCGCCTGCGCGACTGGCTCGGCCAGCACCCTGCCGATCAGCCTACCCGCCTGTACTTCGCCAGCCATCTGCTGCAGCAGTCACAGTTTGGCGCCGCGCGGCACGAGTATGAAGTGATCCTGCAAAGCGATCCCGACAATGTGCTGGCCTTGAACGACCTGGCGTGGGCCCTGCTTCAAGCCGGGGACGGCGATCCGGTACGCCCGGCCGAGCGGGCTTACCGGCTCGCCCCGGGCAACCCTGCCGTGGCGGATACCTTCGCCTGGGCGCTTGCCGAGAGCGGCAAGCCGGCGCGTGCCCTGCCCTTGCTCAAGCGGGCACTGGAAACGGCGCCGGCTGCCAACGATATCCGCCTGCATTATGCGCATGCGCTGTTCCGCAGCGGCGACAAGCGGGCGGCGCGCCGCCAGTGCGAGCAATTGCTGGCCGTCCAGGGCTTTGCCCATCGGGCCGAAGTCGAAGGACTGCTGGCCAAGCTGTAAGTTGTCGGCGCTCTTGACACAAGCGCCTGCCAGCCCTTGCATGGGCGCTGGCGCAATCCTTGCAGCATGCGCCATATCCACCACTGGGAGCCCACCATGTTCAAGAGCGTACTTTGCAGCGCCGCTGCCTGGCTGTCCGCCCTGGCGATCGGCGGACCGGCCTCCGCCACCCCACTCGCCCCATTCGTGCTGCATGCGCCGGGGGCCGTCGAAATCACCATCAGCGGCTACCTGGCGCGCAGCGCGGATAGCGGCGGGCCGGGCATCCGCGAGTCCAGCTTCGGCGCTGGCTACCTGACCGGCATCCATGAACTCGGCAATCCGGCCAAGCAGCTTTGGCGCAGCGGACAGGACAACCAGAGCATATCGTTCATGCTGTACGGCGCCGGCGACGCCGGCGTGCTCGCCATCGCTGGCTCGTCGTCGCACCAGGTCCTGGGGACTGGCTGCACCCACCGCGACTTTGGGTGCGACGGCAAGATCCACCTCGACTTCTACCTCGATAGACTGAGCGGCGGCAGCAATCCCGGCTTCGGCATTGGCGGCATCAAGGCATCGCAACGCCAGGGCTTTGACCGGCTTGGCGGCCTGACTGACGGCGCGCTGCTGATGCGCTGGGAATTCGTGCCGGGCTTGTCGAGTGCTGCAGCGGGGCCTGCGCCGGTCACGCTGTACCAGCAATTGAGCAGCGCCGCATCGCCGTCTTCCGGCTTTGGCAGTTACCTTGCGCGCTGTGCAGGCGGCCCGGCCTGCGCCTACTTCAGCAACGGCTCGCAGCAGGCGGGGGCCGACTTCTACGGCACCAACACCATGACCAGCATCCTGGCCCTGAGCGCGATTGGCCAGAACGGGTGGGTCTCGCGCCTGTCCGCCCCGGTGATGGCCCAGGTCAGACTGGCACAGCCACCATCGCTCGCCCTGCTGCCGCTTGGCGCCGCCATGATGCTGCTGATGCGGCGCCGTCAGCGCGGTTGATAGCGGCCCGGGGCGATGATGTGCTGCGGGTCGAGGGCGGCCTTGATGCGGGCCACTGTGCTCCAGTAAGTGTCATGGCCGCTGTCCAGCGCAGCCATCGAATGCGGGCCTACGCGATAAGGAATGTAGCCGGCTCCCATCAAGCGCTGGAACGCGGCCTCGTAGCACAGCCTGGCACGCGCGGTTTCCGCCGCATCCTCCTGGTCAAAGCAGATGGTCAACACGCCACCCAGCACGCGCTCGTTGATCATGCTGAAGGTTTCGAACAAGTCGAAACCGTGCGCTGCAAACACCGCTTCCACCAGCGCGTGCACGCGCAACAGATCGGCACCGCGCATCGGCAGCACGGGCGCCAGCCACATCATTCCGCAGCCGTCTCGTGCCGGATTGGCGCCGGCCGGGAAACCGGGCGGCAGGCCGCCACGGCGGCGCCAGTAAGCCCCCGCCAGGAAGCGGCCATCGGGGATGCCGCGATTCATGTTCAGCAAGGAGCGGCCGAGGTCCACCTGGGCCGCCAGCCGGCGGCCCAGCCTGCCTTGCCCCGCCAGGCGCGCTGCCGCACTGCCAAGGGCCAGCGCCCTGTCGTCAATGAAGCGCAGCTGGGCCATCCTGCCGATCGCCGCACGCAAGGCCCG
>DASWTB010000193.1:0-8196 GCA_036402315.1 Pseudoduganella sp. | reverse complement strand
TTTGGACAACATCATAGCAAACGGTTACTCAATGGCAGTAGTGCACAAGTCGGTATTCCTGGGATACAGCGCCGAGCAAATGTTTGATTTAGTGGCAAAGGTCGAGGATTATCCCAAATTTTTGCCCTGGTGTGGCGGCGTTGATGTCCGCGAACGGGGTGAAAACCATGTTGTGGCCAGCGTTGGGATTAATTTTCATGGTGTTAAGCAGCATTTCACGACGTCGAACACCAATGCTCCGTTCAGCGAAATCCGCATGAAGCTGGTTGATGGCCCGTTCAAGACCCTCGATGGTACCTGGACTTTCAAAGCCTTGCGTGAAGATGCGTGCAAGGTCGAACTGGACTTGCACTACGAGTTTTCCAGCAAGCTGCTGGAACAGGTGATTGGGTCGGTGTTTGGCATGATCGCCAACAGCATGGTCGATTCTTTCTGCAAGCGTGCCGAGACCGTCTATGGCTGAACGTATCAAGATTACGGTGTGCTATGCGCCGGCTTCGCAGCCCATCCTGTACGCGCTGGAAGTGGACGAGGGCACGACCATCGGCCAGGCAATCGAGATCAGCGGCATCCTGCAGGAGGCGCCTGAGATCAACCTGGTGACGATGCCGGTTGGGATTTACGGCAAGAAGAAAACGCTGGATACCGTGGTGCGCGCGCGCGACCGGGTCGAGATCTACCGGCCATTGATCGCCGACCCGAAAGATGCCCGGCGCCGCCGGGCAAAGAAGCCTTAGAAAACTCCGGCCAGGCGCAGCAGGGCACCGATTACAGCCAGTTGGGTCGTCAGGAAGACCATTGCCGAGAAACGGCGGTCGCGGTGGAATTCTCGCCGCAGTGCTTCGAAGTTGCGATCAATGGCCTCTCGAAGCGCTCGGTTCTCGCTGCGCATTTCGATCCCAAGTTCCTTGAGCTCGTTCTCAATACGCTCGAGTGCAACTCGAACGTGCGTTACGGCCTCTTCAAGTCGCGTAATGCGGCGCTCGTGGTCAAACAGGTCAGGGTGCTGCGCAGGTTCATTGCCGTTCATAGTCGCCTCCGGTGCGTTGATCCCTCTCCACGCACCCTTAGACCACGCCCGGCAACGCAGGTTCCCGCTTATTTACACATGCTGTTCACGGACTCGCGCTGTTCCTTGATTTTTTGTGCGCGGGCTTCGTCGGACATGTAGCTGCGTTCACCGTTCGGCCCCATTTCGGAAACACGCACGCCGCTTTCCAGCATGCCGATATTGCTCTTGGCATCGGCGCAGTACTTCTTCTTCTCAGCGTCGAGCTTGGCCTGTTCTTCCGCTTTGGCAGCCTTCGCCGCAGTTTCTTGCTGGCGCTTCTTGAATTCGGCGTTGCGTTCAGCCAACGTAGGTTTGGCTGGTGCTGATTTCTCATCGGCGGCTGGTGCTTCGTCGCCATTCGCTTGTGGCGCAGCCATTTCCTTGCGCAGTTCGGCTGCTGCCGCACCACGGGGAGCCTTCAGGATGCGATTTGGTGGCGTGCCTGGCGGTGGTGGCTGGTCGGAGAGCTGTTTCACGCCTTTATCGTTCACCCACACCCACTGCGCTTGAGCAAGGGAAGTGCAGGCAATCAGCGCCGTTGCCAGCGCCAGGCGGGTAATACGTTGATTCATAGGGAGATTTCCTTGGGTGAGAATGCACATTTCACCCCGAAATCCCCCTGTTGTCAAATTTATTTCCCAAAAGAATCGTCGACTTGACTGCGCATCAGAACCGGTGGCGTAAGCCGATCGTGAACTGGCGGTCGCCCAGGCCCGGTTCTTCACTATTGCCCTCGGTATACCCCGCGCCATTGTGATTGCGGATGCGGGCATAGGAAGTATAGACGTCGGTGCGTTTGGAGAAGGCATACATATAGGCCAGCGCATACTGCTGCGCATCCTGGTTCTGCACGCTGCGGTCATCCTTGCGGATGGCGGTCGCCACCACGGTGTGCGGCCCAAACGGGACTGAAACGCCCAGCAGGAGGTCTCGGCTGTCGGTCGACGGCGTTGGCGCCGTGCCGCCGAACGGTGCGCCGGAGCTGTTGTACGGCGCGCTGTTCGGTCCCTTGTCGACACCGAAACCGAACCAGGCCTTGGCCACTTCGAAGTCGTAGTTTGCGCCCAGCAGGAAATTACGCCCGCTATTGGTGTTCTTCAAAACAGCGGTGTCGTTGTTGCGGTTATGGTAGGCGAGCCTTATGTTCCATGGGCCTTTGGCGTAGCCGACGGAGGCGCCCAGTGCGCGGCCGGCGCCGCTGTCGCCCGCCACTTCGCCGGCCGCCATCAAGAAGTCGGCGCTGAAGCCATTCAAGTCGGCAGTGCGATACAGGACCGAATTGCTGGCGCGGAAGCCGGTCGATGGCATTAGGTTGTTGGAGCGCGCGATGCCGTTGCGCAGCGGGTCGACCACCGTGTTGAGCGTGGTGAACAGCGGCGTATCCTGCAGGCCGATGGACACCGAACCGAATCTCGCGCTGCGCAGGCCGACGATACTGGTGCGGCCCAACAGGGTGTTGTTCTGGGTCGAATTGCCAACGTCGCCGTGGATGCCGCCTTCGATCACGAAGAAGGCCGACACGCCGTTGCCCAGGTCCTCACTGCCCTTGAAGCCCCAACGGCTCTGGGTCGCCATGCCGCTGGTGACGCGGGTTGAGGTGCCGGCCACGCCGCCGCGGTCCTGCGAAATGCCAAGATCCATCACGCCGTAAAAAGCGACATTGCTTTGTGCGAGTGCAGCGCTGCTGCAAGCGGTAAGGGCGAGCGCCGCCACCGCAGTAATGCGTTTGATCATTTTGTCTCCGGTGTTAATTAAGTGGCGCGGCTTATGCAGGCACGGTGCTGCCACGCGGGGCAGGGTCAGGCAGCGGTTCGATTTTTCCGAGCACGAAGACGAAGGACACAATGCCCACCAGCAGGATCACGCCAGCTACCATGAAGGCATTGGCGAAGGAGTTGGTAGCGCCAACGATCATGCCGGTGACGATAGGGGCGGCAGCGCCCATCAGGTTATTGGCGAAGTTCATGATGCCGCCGACCGTGCCGGCACCGCCTTTTGGCGCAATCAGCGAGGGGAGCGACCAGCCAACCGGTGCTGCGGAAGCCAGTCCGCCCAGTGCGATCGAAATCCAGAAAATCGCCCAGGCCGGATCGGTGGTCTGGGTCGCGCCAAAGACTGCAAGGCCGAACAACATGCCGATCACCAGCACGCTCTTGCGCACGGTGGATTCGTTCTTGCCTTTAGCGATCAGGTGGTCGATCAGCCAGCCGCCGACGATCAGGTCGGTCACGGTCGCCACCGCCCATGGGATGGCGGCAAAGCCTGCCGACTTGATGATACTCATGTGCATGGTCTGCACCAGGTAGCCTGGCAGCCAAGTCAGGAACAGGTAGAAGGTATAGCCATAGGCAGCGAAGCCGATGGTCAGGCCCCATACTTTGGACTTGGTGAGCAGGTAGCCCAGCATATTGACCGCACCGCCTTCGGCAGGACCTTCCGGCGCCGCACCGCCGCGCTGGATGTATTCGAGTTCGGCCTTGCTCAATTTGGTATCGGCGCTTGGATCGCGATAGAGCAGCAGGAAGGCGAAGAAGTAGCTGAAGCTCAGCACCGCAGTCAGCCCAAAGCCCCAGCGCCAGCCGAAGGCCACCACGGTGACGGCAACCAGCGGCACGCCGATCACGTTGGAGAACTTGGCGGCGGCATCGAAGATTGCAGTGGCGGTGCCGCGCTCGCTACGCGGGAACCAGTAGCCCGTGGCTTTGGAGCTGACCGGAAAGGCCGGCGCTTCGGCGATACCGAGCAGGACGCGAGCTGCGAAAATGCCGGCGAAGCCACTGGACAAGGCTGTGATGACAGAGGCCAGTCCCCACAGGAAGGCGCCCCAGCGGCCTACGCGGGTAGGGCCGAAGCGGTCCAGCACCATGCCGACCGGGATTTGCAGCAGCGAGTAAGACCAGGCGAAGGCACTGAACAAAAGGCCCATGTCGACTGGCGTGAGATTGAACGCTTCCTGGATTTGAGGCGCGGCGACGGAGAGGCCGATGCGGTCGATATAGTTAATCAGGACGCCGATGCCGAGCAGGGCGCCTATGCCCCAGCGGCGTTTTGCTACCTTGGTGGTAATGTCTGACTTCATGCTGTCTCCAGTATTGATTTTAGGCTTGCTGCTACAGGGTTTGCAGGATTGTGCTGACCAGTTGTTGTGGCGGCTGGGTCAGGTCGAGGCGCACGCCGGTTTCGTCGGATTGCAGTGGTTCCAGGTCGCGCAGCTGGCTATCCAGCAGCGAGGCCGGCATATAGTGGCCTGGGCGGGTGCGCATTCTTTGTTCGAGGATCTCGCGCCCACCATGCAAATGGGCGAAGCGCAGTTCGGGATCGCCACTACGCAGCAGGTCGCGATAGCGGCGCTTGAGCGATGAGCAGGACAGCACCAGGCCTTCGCCGCGTTCGCGGGCGGCGCTGATTTCGTTGCGCAGCGTTTGCAGCCAGCCCGCGCGGTCGTCGTCATTCAGCGGAATGCCGGCCGACATCTTGGCCACATTCTCCGCCGGATGGCAGCCGTCCCCCTCCAGGAAGGGCACGCCCAACGCTGCGGCCAGGCGGGCGCCGATCTCGCTCTTTCCGGCTCCGCTGACGCCCATGACGACCCAGCGCAAATTTGGTTTGTTCTTCATAAATCTCCTAAATGACTGATAGCGCTATCAGTGATGACAAGTTTAGACGAGTGCAAGAATTTGTAAAGAAAATTGGATTGTGCGCCGCAACATGGTGCTGTGCTGATGAGAGCGCTACCAGATTGTCTCAGGCGGTCCCTTGAAAAGCGGTTTGATGATTGCCGAGACGAAAGCGAATGTTTCCTGTATAATCTGCTTTTGCGCCTATAGGCCATACTATGCGTATGCTCCAAAAAGCACTCACTTTCGATGACGTGCTCCTCGTCCCCGCGTATTCCAACATTCTGCCTGCGGATACGTCCCTCAAGACTCGCCTGACCCGCAACATCTCCCTGAATATTCCACTGCTGTCCGCAGCAATGGATACCGTGACCGAAAGCCGCCTGGCGATCGCGATGGCACAGGAAGGCGGTATCGGCATCATTCACAAGAACCTGAAGCCGAAAGACCAGGCGCGTGAAGTGTCGAAGGTCAAGCGTTTCGAGGCCGGCGTGCTGCGCGATCCGATCACCATCCCGCCGGACATGAAGATCCGCGACGTGATCAAGCTGACCGAGCAATATGGTATTTCCGGCTTCCCGGTGGTGCAGGGCAAGGAAGTGGTCGGCATCATCACCAACCGTGACCTGCGCTTTGAAAAAGAGCTGGACGCGGAAGTGCGCGCCAAAATGACCCCACGCGAAAAGCTGGTGACCGTCAACGAAGAAGCCAACACCGAAGAAGCCAAGCGCCTGATGAACAAGCACCGCCTGGAGCGCGTGCTGGTGGTGAACGAAGCGTTTGAACTGCGCGGCCTGATCACCGTTAAAGACATCCAGAAATCCACCGAGCACCCGAACGCATCGAAAGACCAGCACGGCAAGCTGCTGGTTGGTGCGGCAGTCGGCGTCGGTGCGAAGGATGAAGAGCGTATCGACCTGCTGGTGGCAGCAGGCGTGGACGTGCTGGTGGTCGACACCGCCCACGGCCACTCCCAGGGCATCCTGGACCGCGTGAAGTACATCAAGACCAAGTACCCGCACGTTGACGTCATCGGCGGCAATATCGCCACCGCGGCTGCAGCGAAAGCGCTGGTTGAATACGGCGCGGACGCAGTCAAGGTCGGCATCGGCCCAGGCTCTATTTGCACCACCCGTATCGTTGCAGGCGTGGGCGTTCCGCAGATCACCGCGATCTCGAACGTGGCCGAAGCGCTGAAGGGCACGGGCGTTCCATGTATCGCCGACGGCGGCATCCGCTTCTCGGGCGACATTTCGAAAGCACTGGCAGCCGGCGCATCCACCGTGATGATGGGCTCCATGTTCGCCGGTACCGAAGAAGCGCCGGGCGAAGTGATCCTGTACCAGGGCCGTTCGTACAAGTCCTACCGCGGCATGGGCTCCCTGGGCGCGATGGCCGATGGTTCGGCTGACCGTTATTTCCAGGACGCCAGCGCCAAGCAGGACAAGTTCGTACCGGAAGGCATTGAAGGCCGCGTGGCCTACAAAGGTTCCGTGCTGGCGATCCTGTTCCAGCTGGTGGGCGGCGTGCGCCAGTCCATGGGCTACTGCGGTTGCGCCACCATCGACGAGCTGAAGGAAAAAGCAGAATTCGTCGAGATCACGTCGGCCGGCATGCGCGAATCGCACGTGCACGACGTTCAGATCACCAAAGAAGCGCCGAACTACCGCTCCGAATAAGAAACTCCGCAAGGCGGCGTCCAAGTGACGCCGCAATTTTTTTTTGCCCCCGCTATGCACTCAAAAATCCTCATCCTTGATTTCGGTTCCCAGGTGACCCAGCTGATCGCACGCCGCGTGCGCGATGCGGGTGTGTTCTCCGAGGTTTACCCGTACGACGTAGACGACGAATTCATTCGCAACTACGGCGCATCGGGCGTTATCCTGTCCGGCTCCCACAACTCCACGCTGGAAGGCGATTCCCCACGCGCGCCGCAAGCCGTGTTTGAAATCGGCGTGCCGGTGCTGGGCATCTGCTACGGCATGCAGACCATGGCTGCGCAGCTGGGCGGCAAAGTGGAAAATGGCCTGGTGCGCGAATTCGGCTACGCCGAAGTGCGCGCCCGCAACCACACCGCGCTGCTGAACGGCATCAACGACTTCGTCACCGACGAGGGCCACGGCATGCTGAAGGTCTGGATGAGCCACGGCGACAAGGTTCTGGAAATGCCGGCCGGCTTCAAGCTGATGGCGTCCACCGAGTCCTGTCCGATCGCCGGCATGGCCGACGAAGACCGCAAGTTCTACGCCGTTCAATGGCACCCTGAAGTGACCCACACCGTGCAGGGCAAGGCCATGCTGGGCCGCTTCGTGCACGAGATCTGCGGCTGCAAGGCCGACTGGAACATGCCGGACTACATCTCCGAAGCAGTGGAGAAGATCCGCGCCCAAGTCGGCACCGATGAAGTGATCCTGGGCCTGTCCGGCGGCGTCGATTCGTCCGTGGCTGCTGCGCTGATCCATCGCGCCATTGGCGACCAGCTGACCTGCGTCTTCGTCGATCACGGCCTGCTGCGCCTGAACGAAGGCAAGATGGTGATGGACATGTTCTCCAAGAACCTGGGCGTGAAAGTGATCCAGATCGATGCGACCGAACAGTTCATGGGCCACCTGGCCGGCGTGACCGACCCGGAGCAGAAACGCAAGATCATCGGCCGTGAGTTCGTCGAGGTGTTCCAGGCCGAATCGGCCAAGCTGGTGAACGCCAAGTGGCTGGCACAAGGCACCATCTACCCTGACGTGATCGAATCCGCGGGCAAGGGCAAGAAAGGCCAGACCATCAAGTCGCACCACAACGTGGGCGGCCTGCCGGAGACCATGAAGCTGCAGCTGCTCGAGCCGCTGCGCGAACTGTTCAAGGACGAGGTGCGCAAGCTGGGCGTGGCGCTGGGCCTGCCGCACGAGATGGTGTACCGCCATCCATTCCCGGGTCCAGGTCTGGGTGTGCGCATCCTGGGCGAAGTGAAGAAGGAATACGCCGACCTGCTGCGCCGCGCCGACGCCATCTTCATCGAAGAACTGCGCAACACGCCGTACGAAGGCGCTGTCATGGCCGGAGAGGATGCTCCGCAGAACTGGTACGACGCAACCTCGCAGGCTTTCGCTGTCTTCCTGCCGGTGAAATCGGTGGGCGTGATGGGCGATGGCCGTACCTACGATTACGTCGTGGCCCTGCGCGCCGTGCAGACCCAGGACTTCATGACCGCGCACTGGGCGCACCTGCCGCACTCGTTGCTGGGCAAGGTCTCCAACCGTATCATCAATGAGGTGCGTGGCCTGAACCGCGTGGTGTACGACATCAGCGGCAAGCCGCCAGCAACCATCGAGTGGGAATAATTTCCCGTCTGGCTGCACCGCGCAGCACTCGGCATTAAACCAAGACTAAGCCCCTGATTTTCAGGGGCTTTTTCTTTGTGCGCCCAGCATGGGCGCACTCCTGCGGGTGAAAGTCCCGCCGCAAGCTGACCACAGCGAACGAAGTGAAACGCAACTGCGGAAAGGTGACTGACCGTGGGAAGGAAGCGTGGAG
>DASWTB010000192.1:0-4971 GCA_036402315.1 Pseudoduganella sp. | reverse complement strand
TGCGGTAATGGCCAATGCATGAATTTCTTTATGCATCATATCGTGCACGGAATCATACACCAGACGATGGCGCATGACGAGTTTCACACCCTCGAATTTAGCAGAGACAATTTTCAATCTGTAATGTCCACCGCCGGAGGCTGCACCGGCATGGCCGGCATGCAGCGCGGATTCATCGTCCAGCGCGATTTCCGACGGGGCCAGCGCTGCTTCCAGGCGCGCGCGAATCTTGGCCAGGCGCGGGTCGCTCATGCTTCATCCTTAATATGTTTAGACAGATAGAAAGCCTGTGCGATAAAGAACACCAGCATCAAGCCGGTAACGCCGAAAGCCTTGAAGTTGACCCAGGCATCGTTATCCGACTTGAACAGGACGAAGGCGACAAACAGGTTGACGAAACCCAACACCAGCCAGAAAGTGATCCACATGAAGTGCAGGCGCACCCAGACATGCTCGGGCAGTTGTACCTGCTTTTCCATTGCGAGGCGGATCATGTTTTTGTCGAAGAAGCGGTAAGCCACCAGCATTGCGGTGGCGAGCAGCCAATAGATAATGGTCGGCTTCCATTTGATAAAGTCATCGTCATGGAAATAGATGGTCATGCCGCCGAATACGATAAACACTACAAGGGAAACCCATAGTGCACCATCGACTTTCTTGCGGCGAGCCAATAGATATAACACTTGTGCAGCCGTGCCGATAATGCCGACGATGGTGGCAACCACGATCGGCGCCTGGGATGCCGGAATTGCGCCGCCGGAGACCAGACCGCCAAGGTGGGTATTCAGCATGGTGTGCGCAGCTTCCTGATGGCTGCCGGCAAATTTGTAGCTGACAAAGAAGAGGATCAGCGGAAACAGGTCAAAAATAATCTTCATCTTATTAAGGTTTTGGTTCAAAGCGCAGCGCGGCCGAATTAATGCAATAGCGCAACCCGGTCGGCGGAGGACCATCGGGGAAGACGTGGCCCAGGTGGGCATCACATACTGCACAGATGATTTCGGTGCGCAGCATACCATGCGAGCGGTCCGTTTTCTCTATGATATTGGCCGGATTGAGGGCCTTGAAGTAGCTTGGCCAGCCGCAGCCTGAGTCGAACTTGGCATCCGATTCGAACAACGGCGTATCGCAGCACACGCAGGTATAGATGCCATGTTCGTGGTGATCCCAGAATTTGCCGGTAAAAGCCCGCTCGGTGGCGGCATGGCGGGTTACCTGGTATTCCATCGGATCGAGTTGGGCGCGCCATTCCGCGTCGGTCTTGACTACTTTGTCGCTCATTTTGGGTATCTCACGAAGAGCAGCTCACCGACAACTGGCTGGACCAGTCTGGCGGGAAGCCTGCGTATTGTTCATTTTCGGTTTGCTCGTCGAACGGACGCTCGAGCAAGGCCAGCAGGCGTTCAACCTCGGAAAAGTCTTTATTCTGCGCCTTTTCGATGGCGACTTGGGCCATATAGTTTCGCAGTACATACTTGGGGTTGACCTGATCCATCGCAAGTTTTCTTGCGACATCGTCGCTGTTTTCAGCGCGCAGGCGCGCGCGGTACGCTTCCGCCCATGTGTCGAAAGCCGGGCGGTCAATGAACAGGTCGCGCAACGGTTCGTCACCTTCGGGGCCGCCGGCACGCAGGCCGCTCAGGCGGCGGAAAAAGATCGTGAAGTCGGTATGGTTGGATTGAAGGATGGCGAACAAGCCGTCGAGCAATTCACGGTCGCCCTCCTGCGTCGTCGTCAATCCGAGTTTGTCATGCAGCAGCTTGTCGATGTGGCGTGCGAACTCAGGCTGGTAGACGTCGAGTGCTTCCTGGGTCAGCTCCACTTCGCCGATCAGCGGTAGCAGGGCTTGTGCCAGGGCGTAGCAATTCCAGTGGCCGATTTGGGGCTGGTTGGCGTAAGAGTAGCGGCCGTGCTCATCACTATGGTTGCAGATATGGTTGGCGTCGAAGCCATCCATGAAGCCGAACGGGCCGTAATCCAGGGTCTGCCCCAAGATCGACATGTTGTCGGAATTCATTACACCATGCATGAAACCCACGGCCTGCCAGTGCGCGATCATGCGGGCGGTGCGGCGGGTTACTTCTTCGAGCAAGGCTGCGTAAGGATTTTCTTCGTCGCGCAGGGAAGGGTAGAAGCGTTCAATGACGTAATCGGCCAGTTGCTTCAATTCTTCCGGCTTGCGGTTGTAGTACCAGTGCTCGAACGAGCCGAAACGGATGAAGCTTGGCGCCATGCGCACCACGACCGCTGCTGTTTCGATCGACTCGCGCACGATGCCCTGGTCCGAGCCAATGACCGAGAGGGCGCGGGTAGTAGGAATGCCGAGGCCGTGCATGGCCTCGGAACACAGGAATTCGCGGATGGAGGAGCGCAGAACGGCGCGCCCGTCGCCCATGCGGGAGTACGGGGTCATGCCAGCGCCTTTCAGTTGCAGCTCGATTGGTCCCTCGTCTGTTGCGATATCGCCAAGCAGGATCGCGCGTCCATCGCCGAGCTGGCCGGCCCAAACGCCGAACTGGTGGCCGGAATATACCGCTGCGAGTGGTTTTGAACGCTCTGCCACGCGGTTGCCCGTCAGAATCTCGATTGCTTCCTGCGTCGACAGGGCCGCTGCTTCGATGCCGATAAGTGCTGCAGCCGAAGGACTTACCGCGACCAGGTAAGGCGCCGGCAACGGGGTTGGCATCAGGTGTGTGTAGAAAGCCGGCGGCAAGTCGGCAAAGGAATTTTCAAACAGGAAGGTAGTAGCAGTCATATCAACCGCATTGTATCGCAGGCACCGAAGGGTGGTTAGCGCTCTAAGGGAAAGCTAAGAATCGGTTGCTTGTTTCATAAAAATGCTCTTCTCCTAATCGACTTGCTGTCGAAAAGTTTTACATCCGATGACTGCGCAGTCAGTATGGTTGAGGTTAACTGTTTGATTCCATTTACTTGTGATTGTTGGGCACACTTAATGCATAGATCTAGGCATTACAACCAGGCGGGGGATGCCATGAAAATCTTAAATAAAGTGTTGGGTGCAGCTGCTCTGATCCTTGCTTCCGCAATGCCACTAGCCCAAGCGGACGTGGTCTATGAATTCACCAACCCCAACCGGACTGCAGATAGCCCGGATCTCGGTTTTGCGAATGATTTTGTATTTGCGAAGGCTACCTTTGCGCTGGACCCGAACAACGCTGGCGACTTGTTGATGACACTTTGGGTTGCACCTGAAATGGACTTGAAGATCGTCACCGCATGGTATTTCAATATTATTCCGCAGACAGTTCTCGACGAGAGTGACTTTTCACACGTGAGCGGAGTCAGCAGTTGGACAGCTCAGACAATCAACGGATCGTGCACACCATGTACCGCTGACGGGACTGGCGAGTACGACTTTAAAATTGACTTCTCCAGTGGTGAGCTTGCCGCAGGTCTCCAGTCTGTGATCAGCATTAACGCGAGCACGGCACTGACCCTCGACATGTTCGAGAGCGCCTTGTCCGACCCCGACGGTTTTGGTGCTGCCATCCACGTTCAGCGCATTGGTCTAGATCAAGAGGACAGCGGCTGGTACACGGCAAACTGCGTGGTTGATCCAACGACGCAGACTTGCTCAGAGGATCCTGGCGGTCCTGGCGGTAATCCAACTCCAGAACCAGGCACCCTGGCCCTGATTGGGCTTGGCTTCGCAGCGATGGCCTATCGCCGCCGCCAACGTTAGACCTCTCCCCGAATAAAAAAACCCGCAGCTCGCTGCGGGTTTTTCTTATGTTACCTCGTCACAGTGACGGAAGAGCTTGAGGCGTTTCCAGCTTTATCCTTGGCGACCGCCTTGACGGTATGGTTGCCTTTGGCTTCGCGATTAGTCTGCCAGCTGTAGGACAGGCTGCTGCCAGTACCGCTCGCTTTCAGGATACCGTCGATGTAGATCGAGACAGCCAGTTCGCTTGCAGGCCGGTTATCGGCTGCGCTCACGTTCACGCTTACATTACCGTTGACCCGACCACCGACTGGGTTGGTGACACGGACCGTCGGCGGAGTTGTATCGGTCGTGATGACGGTCGTCGTGCTGTTTGCAACGTTGACCGACACTGGGGCGGAGCCGGCTACATTGCCCGCTGCATCGTAAGCAACCGCAGTCAGCGAAGCCATGCCATTTACCACGCCTTTGGAATCCCAGCTGAACGCGAATGGTGCGCTGGTATCCGTACCAATCACGGTGCTGTTGACCTTCAGCTCGACACGGGTGACGCCCACGTTGTCAGTTGCATTGATCGAAACCGGCACCACGCCAGAGACGGTGCTGCTGCCCAGCGGAGCGGCAATCGAGACCACTGGTTTGGTCGTATCTGCGACCACCGTGCTGCCCTTGGCTTTCAATACGGCGGCGGCCGCATTGACACGGCCGTAACCGAAATAGGTGTCGCGCCCTGCAGCACCGAGGTCGACTGCAGTGGTGAACAGGATGCTCTGCACCTGGTCAGCCGTGAGCGACGGGTTGGCCGACATGACCAGGGCTGCGACGCCAGCGGCTACCGGCGAGGCGAAGGAGGTGCCATTCCAGGCGCCGTAGCCGCCGCCTTTGTTGGTGGTGTAGATGCTCGAGCCTGGCGCCGACAGCGACACGAAGGCACCATAGCTGGAGAAACTGGAGCGGTTGTCGGCGCTGTCGGTGGAGGACACGGCAATCAGGGCGGTGCTTGGGGTGAAGCCTTCGTCGCGGTTGTTGTTGTTCGCGCAGACGAACAGCAGGCCGCCCTTGCCCTTCAGGTAGTTACCGGCACTCTGGACAGCGGTGCTGTTGGCTGCATTGGTGAACGATACGTTGACCACCTTCGCGCCGTGGTCGGCAGCGTAGGTCACGCCATTAGCGATGGTGGAGGCGTAGGCATAGCACAGGCCGTCGGCCGCGTTCTTGTAAGCGATACGCAACGGCATGATTTTCGATTGGCCCGACACGCCGGCGACGCCGAGCGCATTGTTGCCGGC
>DASWTB010000191.1:0-16674 GCA_036402315.1 Pseudoduganella sp. | reverse complement strand
GCCTTCTCGCGGCGCTGCGGCAGGTAGCCGCCGAGCGCCTTGCGGCGTTCGTGCAGGTACACCATTTCAGGCGAATCGTCGGCCGGCTTGAAGAACGGGATGTCCTTGAGCTGGTCGTCCGGGATCGGGATGGCGAAGCGGTCGCGCATTTCGCGGATCGCCTCGTCGTCCAGTTTCTTGGTCTGGTGCGCGGTGTTGCGCGCTTCGCCCGACTTGCCCATGCCGAAGCCCTTGACGGTCTTCACCAGCAGCACCGTCGGGGTGCCCTTGTTGTCCTGCGCGTTCTTGAACGCGGCGTAGATCTTGTGCGGATCGTGGCCGCCGCGGGTCAGGCGCCAGATGTCGTCGTCGGTCATGTTGGCGACCATCTTCAGCAGGTCCGGGTGCTTGCCGAAGAAGTGCTTGCGCACGTAGGCGCCGTCCTTGGCCTTGTAGTTCTGGTATTCGCCGTCGACGGTTTCCATCATCACGCGCTGCAGGATGCCGTCCTTGTCCTTGGCCAGCAGGGCGTCCCAGCCCGGGCCCCAGATGACCTTGACGACGTTCCAGCCGGCGCCGCGGAAGTCCGCTTCGAGTTCCTGGATGATCTTGCCGTTGCCGCGCACAGGGCCGTCAAGGCGCTGCAGGTTGCAGTTGACGACCATGACCAGGTTGTCGAGGCGCTCGCGCGAGGCCATGCCGATCGCGCCCATCGATTCCGGCTCGTCCATCTCGCCGTCGCCGCAGAAGACCCAGACCTTGCGGTTCTCGGTGTCGGCGATGCCGCGCGCGTGCAGGTACTTCAGGAAGCGCGCCTGGTAGATCGCCATCAGCGGGCCCAGGCCCATCGACACGGTCGGGAACTGCCAGAACTTCGGCATCAGTTTCGGGTGCGGGTACGACGACAGGCCCTTGCCGTCGACTTCGCGGCGGAAGTTCAGCAGCTGGTCTTCAGTGATGCGGCCTTCGAGGAAGGCGCGCGCGTAGATGCCTGGCGAGGAGTGGCCCTGGATGTACAGCAGGTCGCCGCCATGGCCTTCGCTCGGAGCGCGCCAGAAGTGGTTGAAGCCGATGCCCAGCATGTTCGCCAGCGAGGCGAACGACGAGATGTGGCCGCCCAGGTCGCCGTCGGCGCGGTTGGCCTTGACCACCATCGCCATCGCGTTCCAGCGCATCCACGAGCGCAGGCGCTCTTCGAATTCGAGGTTGCCGGGGCAGTGTTCTTCGAGGTGGGTAGGGATGGTGTTGACGTATGCGGTGTTGCTGGAGAACGGGATGACGGCGCCGCGGCGGCGCGCCAGGTCGACCAGCCGTTCCATCAGGTAGTGCGCGCGCTCCGGGCCTTCGTTTTCGATGACCGCTTCGAGCGCATCGAGCCATTCCCTGGTTTCGAGCGTGTCCGGATCGTTGGCGGCTTGTGCCGTCAACTGGTCGAGTTGAGCTGACATTAATGCGTCTCCTTTGTTGGTGCCCTACCCGATCGCGGGATCGCTGGTGGACGTTTTTGCTAAGTGTCTAAAAATACCATTAAATAGTAGAGGAATTCTAACAGCACTCTTGAACATTTTCAAATTGCGGAAGATCGTTCCACATTGTGGAATCTACGTATTGGCGTCAGGGCACCGATAGCTGCCACGCCTTATAATCGCTATTTTCCCTGCCCTATTGACAATCATGCCTGCTCAACTGATCGACGGAATCGCCCTCTCCCAACAACTGCGCTCGGAAATCGGCCAGCGCGCCGCGGCGCTGACGGCCAAAGGCAAGCAACCCGGCCTGGCCGTCATCCTGGTAGGGGAAGATCCCGCCAGCCAGGTGTATGTACGTAACAAGGTCAAGGCTTGCGGCGACGTCGGATTCCACTCGGTGCTTGAGAAGTACGACGCCGACCTGAGCGAAGCCGCCCTGCTCGACCGCATCGCCTCGCTGAACGCCGATCCGTCGATCCACGGCATACTTGTCCAGATGCCGCTGCCGAAGCACATCAACCCGCACAAGGTCATCGAAGCGATTTCGACCACCAAGGACGTCGATGGCTACTCGGTGCTGTCGGCGGGTGAACTGATGACCGGCCTGACCGGCTTCCGTCCATGCACCCCGTATGGCTGCATGAAGCTGATCGAAAGCACCGGCATCGACCTGCGCGGCAAGCACGCGGTGGTCATCGGGCGCAGCAACACGGTCGGCAAGCCAATGGGCCTGCTGCTCTTGCAAGCCAACGCCACCGTGACCATATGCCATAGCGCGACGCCTGACCTGGCTTACCATACCCGCCAGGCCGACGTGGTGGTCGCTGCCGTCGGACGCCGCAATACGCTGACCGCCGACATGGTCAAGCCGGGCGCAGTGGTCATCGACGTCGGCATGAACCGCGACGACAACGGCAAACTGTGCGGCGACGTCGATACGGCCGCCGTGCGCGAGGTCGCGTCGTTCATCACTCCGGTGCCGGGCGGCGTCGGACCGATGACGATCACCATGCTGCTGATGAACACCGTCGAAGCGGCGGAACGAACTTAACGAATGAAACTGAGGCGGCAAGGCCGCGAACAACGAACTGGAAAATGACATGACGACTACTATCGCAAATCCCCTCCTCGACTTTTCCGGCCTGCCGCGCTTTGATCAATTCAAGCCTGAACACGTCACGCCTGCGATCGATGAACTGATCGCCAAGGCGAGCGAAGTCGTCACCAGCCTCGAAGCACCGAGCGACCATGTCACCTGGGATAACTTCGTGGTGCCGCTGGAGGAATCGACCGAGCGCCTGGGCCGTGCCTGGGGCATCGTCAACCACCTGAACAACGTGGCCGACACGCCCGAGCTGCGCGCCGCCTACAACGAAAACCTGCCGAAGGTGACGGAGTTCTGGACCGCGCTGGCCCAGAATGAAGCGCTGTTCGCCAAGTACAAGGCGATTGCGGCCAGCCCGGAATACGAGACGCTGTCGGACGCGCGCAAAAAACTGGTCGGCAACGCGATCCGCGATTTCCGCCTTGGCGGCGCCGAGCTGCCGGCCGATCGCAAGGAGCGCTTCGCCGAAATCCAGGAACAGCAGGCCGCCGTGTCGACCCGCTTCTCGGAAAACGTGCTGGACGCAACCAACGACTACAAGCTGCTGGTCGACAGCGAGGCGGACCTGGCCGGCGTGCCGGAAGACGTGAAGCAGGCCGCGCGCGCCGCCGCCGAAGCCGATGGCAAAGCGGGCTTCCAGTTCACGCTGCACTTCCCTTCGTACTTCCCGCTGCTGCAGTTCGCCGACAAGCGCGAACTGCGCGAGACCATCTATCGCGCCAGCGCCACCAAGGCGTCGGAACAGGGCACCTTCTTCAGCGAGATGGAAAAATGGGACAACAGCGAAAACATCTCGACCTTGCTGCGCCTGCGTAATGAAGAAGCGCGCCTGCTCGACTACCGCAACTTCGCCGAAGTGTCGCTGGTGCCGAAGATGGCGCAAAGCCCTGAGCACGTGATCGAATTCCTGCAGGACCTGGCCTACCGCGCGCGCCCTTACGCACAGAACGACCTGGATGAGCTGCGCGCGTTCGCCCGCGCAGAACTGGGCATCGACAAGCTCGAAGCCTGGGACGTGGCCTACGCATCGGAAAAGCTGCGCGAGCAGCGCTACGCATTCTCGGCGCAGGAAGTAAAGGAGTACTTTCCGGAGCCGAAAGTCATCGACGGCCTGTTCCACCTCGTGCAAACCCTGTTCTCGGTCGAGATCAAGCCCGACACCGCGCCTGTATGGCATCCGGACGTGCGCTTCTACCGCATCGAGCGTGACGGCCAGCTGGTCGGCCAGTTCTATTTCGACCTGTACGCCCGCGCCGGCAAAGGCGGCGGCGCTTGGATGGACGACGCGCGCGGCCGCAAGCTCGATACCGGCGGCGTGGTGCAGACCCCGATCGCCTACCTGACCTGTAACTTCACGCCGCCGGCCACCGTCGACGGCCAGCTGCAGCCATCGCTGTTCACGCACGACGAAGTGACTACGCTGTTCCACGAATTCGGCCACGGCCTGCATCACATGCTGACCGAAGTCGAAGAGCTGGGCGTGTCGGGCATTTCGGGCGTCGAGTGGGATGCGGTCGAACTGCCGTCCCAGTTCATGGAGAACTTCTGCTGGGAGTGGGACGTATTGCAGCACATGACGTCGCACGTAAAGACGGGCGAGCCGCTGCCGCGCGCGCTGTACGACAAGATGCTGGCTGCGAAAAACTTCCAGTCCGGGCTGCAGACGCTGCGCCAGGTCGAGTTTTCGCTGGTCGACATGCACCTGCACTACGACTACGACCCGGCCAGCGCGCGCAGCGTGCAGGAACTGATCAACGACGTGCGCGAGAAGTTCTCGGTGATGATGCCGCCTTCGTTCAACCGCTTCCAGCACTCATTCGGCCACATCTTCTCAGGTGGATACGCCGCAGGTTACTATAGCTACAAGTGGGCCGAAGTCTTGTCCGCGGACGCGTACGCCGCTTTCGAAGAAGCGGTGGAAGCGGGTGGCGGCACACTGTCGGAAGAAACCGGCAAGCGCTTCCAGCGAGAGATCCTGGCAATGGGCGGTTCGCGCCCGGCGCTGGAATCGTTCAAGGCCTTCCGCGGCCGCGAACCGAACATCGACGCCCTGTTGCGGCATAGCGGCATGAAGGCCTGACCGGGCCTGGCGCTGCGGGAGACTGTATGAATGTGGTGAAGATGGTTCGCGCGGCGCCGCTTGGCGTCGCGCTGCTCTTGTGCGTGGCGTCTGCCAGCGCGCAGATCTATAAATGGGTCGATGCCAAAGGCGTGACCCATTACAGCGACACGCCGCCTGCGAACAAACAGGCGGAGGTCAAGCAGTACGATCGCGCGCCTGCGGTGCTGGTGGCGCTGCCGTTCGAGCTTGCGCGCGCGGCGCGTACATCCCCCGTCACTTTGTACACCATGGCCCAATGCAAGGCGTGCGACGACGGCCGCAAGCTGCTCAAGGCGCGCGGCATTCCGTTTTCAGAGAAGACCGTGACGACGGCTGCCGACCAGGCGAAGGTCAGGGAGGCCGGCAGCGACGGGCAGATGCCGCTGCTGCTGGTTGGGCGCAGCAAGCTGCTCGGGTTCCAGCCAGAGGCGTGGGATGCGGCGCTGTCGAATGCTTCCTATCCTGCCAAGAGCACGTTGCCGGCGCGGTACCGTCATCCTGAAGCGGTAGCTGCGGCGCCCGTGGTGGCGCGGCCTGCGCCGGTTGCGGAGTCCGAGATTGATGTAGCGCGCGAGAGCATTACCCGCCCACCCAAGAAAAACCCTGATACGCCGCCCGGCTTCCGATTCTGACCCATGACACGCATCGACTTCCATACCAATATCCCGGACAAGCTCACCTACGCCTGCCGGCTCGCGCGCAAGGCCTACGCGGCGAAAGGCAAGCTGGTGCTGCTGGCGGAGGACGCGGCGCAGGCAGCGGCGCTGAACACCGCGCTGTGGAACCTGTCCGAGACCGACTTCCTGCCGCACGTGATGGCGGGCGATCCGCTCGCGCCGCAGACGCCGATCATCGTTACCGACAACGAGGAAGCCGAGCTGCCTCACGCCGACATGCTGGTGAACCTGACGCGCCGTGTGCCGGTGAACGTGGACCGGTTCCAGCGCGTGTTCGAGATTATCTCCGTCGATGAAGAAGATGCGGCGGCGGGCAGAAAGCGCTATGTCGCGTACAAACAGCAATCCTACCCACTGACCCATTTTGTCGCAGGACAGTCATGAGCAACCAGTTCGACGCCAGCATTCCGGTGCTGACCGAGGTATTCGAGGACAAGCCAGCGGCCGCGCCGGTGCAGGAGGACCTGCATGCGGAACTGGAGCAGCGCGCGGTCGAGCAGTGGACCGAGCCTGAGTGGACCTTGCTGGAGCGGCGGCTGTCGGAGCGGATTTTGCAGCAGCTGCAGGGACGGGTCGATTTCGTGCTGGAGCAGAGGCTCAAGGACAGCATGGAGGAGGTGCTGCGGCATGCGGTTGCGGGCCTCACGGCGGAGATCCAGCAGGGGTTGCAGGATACGATCCAGAAGATCGTTGTAAGGGCCGTGGCACAGGAACTGGCGCATCTGCAGACCCTCAAGAAGTAGCGGTTATCACCGTCTTTACTTAGCGCGGACAAGCACGAAGTGCGCCTCCGCCCTTTCATCTGCTTACAAATCACGCAAAACCCCGGTGCACCACGCCCCGTGGCAGTGCGTTAACCTCCCAAGGCCAACAAAATACAAGTTTAGTCTTTGCTAAGCTTTTAATTTGTTGTACCTTTTGCCTACGTAAAATTTATAGAGGCGTCATGAGCGCCTGGTTTTCTACCCTTTGGAGGAAGTATATGCAGTTCACGACTAAACTCATTCCCCTCGCCATCGCGATCGCTTTCGCCGGCTCCGCCAGCGCACAGGAAGTCGTCCGCATCGGCCACGTCGGCCCGATCTCCGGCGCCAGCGCGCACCTGGGCAAGGACAACGAAAACGGCGCCAAGATGGCGATCGAGGAATTGAACGCCAAGGGCTTCACCCTGGGCGGCAAGAAGGTCAAGCTCGTACTGCTGACGGAAGACGACGGCGCCGATCCAAAGCAAGGCACCGCAGTGGCGCAGAAGCTGGTCGACGCCAAGGTTCACGGCGTGATCGGCCACCTGAACTCGGGCACCACCGTTCCTGCATCGAAGATCTACCACGACGCCGGCATCCCACAGATTTCCCCATCGGCCACCACGCCGCAATACACCAAGCAGGGCTTCAAGTCGGCATTCCGCGTCGTTGCGAACGACAACAAGCTGGGCGGCACGCTGGGCGCCTACGCGGTCACTAACCTGAAGGCAAAGAACATCGCCGTGATCGACGACCGCTCGGCCTACGGCCAGGGCGTCGCCGACGAATTCGTCAAGGGCGCGAAGAAGAAGTTCCCAGGCGTGAAAATCGTCGGCAAGGAGTTCACCAACCCGAACGCCACCGACTTCACCGCCATTCTCACCTCGATCAAGTCGAAGAAGCCTGACCTGATCTTCTTCGGCGGCATGGACGCAGTGGGCGGCCCGATGCTCAAGCAAATGAAGGCGCTGGGGATCCAGGCCAAGTTCATGGGCGGCGACGGCATCTGCACCGAAGCGCTGTCGCGCCTGGCTGGCGACGGCCTGGGCGAAGGCAATGTCACCTGCGCCGAAGCAGGCGGCGTCAAGGGCCCGCAGGAGAAGGTCATGTCCGACTTCCACGCGCGCTACAAGAAGCGCTACAACGTCGACGTCCAGCTGTACGCGCCGTACGTGTACGACGCAGTGATGGTGATGGCAACGGCGATGAAGAACGCCAACTCGTCCGATCCGGCCAAGTACCTGCCTGAGCTGCAGAAGATCAAGTACCAGGGCGTGACCGGCAACATCCAGTTCGACCCGAAAGGCGACATCAAGGACGGCGCGCTGACCCTGTTCACCTACAAGGGCGGCAAGAAGACCAAGATGGACGTCATCCAGTAAGCACATCACCCTCGCCGTTCCGGTTTTGGCCGGATGGCGAGGAAACGATGGACGTAAAAAAACGCGCCGATGGCGCGTTTTTTATTGGCTGCGGAAGATTACTTCTGCGCCAGGACCCACTTTGCCAGCGCCTTCGCCTCAGCATCGCTCACCTGCGGGTTCGCTGGCATTGGGACTGCGCCCCAAGCGCCCGAACCGCCCTTCAGGACTTTGGCTGCCAGTTTCGCCTCAGCGTCTTTCTGGCCGGCGTACTTGGCGGCGACGTCCTTGAACGCAGGGCCAACCAGCTTGTTCGCAACGGCGTGGCAAGCCATGCAATTTTTTGCCTTCGCCAGGTCAGGACTTGCCATCGCGCTCGACGAAGCCAGCGCCGACATTGCCACAACTACCAAAAGGGACCGTTTCATTTATTTCTCCAGATAACAAGAACATCAAGCTGCATTCTACCGCGTATTGCGCCAGCAAGTTCCGGCGCCCTTGTATTCCATAACGCCACCGTCCCGGCATCGGTTGACCACATGTTGCTTGTGGGACACACTATATTTACCCCTAAGCACGGGAAACTTGTAAGATGCAGCTAAGCAAAAAGGAGTTTTCACATGCCACTAATCATCCTCATCGTTCTACTCATTGGGCTGCGCTATTTTGAAGTGTGGCGTTTTGCCGAGCTGTCGTGGTGGTGGATTGTCGGCCTGATGGTGGTGGCGTTCATCTGGTTCGAGTTCATCGAGAAAATGCTCGGGCTCGACAAGAAGAAAGAACACAACGTCGACGCGCAGCGCCGCGCGGCCCGCGTCAAGCAAAGCTTCGACAAGACCCGCAAGTAACGTTTTCTAAATTCGGGGTCAGACCGGGTCACGTTGACCACCATATTCCGGAATATTCCGGAATATGGTGGTCAACGTGACCCGGTCTGACCCCGAATTTAGAAAACGTTACTTGCGGGTCTTGTCGAAGCTTTGCTTGACGCGGGCCGCGCGGCGCTGCGCGTCGACGTTGTGTTCTTTCTTCTTGTCGAGCCCGAGCATTTTCTCGATGAACTCGAACCAGATGAACGCCACCACCATCAGGCCGACAATCCACCACCACGACAGCTCGGCAAAACGCCACACTTCAAAATAGCGCAGCCCAATGAGTAGAACGATGAGGATGATTAGTGGCATGTGAAAACTCCTTTTTGCTTAGCTGCATCTTACAAGTTTCCCGTGCTTAGGGGTAAATATAGTGTGTCCCACAAGCAACATGTGGTCAACCGATGCCGGGACGGTGGCGTTATGGAATACAAGGGCGCCGGAACTTGCTGGCGCAATACGCGGTAGAATGCAGCTTGATGTTCTTGTTATCTGGAGAAATAAATGAAACGGTCCCTTTTGGTAGTTGTGGCAATGTCGGCGCTGGCTTCGTCGAGCGCGATGGCAAGTCCTGACCTGGCGAAGGCAAAAAATTGCATGGCTTGCCACGCCGTTGCGAACAAGCTGGTTGGCCCTGCGTTCAAGGACGTCGCCGCCAAGTACGCCGGCCAGAAAGACGCTGAGGCGAAACTGGCAGCCAAAGTCCTGAAGGGCGGTTCGGGCGCTTGGGGCGCAGTCCCAATGCCAGCGAACCCGCAGGTGAGCGATGCTGAGGCGAAGGCGCTGGCAAAGTGGGTCCTGGCGCAGAAGTAATCTTCCGCAGCCAATAAAAAACGCGCCATCGGCGCGTTTTTTTACGTCCATCGTTTCCTCGCCATCCGGCCAAAACCGGAACGGCGAGGGTGATGTGCTTACTGGATGACGTCCATCTTGGTCTTCTTGCCGCCCTTGTAGGTGAACAGGGTCAGCGCGCCGTCCTTGATGTCGCCTTTCGGGTCGAACTGGATGTTGCCGGTCACGCCCTGGTACTTGATCTTCTGCAGCTCAGGCAGGTACTTGGCCGGATCGGACGAGTTGGCGTTCTTCATCGCCGTTGCCATCACCATCACTGCGTCGTACACGTACGGCGCGTACAGCTGGACGTCGACGTTGTAGCGCTTCTTGTAGCGCGCGTGGAAGTCGGACATGACCTTCTCCTGCGGGCCCTTGACGCCGCCTGCTTCGGCGCAGGTGACATTGCCTTCGCCCAGGCCGTCGCCAGCCAGGCGCGACAGCGCTTCGGTGCAGATGCCGTCGCCGCCCATGAACTTGGCCTGGATCCCCAGCGCCTTCATTTGCTTGAGCATCGGGCCGCCCACTGCGTCCATGCCGCCGAAGAAGATCAGGTCAGGCTTCTTCGACTTGATCGAGGTGAGAATGGCGGTGAAGTCGGTGGCGTTCGGGTTGGTGAACTCCTTGCCGACGATTTTCACGCCTGGGAACTTCTTCTTCGCGCCCTTGACGAATTCGTCGGCGACGCCCTGGCCGTAGGCCGAGCGGTCGTCGATCACGGCGATGTTCTTTGCCTTCAGGTTAGTGACCGCGTAGGCGCCCAGCGTGCCGCCCAGCTTGTTGTCGTTCGCAACGACGCGGAATGCCGACTTGAAGCCCTGCTTGGTGTATTGCGGCGTGGTGGCCGATGGGGAAATCTGTGGGATGCCGGCGTCGTGGTAGATCTTCGATGCAGGAACGGTGGTGCCCGAGTTCAGGTGGCCGATCACGCCGTGAACCTTGGCGTCGACCAGCTTCTGCGCCACTGCGGTGCCTTGCTTTGGATCGGCGCCGTCGTCTTCCGTCAGCAGTACGAGCTTGACCTTCTTGCCGCCCAGGGTGAAGCCCTTGGCGTTCAATTCCTCGATCGCCATCTTGGCGCCGTTTTCGTTGTCCTTGCCCAGGTGCGCGCTGGCGCCGGAGATCGGGCCGACGTGGCCGATGCGGACGACTTCCTGTGCGCTGGCGGAGCCGGCGAAAGCGATCGCGATGGCGAGGGGAATGAGTTTAGTCGTGAACTGCATATACTTCCTCCAAAGGGTAGAAAACCAGGCGCTCATGACGCCTCTATAAATTTTACGTAGGCAAAAGGTACAACAAATTAAAAGCTTAGCAAAGACTAAACTTGTATTTTGTTGGCCTTGGGAGGTTAACGCACTGCCACGGGGCGTGGTGCACCGGGGTTTTGCGTGATTTGTAAGCAGATGAAAGGGCGGAGGCGCACTTCGTGCTTGTCCGCGCTAAGTAAAGACGGTGATAACCGCTACTTCTTGAGGGTCTGCAGATGCGCCAGTTCCTGTGCCACGGCCCTTACAACGATCTTCTGGATCGTATCCTGCAACCCC
Source organism: Pseudoduganella sp. (assembly GCA_036402315.1). Classification (GTDB taxonomy): domain Bacteria; phylum Pseudomonadota; class Gammaproteobacteria; order Burkholderiales; family Burkholderiaceae_D; genus Rugamonas. Next base: position 5,992 of record DASWTB010000191.1, on the reverse strand, counting down.
TGCTGGATCTCCGCCGTGAGGCCCGCAACCGCATGCCGCAGCACCTCCTCCATGCTGTCCTTGAGCCTCTGCTCCAGCACGAAATCGACCCGTCCCTGCAGCTGCTGCAAAATCCGCTCCGACAGCCGCCGCTCCAGCAAGGTCCACTCAGGCTCGGTCCACTGCTCGACCGCGCGCTGCTCCAGTTCCGCATGCAGGTCCTCCTGCACCGGCGCGGCCGCTGGCTTGTCCTCGAATACCTCGGTCAGCACCGGAATGCTGGCGTCGAACTGGTTGCTCATGACTGTCCTGCGACAAAATGGGTCAGTGGGTAGGATTGCTGTTTGTACGCGACATAGCGCTTTCTGCCCGCCGCCGCATCTTCTTCATCGACGGAGATAATCTCGAACACGCGCTGGAACCGGTCCACGTTCACCGGCACACGGCGCGTCAGGTTCACCAGCATGTCGGCGTGAGGCAGCTCGGCTTCCTCGTTGTCGGTAACGATGATCGGCGTCTGCGGCGCGAGCGGATCGCCCGCCATCACGTGCGGCAGGAAGTCGGTCTCGGACAGGTTCCACAGCGCGGTGTTCAGCGCCGCTGCCTGCGCCGCGTCCTCCGCCAGCAGCACCAGCTTGCCTTTCGCCGCGTAGGCCTTGCGCGCGAGCCGGCAGGCGTAGGTGAGCTTGTCCGGGATATTGGTATGGAAGTCGATGCGTGTCATGGGTCAGAATCGGAAGCCGGGCGGCGTATCAGGGTTTTTCTTGGGTGGGCGGGTAATGCTCTCGCGCGCTACATCAATCTCGGACTCCGCAACCGGCGCAGGCCGCGCCACCACGGGCGCCGCAGCTACCGCTTCAGGATGACGGTACCGCGCCGGCAACGTGCTCTTGGCAGGATAGGAAGCATTCGACAGCGCCGCATCCCACGCCTCTGGCTGGAACCCGAGCAGCTTGCTGCGCCCAACCAGCAGCAGCGGCATCTGCCCGTCGCTGCCGGCCTCCCTGACCTTCGCCTGGTCGGCAGCCGTCGTCACGGTCTTCTCTGAAAACGGAATGCCGCGCGCCTTGAGCAGCTTGCGGCCGTCGTCGCACGCCTTGCATTGGGCCATGGTGTACAAAGTGACGGGGGATGTACGCGCCGCGCGCGCAAGCTCGAACGGCAGCGCCACCAGCACCGCAGGCGCGCGATCGTACTGCTTGACCTCCGCCTGTTTGTTCGCAGGCGGCGTGTCGCTGTAATGGGTCACGCCTTTGGCATCGACCCATTTATAGATCTGCGCGCTGGCAGACGCCACGCACAAGAGCAGCGCGACGCCAAGCGGCGCCGCGCGAACCATCTTCACCACATTCATACAGTCTCCCGCAGCGCCAGGCCCGGTCAGGCCTTCATGCCGCTATGCCGCAACAGGGCGTCGATGTTCGGTTCGCGGCCGCGGAAGGCCTTGAACGATTCCAGCGCCGGGCGCGAACCGCCCATTGCCAGGATCTCTCGCTGGAAGCGCTTGCCGGTTTCTTCCGACAGTGTGCCGCCACCCGCTTCCACCGCTTCTTCGAAAGCGGCGTACGCGTCCGCGGACAAGACTTCGGCCCACTTGTAGCTATAGTAACCTGCGGCGTATCCACCTGAGAAGATGTGGCCGAATGAGTGCTGGAAGCGGTTGAACGAAGGCGGCATCATCACCGAGAACTTCTCGCGCACGTCGTTGATCAGTTCCTGCACGCTGCGCGCGCTGGCCGGGTCGTAGTCGTAGTGCAGGTGCATGTCGACCAGCGAAAACTCGACCTGGCGCAGCGTCTGCAGCCCGGACTGGAAGTTTTTCGCAGCCAGCATCTTGTCGTACAGCGCGCGCGGCAGCGGCTCGCCCGTCTTTACGTGCGACGTCATGTGCTGCAATACGTCCCACTCCCAGCAGAAGTTCTCCATGAACTGGGACGGCAGTTCGACCGCATCCCACTCGACGCCCGAAATGCCCGACACGCCCAGCTCTTCGACTTCGGTCAGCATGTGATGCAGGCCGTGGCCGAATTCGTGGAACAGCGTAGTCACTTCGTCGTGCGTGAACAGCGATGGCTGCAGCTGGCCGTCGACGGTGGCCGGCGGCGTGAAGTTACAGGTCAGGTAGGCGATCGGGGTCTGCACCACGCCGCCGGTATCGAGCTTGCGGCCGCGCGCGTCGTCCATCCAAGCGCCGCCGCCTTTGCCGGCGCGGGCGTACAGGTCGAAATAGAACTGGCCGACCAGCTGGCCGTCACGCTCGATGCGGTAGAAGCGCACGTCCGGATGCCATACAGGCGCGGTGTCGGGCTTGATCTCGACCGAGAACAGGGTTTGCACGAGGTGGAACAGGCCGTCGATGACTTTCGGCTCCGGAAAGTACTCCTTTACTTCCTGCGCCGAGAATGCGTAGCGCTGCTCGCGCAGCTTTTCCGATGCGTAGGCCACGTCCCAGGCTTCGAGCTTGTCGATGCCCAGTTCTGCGCGGGCGAACGCGCGCAGCTCATCCAGGTCGTTCTGTGCGTAAGGGCGCGCGCGGTAGGCCAGGTCCTGCAGGAATTCGATCACGTGCTCAGGGCTTTGCGCCATCTTCGGCACCAGCGACACTTCGGCGAAGTTGCGGTAGTCGAGCAGGCGCGCTTCTTCATTACGCAGGCGCAGCAAGGTCGAGATGTTTTCGCTGTTGTCCCATTTTTCCATCTCGCTGAAGAAGGTGCCCTGTTCCGACGCCTTGGTGGCGCTGGCGCGATAGATGGTCTCGCGCAGTTCGCGCTTGTCGGCGAACTGCAGCAGCGGGAAGTACGAAGGGAAGTGCAGCGTGAACTGGAAGCCCGCTTTGCCATCGGCTTCGGCGGCGGCGCGCGCGGCCTGCTTCACGTCTTCCGGCACGCCGGCCAGGTCCGCCTCGCTGTCGACCAGCAGCTTGTAGTCGTTGGTTGCGTCCAGCACGTTTTCCGAGAAGCGGGTCGACACGGCGGCCTGCTGTTCCTGGATTTCGGCGAAGCGCTCCTTGCGATCGGCCGGCAGCTCGGCGCCGCCAAGGCGGAAATCGCGGATCGCGTTGCCGACCAGTTTTTTGCGCGCGTCCGACAGCGTCTCGTATTCCGGGCTGGCCGCAATCGCCTTGTACTTGGCGAACAGCGCTTCATTCTGGGCCAGCGCGGTCCAGAACTCCGTCACCTTCGGCAGGTTTTCGTTGTAGGCGGCGCGCAGCTCGGGCGTGTCGGCCACGTTGTTCAGGTGGTTGACGATGCCCCAGGCACGGCCCAGGCGCTCGGTCGATTCCTCCAGCGGCACCACGAAGTTATCCCAGGTGACATGGTCGCTCGGTGCTTCGAGGCTGGTGACGACTTCGCTCGCCTTGGCGATCAGTTCATCGATCGCAGGCGTGACGTGTTCAGGCTTGAATTGATCAAAGCGCGGCAGGCCGGAAAAGTCGAGGAGGGGATTTGCGATAGTAGTCGTCATGTCATTTTCCAGTTCGTTGTTCGCGGCCTTGCCGCCTCAGTTTCATTCGTTAAGTTCGTTCCGCCGCTTCGACGGTGTTCATCAGCAGCATGGTGATCGTCATCGGTCCGACGCCGCCCGGCACCGGAGTGATGAACGACGCGACCTCGCGCACGGCGGCCGTATCGACGTCGCCGCACAGTTTGCCGTTGTCGTCGCGGTTCATGCCGACGTCGATGACCACTGCGCCCGGCTTGACCATGTCGGCGGTCAGCGTATTGCGGCGTCCGACGGCAGCGACCACCACGTCGGCCTGGCGGGTATGGTAAGCCAGGTCAGGCGTCGCGCTATGGCATATGGTCACGGTGGCGTTGGCTTGCAAGAGCAGCAGGCCCATTGGCTTGCCGACCGTGTTGCTGCGCCCGATGACCACCGCGTGCTTGCCGCGCAGGTCGATGCCGGTGCTTTCGATCAGCTTCATGCAGCCATACGGGGTGCATGGACGGAAGCCGGTCAGGCCGGTCATCAGTTCACCCGCCGACAGCACCGAGTAGCCATCGACGTCCTTGGTGGTCGAAATCGCTTCGATGACCTTGTGCGGGTTGATGTGCTTCGGCAGCGGCATCTGGACAAGTATGCCGTGGATCGACGGATCGGCGTTCAGCGAGGCGATGCGGTCGAGCAGGGCGGCTTCGCTCAGGTCGGCGTCGTACTTCTCAAGCACCGAGTGGAATCCGACGTCGCCGCAAGCCTTGACCTTGTTACGTACATACACCTGGCTGGCGGGATCTTCCCCTACCAGGATGACGGCCAGGCCGGGTTGCTTGCCTTTGGCCGTCAGCGCCGCGGCGCGCTGGCCGATTTCCGAGCGCAGTTGTTGGGAGAGGGCGATTCCGTCGATCAGTTGAGCAGGCATGATTGTCAATAGGGCAGGGAAAATAGCGATTATAAGGCGTGGCAGCTATCGGTGCCCTGACGCCAATACGTAGATTCCACAATGTGGAACGATCTTCCGCAATTTGAAAATGTTCAAGAGTGCTGTTAGAATTCCTCTACTATTTAATGGTATTTTTAGACACTTAGCAAAAACGTCCACCAGCGATCCCGCGATCGGGTAGGGCACCAACAAAGGAGACGCATTAATGTCAGCTCAACTCGACCAGTTGACGGCACAAGCCGCCAACGATCCGGACACGCTCGAAACCAGGGAATGGCTCGATGCGCTCGAAGCGGTCATCGAAAACGAAGGCCCGGAGCGCGCGCACTACCTGATGGAACGGCTGGTCGACCTGGCGCGCCGCCGCGGCGCCGTCATCCCGTTCTCCAGCAACACCGCATACGTCAACACCATCCCTACCCACCTCGAAGAACACTGCCCCGGCAACCTCGAATTCGAAGAGCGCCTGCGCTCGTGGATGCGCTGGAACGCGATGGCGATGGTGGTCAAGGCCAACCGCGCCGACGGCGACCTGGGCGGCCACATCTCGTCGTTCGCCTCGCTGGCGAACATGCTGGGCATCGGCTTCAACCACTTCTGGCGCGCTCCGAGCGAAGGCCATGGCGGCGACCTGCTGTACATCCAGGGCCACTCCTCGCCAGGCATCTACGCGCGCGCCTTCCTCGAAGGCCGCATCACTGAAGACCAGCTGCTGAACTTCCGCCGCGAAGTCGACGGCAAGGGCCTGTCGTCGTACCCGCACCCGAAACTGATGCCGAAGTTCTGGCAGTTCCCGACCGTGTCGATGGGCCTGGGCCCGCTGATGGCGATCTACCAGGCGCGCTTCCTGAAGTACCTGCACGCGCGCGGCATCGCCGACACCGAGAACCGCAAGGTCTGGGTCTTCTGCGGCGACGGCGAGATGGACGAGCCGGAATCGATGGGCGCGATCGGCATGGCCTCGCGCGAGCGCCTCGACAACCTGGTCATGGTCGTCAACTGCAACCTGCAGCGCCTTGACGGCCCTGTGCGCGGCAACGGCAAGATCATCCAGGAACTCGAAGCGGACTTCCGCGGCGCCGGCTGGAACGTCGTCAAGGTCATCTGGGGCCCGGGCTGGGACGCCCTGCTGGCCAAGGACAAGGACGGCATCCTGCAGCGCGTGATGATGGAAACCGTCGACGGCGAATACCAGAACTACAAGGCCAAGGACGGCGCCTACGTGCGCAAGCACTTCTTCGGCAAGCACCCGGACCTGCTGAAGATGGTCGCCAACATGACCGACGACGACATCTGGCGCCTGACCCGCGGCGGCCACGATCCGCACAAGATCTACGCCGCGTTCAAGAACGCGCAGGACAACAAGGGCACCCCGACGGTGCTGCTGGTGAAGACCGTCAAGGGCTTCGGCATGGGCAAGTCGGGCGAAGCGCGCAACACCGCGCACCAGACCAAGAAACTGGACGACGAGGCGATCCGCGAAATGCGCGACCGCTTCGCCATCCCGATCCCGGACGACCAGCTCAAGGACATCCCGTTCTTCAAGCCGGCCGACGATTCGCCTGAAATGGTGTACCTGCACGAACGCCGCAAGGCGCTCGGCGGCTACCTGCCGCAGCGCCGCGAGAAGGC
>DASWTB010000190.1:0-8795 GCA_036402315.1 Pseudoduganella sp. | reverse complement strand
AGCAGCACGCTGTAGGTCTTGGGTGCTTGGCACGGCTGCGGTGCAGCGGCAATCGGCGTGCCGCTGCGCGCATGGCTGGCGAGCAGGGTTTCGCAGACCAGCATTTGCTCCAGCACCGCCGAACGCAGGGCGCCCAGCCAGTTGCTGGTGTGCGAGGTCCAGTTGGCGGCAACTTGCAACCATTCGTTGATGTTCTCGCGCGAGACCGGCGGCAAGGTGAACTTCTGCAGCGTGGCCTGCCAGCTTTCCTTCATTTCCAGCCGTTCCATCAGCTGTGGGTCGAGCTGCACCGCGCCGTTGCCGCGATAGATTTCGTCCAGCACCACGTACAGGCTGCCGCAATCGGCAATCAGGCGGCGGATATTGCTTTCGCTCTGGCGCGCCACCGCAGTCACCACTGCACGGGTATTCAGCACCAGGCCCCAGGCGTCGCGCAGGTCGGCGGCGCTATGTTCAGCGTAATGCAGGACGTCAAGCAGGCTATCCAGGTAGGCCGGCCAGCCTTCACCCAGTTTGACTGCCGCCGCATAATGCCAGGCACGCACGGTGGCGTCATGGCGGCGCAGCTTGTCCTCAAGTTGTGCGATGCGCTCGTCGGTGCGCTGCAGCGCTGCCGGCAATTGGTTCACGCGGTACTCTTCACCGCCCAGCTGCACGCGGTTGCCGTGGACCTTGGCGTGGCCGTTGATCACCGCCGCCAGTTGTGCACGCTCTTCCTGCAGCTGGCGCAATTGGCGCACGTCGTCCTTGAGCGAGACCGGATACAGCGCGCTGGCTTCGGCTGCTGGCTGGGCATTGCGGGCAGCGCGCAGTTCCGCCGCCTGCTCCGCATGGCGGGTGAGGGAGCGGCCGAAGTACACGCCGCAATAGCGGCTCTGGAAATGTTCGCGGCGGTATTCCTTGGCCAGGCGTTTCAGGCTGTCTTCCAGCTCGACCGGATCGGCCTTACCCTCCTGCCCTTCCAGCAGGTGGGCCGTCATGCGCTGGCGCAGGCCGGCTGCATCGTCGAACAGCGACCACGCGCTGGACTGGTCGATCGCGGCAGCCAGGTAGCGCCGTTTGGCATTCTCTTCGCGTTCGTGGTTTTGCGGGTGGGTCTGCCACATGCGCGGCGGCTGCCCCAGTTCCGCCTTGAACAGGCGGTGCTGTTCCGGCTGCTGCGCCGGCAGCGGCGGCACCTTGCCGTAGTACGGGTCATCCAGGATGCCGGCCATGCGTGCCGTGACATGGCTTTGGACGGCAAAGGCATCGATGGTGGCGCGGCCGGAGCCATATTCGCCGAACACGAAACCGACGGTACGCTCCCAGGCGTCGTCCGCCGCGCCCAGGCGGTGCAGCGCATGAATCAGGGCATCGCTGCCGGTCAGCGACACCGCCACCAGGTCGGCCTGCATCTCCATCTCGCGCGACAGCGCCCTTTGCATCAGCACCACCAGGCGGAAGGCTTGCTCCACCAGCGAACGCAGCGACCATACAATGATCTGCAGCACCCACGCCACCAGGCGCAGGCGGATATCGAGGCGGCCGATGCCTTCGATCATGTCGTCCAGCTTATCGCGGCGCGCCACCATCTCCTGCACCACTTGCTGCGCCACGTAGGCCCAGCGGCCCACCGCCATCGAGCGTTGCGCGAAGTGGCCGAATTCATGCGCCAGTACGGCGCGCAGTTCACCCAACGGCATGGCATTCACCAGCGGCAGGCCAATCTCCAGGTTTTTCTTTGAAGGGAAAATCAGGTTGAGCAGCGACAGGTCATAAAACACCGCCGCGTTCACGCGGTTGGAGAGGAAGACCCGGTGCGGGCGCGGGGCGCCGGCCGAATCGGCCAGCTCCATCAGGTACTTGAACAGGCGCGGCTGCTCTTCGAGCTTGACTTCCACCATGCCGGGCGGCATCGAGTGGCGCACGGCGAGGATCGCTTTCAGCATCACGATCGCCAGCAGCACGGCCACGATGGCGGCGCACCAGTTGGCGAAACCGTTCCCGCCGTGCTGGCTGGCTTGCACCAGGCGCCAGGCACTGAGCAGGAACCAGCCCGCAAGGCCGAAATACAACAATACGAAGACCAGCAAGCCCGCCACTGCCAGGCGCGCGCTGCGCTGGTAGGCCTTGGTGGGACGGGTCAATTCGGCCAGCACGGCCGACTGCGAAGGGATGGTGGTTTCGATGATGTACTCCATAGAATTATTGCATCCAACGATTCTATGGAGTAACTAATTGATTGTAAATATTCTAATCAGTATTTACAACAGGTCAAGAGCCGAAATGGTAGTTCAGCTCAAGCCAGACCTGGCGGCCCGCCGGACTGTAATTGCCGACCGGGTAGTACGGCCAGCCGCCGCTCTCGTCATGCTTGACGCGGTTGAACAGGTTGTTCACTGCCAGCGACACGGTGGCGCGCTGGTTCAGCTTATACACCGAGCTGGCGTTGACCAGGGTGGTCGGCGTCAGCCAGGCGTCGCCGGCGCCGTTTGGCACCTTGCCGTAGCGCTGCAGGAACAAGGTGTTCGACCAGTCGCCCGCATTCCAGGTCAGGCTGGCGTTCAGCTTGTCGCGCCAGTCATAGTTGCCCAGGTCGTCCTTGTCGTTGTTCAGCGGGTCGCCGGCGAACTGGCGCGATTCCTGTTTCAGCGTCTTCGAGTAGTTCACCTTGGTGATGAAGTTGCCATAAGCCGCAGTGCGCAGGACGTACTTGGCCGACAGGTCGATGCCGCTTACCTTGGTCGACGCGGCGTTGATCGGGTTGACCAGGATTTGCCTGATCTCGCCCGGCTTGTTCAGCGCATTGTCGGCATAACGGACGATGCGGCGGATAGCGTCGGCGCAAGTCGGCGAAGTCAGGTCGCCTTTGATGCGGCAGTCGGCTTCGTCGCGCAGCAGCTTGTCGGCACTCAGGTTGGTCACCAGGTCGTCGATGCGGATCTTCCAGTAGTCCAGCGTGACGTCGAAGTCGGCGCTTGGCGACCACACCGCGCCCAAGCCAGCCGAGCGGCCCTTTTCCGAGCGCAGGTCCTTGCTGCCAGTCTGCACGTAGTCGGCGCCCGGCGAGTAGTTGGCGAAGTCGCAGTCGGCCACCGGCTGGCCAGCCTTGGCGCAGCGGTAGTAATCCGTGGTGGACGAGTAATAGCCGGTGCCGCGCGCCTTGTAGATGTAGTTCATGTCCGGCGCGCGGAAGCTGGTGGCGACATTCCCGCGCAGCAGGAACTGCGTCGCAGGGCGCCATTCCAGGCCTGCGTTGTAGGTGAACTTGCCATCGTCGCGGCCGGCAAAGGAGTAGCGGTCGTAGCGGCCAGCCAGCGTGCCGGACAGCGTTTTCACGAACGGGATGCTGGCTTCGGCGCCGACGGCGTAGCGCTTGCGGGTGCCAGCGGTGACGTCTGACGGCACCCGCGTGTTGAAGTAGCCCTGGTTGATGCGCGGGTCCGGCACGTTGGAGAAGCCCTGCTTGCCCAGTTCCGCCACGGTAGCTACCTTGACCGGGCCCGCCGGCAGGTTGAAGGCTTCGCCGTTGGCGGTCAGGCTCAGGGTATTGGTCCAGGACTTGTCGTCGCTGACCGATTCGCCGGTGATGGAATTGAACTCGGCTGGCGTCAGGCGCCTGGTCAGGCGCGCCGGATCGGGAGCAAAGATGGCGATGCCGCTGGCGTTCACGCCCTGTTGCGGGCCGAGGAAGAAGGTGTCGATACTGGCCAGCGCGCGCTGGGTATGGTTCTGGCTCTTGTACTGCGAGGCGGTGTAGCCGGCCTCATAGTTCCAGGAGGTGTTCGGGACTTGGCCGCGAACGCCGAGCGAGAGCGAGGCTGCCTGGTCGTCCCAGCGGCGGTTGTAGCGCTCCACGCCGCCCATTTCTTCCGGCGAGATGTAGCGGCTCCATGCCTCATAGCGGCTGGTGTTCTGGTTCCAGAAATAGCTGTCGGTGGCCGAGCGCGAAGTCCAGGACGGGCCGCGCGTGTTGTTGCTGCTGCGGTTATTGCCGTACAGGGCTTCGGCAAACAGCGTGGTGGTGTCGGACAGCTCGTAGTTGGCGCTGCCAAACAGGTTCTGGCTGCTGTTTTTGGTCTGGACGGTCCAGTAGGTCGGGCCGACTTTCGGGCTGGCGCAGTAGCTGCCCGCCTTGGCGGTGTACTTGATGGTGCTGCCTCCGAACAGGTCGCCGATCGTAGAGCAGGTATCGCCCAGGTCGATGTACTTGCCGGTGCTGACGTTCTTGCGCGCCAGAACGGACGTCGGCGCCACGCCGGTCTTGCTGGCCATGAAGTCGCGGTCGGCGCTCCACAGCGGATCGCGCTCGAGCAATTCCACGCTGAACAAGGTGTTCAGCTTGTCGAAGCTTTGTCCACCGGTGAATTGCAGGCGCTTGTCGCCGCCACCGCCGCGCGTCGTGGTGCCGGCCTTGAGGTTGATGTCGTAGCCGTTGGCCTGCTTCTTCAGGATGATGTTGACCACGCCGGCAATCGCGTCCGAACCATAAACGGCAGATGCGCCGCCGCTCAGGATCTCGATGCGCTCCACCACGCTCGATGGGATGTTGGCGAGGTTGGTGAAGTTGACCGTGCCTTCATACGCGATCGGGAAGTCGGCCAGGCGGCGGCCGTTCAGCAGCACCAGCGTATGGTTAGGACCCAGGCCGCGCAGGCTGATGGCGTTGGCCGATGGGGTGAAGGTATTGCCGTAGTCGGCGCCCTGCACGAAACCGCTGTTCTGCGACTGGTTGGCCAGCGCGTCGAAGACGTTCTTGAAGCCTTGCTTGGTGATGTCCTCGCCGGTGATGACTGTAACGGCCGACGGGCCTTCCAGGCTGGCGCGCGGAATGCGCGAACCAGTGATCACGACGGCTGCCGGCGCTGCAGCTTCCTGGGCCTGCACTTGGGCTTGCGCGGCACCGGCCAGCAAAACGAAAGCTCCCGCCGCCAGCGGTTTCAGTTTGAATTTTGTCTGCATTGGATGGTCCTCTTGTGAAGAGGCGCCACCTTAACAAGGCCGTGTTTATTACTGAACGAATGATTTTGCAGATGCTTATGAAAAATGCCGGGGACTGGCCCCGGCTTTCGTGATGCGGCCTGGAATCAGGCTGCGTGCGTTACCGCTGCAGGCTTGCTGAACTCGGCCAGCAGCGATGCTTCCTTCTGCTTGGCTGCCTTCAGGTGGCGCTCCTTGACGTGGCCGTAGCCACGGATGTCTTCAGGGATGCGCGCGATGGCAACTGCGGTGGACAGGTTATCGGCAGTCAGCTTGCCCAGCAGGCCTTCCACCGTCTTGCGGTATTCGCCGATCAGGGCACGTTCCATCTTGCGCTCCGCGGTGTAGCCGAAGATGTCGAGGGCGGTGCCGCGCAGGCCTTTGAACTTGGCCAGCACGCCGAAGGCCTTCAGCATCCATGGACCGAATTCCTGCTTGACCAGGTGGCCTTCCTTGTCCTTCTTCGCGAACAGCGGTGGCGCCAGGTGGAACTTCACCTTGTAGTCGCCTTCGAACATGTTGGCGATCTTTTCGCGGAAGGCCGGGTCGCTGTGCAGGCGCGCCACTTCGTACTCGTCCTTGTAGGCCATCAGCTTGTAGAAGTAGCGGGCCACGGCTTCGGTCAGCTTCTTCGAACCCAGCGCGCTTTCCGCTGCCTGTACCTGCGCCACGAAATCGCTGTACTGCTTGGCGTAGGCGGCGTCCTGGTAGGCGGTCAGCAGTTCCACGCGCTTGGCGATGATCTCTTCCAGCGACTGGGTGCGCTTGAATTCGATCACGGTTGCCGGGGTGGCCAGCTTGGTCACCGCAGCGGTGTCGTGCGCGCAGTAGCGGCCCCAGTTGAAGGCGGCCTTGTTGAACGGCACGGAGACGCCATTCAGTTCGATCGCCTTCATCAGCGAGGCTTCCGACAGCGGCACATGGCCTTTCTGGAAGGAGTAGCCCAGCATGAACATATTGGTGGCGATCGAGTCGCCCATCAGCGCGGTCGCGATCTTGCCGGCGTCGACGAAGTCCACATTGGCTTCGCCGCAGGCGCGCTTGATTTCGGCCTGCGAAGAATTGCCAGGGAACTGCCAGTCAGGATTCTTCACGAAGGCTGCGGTGGTGGCGCCGGTCGAGTTGATGGCTGCGTAAGTGCGGCCTTCGCCCATGCGCGACAACGCGTCCTTCGACGCAGTCACGATCTGGTCGCAGCCGATCACCAGGTCGGCGCTGCCGGTGCCCACGCGGGTGGAGTGCAGGTCGGCCTGCTTGTCGGCCAGGCGCACGTGCGACATCACCGGGCCGCCCTTCTGGGCCAGGCCGGACATGTCCAGCACAATGGCGCCCTTGCCTTCCACGTGGGCCGCCACGGCCAGGATCTGGCCCACGGTCACCACGCCGGTGCCGCCAATGCCGGTGATCAGGATGCCGTACGGGTTGGCGGTCGAAGGCAGAACTGGCGATGGCAGGGCTGGCACTTCGCCGCCGCCCGCTGCAGCTGCTTTCTTTGGCTTTTTCAGGCCGCCGCCTTCCACCGTCACGAAGGACGGGCAGAAGCCGTTCACGCAGGAGAAGTCCTTGTTGCAGCTGGACTGGTTGATCTGGCGCTTGCGGCCCAGTTCAGTTTCCAGCGGCTCCACGGACAGGCAGTTGGACTGCACGGAGCAGTCGCCGCAGCCTTCGCAGACAGCTTCGTTGATCACAGCGCGCTTGGCCGGGTCAGGGTATTCGCCTTTCTTGCGGCGGCGGCGCTTCTCCGAAGCGCATGTCTGGTCGTAGATCATGGCCGACACGCCCGGCTTGTCGCGCAGCTCGCGCTGCACGTCCATCAGCTCGGAGCGGTGGCGCACGGTGACGCCCGGCGCCCAGTTGTAATCGTCCGGATACTTCTCAGGATCGTCGGTGACCACGATGATCGGGGTCACGCCTTCCGCGGCGATCTGGCGCGAGATCATGCCTGGGTCCAGCGGGCCGTCCACGTTCTGGCCGCCGGTCATTGCCACGGCGTCGTTGTACAGGATCTTGTAGGTGATGTTCACCTTCGCCGCCACGGCAGCGCGGATCGCCAGGATGCCGGAGTGGAAATAGGTGCCGTCACCCAGGTTGGTGAAGACGTGCTTCTCGTTGGTGAACGGCGCCTGGCCGACCCAGGTCACGCCTTCCGCACCCATGTGGGTGAAGGTGGACGTTTCGCGGTCCATCCACAGCACCATGTAGTGGCAGCCGATACCCGCCATGGCGCGCGAACCTTCCGGCACCTTGGTCGAGGAGTTGTGCGGGCAGCCGGAGCAGAAGTAAGGAATGCGGTCGGTCTCGGGATTGGCCTTGGCCGGCAGGTTTTTCAGCGCCGCTTCTTTCGCTTCCAGGAAGGCGATACGCTCTTTCACGCGCGCCGCTACCGGATGGTCCTTGCAATAGTGTTCAATGCGCGAAGCGATGGCGCGCGCGATCTGGGCCGGGTTCAGCTCATAGGTCGCAGGCAGCAGCCAGTCGCCGTGGCCGGTCTTGCCCTTGTTGCTCCACTCGCCGGTGTCGTCGAACTTGCCGACCACGCGTGGACGCTCGCCGTCAGGCAGGTTGTACAGCTCTTCCTTCAGCGCGTACTCCAGGATCTGGCGCTTTTCTTCAACGACGATAATCTCGTCCAGGCCCTTGGCGAATTCGTGCACGCCGTCCGCTTCCAGCGGCCAGGTCATGCCGATCTTGTACAGGCGGATGCCGATGTCGGCGGCAGCTTGCTCGTCGATGCCCAGGTCGGCCAGCGCCTGGCGGGTGTCCAGGTAGGACTTGCCGGCGGTGATGATGCCGATCTTCGGCTTCGGTGCATCCCAGATGATCTTGTTCAGCTTATTGGCGCGGCAGTAGGCCAGCGCGGCGTACCACTTGAAGCTGTTCATGCGCACTTCCATGTCCAGCACGGTATCCGGCCAGCGGATATTCAGGCCGCCCGGCGGCAGCTCGAAGTCTTCCGGCATTTTGATCTGCACGCGGTCCGGGTCGAAGTCGACCACGGCGCCCGACTCGATGATGTCGGTCACGCACTTCATCGACACCCAGAGGCCGGTGTAGCGGCTCATCGCCCAGGCGTGCAGGCCATAGTCGATGTATTCCTGCACCGACGATGGATACAGCACCGGAATGCCGCAGGCGTTCAGGATGTGGTCCGACTGGTGGGCGGTGGAGGACGATTTCGCAGCGTGGTCGTCGCCGGCCAGCACCAGCACGCCGCCGTGCTTGGAAGAGCCGGCGTTGTTGGCGTGCTTGAACACGTCGCCGCAGCGGTCAACGCCCGGGCCTTTGCCGTACCACATGGCGAACACGCCGTCGTACTTGGCGTCTTCGAACAGGTTGGTCTGCTGGGTGCCCCAGACGGCGGTCGCCGCCAGGTCTTCGTTCATGCCGGGGTGGAACTTGACGTGGTGCGCGTCGAGGTGCTTCTTGGCCTTCATCGCGGTCTGGTCGACCGAGGTGACTGGTGAACCGCGGTAGCCGGTGATGTAGCCGGCGGTGTTCAGGCCGGCTTTCAGGTCGCGCTCACGCTGCAGCATCGGCAGGCGGATCAGGGCTTGCGTGCCGGTCATGAAGGCGCGGCCGCGCTCCAGGGTCCACTTGTCGTCGAGGGTGATGTCGTGCGCGGGCGATAGCTCGCCGCTCTTGACGGGTGCGTTCATCAGGTGTGTCTCCAAAAACTTCTTCAAAGTTAGAACGGCGCCCTGTTCTTGTTTGCGGGGCTGCCGGAATTCTTTTAAACCGGTAAACCGGTGTCAGACCCGCAGGGTCTGACACCTGATACGCGGCGGCTGCTGGCAATAGTGTCTGACCCTGCGGGTCAGACACTGGTTTACCGGTTT
>DASWTB010000189.1:0-8334 GCA_036402315.1 Pseudoduganella sp. | reverse complement strand
AAGAAGCCTGCGGCCCTTTTTTAGATTGAAGGGCGCCTTCGGCCTTTACAGCGCGTGAATCAATGTTGATAGTCCAGTTGCCAATAGGAAGTACCGTGCGTTCAAGCACGGGTTCCATCTTCTTTTCCAGGTTTTCGATCCACACTTTCAGTCCGCGTGCATGATCATGTATGAACAACGTCAGCAAATTGCTGCTTGATTGTAGATGTGTCTCTACACGTCCATCGTGTTCAACCCGTATCTTCTTGGGCGTGATCTGCTTGAAATCCAGGCCGCGGAAGTTAAGGGTTAGCTTGGTATCCGGCAGGGGCGAGCCTTTCCCAGGTATGAATAGTTTTTGCCCCTCTCGAATGTCATGAATTCGCTTCCCAACGAGATTGTTGGCATGGGCTATATCTGCTATTGGCACGCCTTTTTCGCGAGAGATACGCCACAACGTATCCCTTTTCCTAACTGTGTAGATTTCCATTGCGATTGATGTTAAAGGTGTTCGGTGTCGCGGTCTTCGTCCAACTCTCCTGGATCAAACCATTCTTCAACTTCGTGGTTTTGCAGATTCTCAACGTCGTCAGGTACGAATTGCGCTGACCACCCGTCATAACCTATCAGAGCGTTGTATTCTTTGGATTGATCTTGCGTATAAGGGTCGGAGTTCCCAGAGCCATTAAGCGTTCTCTCAGCCAGCACTATGCCACTCGCCGGATCATAGTAAGTTACTTTGGCATCCTTTAACGGCGTACCCTCGGCACTGAATCCCATCGTTGCTATTTCATGAGGGCCGCGGGAATCAAGTTTTGATGGTGCAAACTTCGCGAGTTTGGTTGGTAGGCCAGGGAGTATTGCCGGTCTCGATGCTCCTGCCTGAAACTCGTGCTTCGCCGACTTGACCGTAAAGTTGCCCGGGCAGGCAAACGTGATATTGCCGCCTTCCAGCACGATAGAAGACTGGCCGGCGTGCAGCACGATCTTCTTGTTCGCCTTGATTTCAATGCCGTCGTTGACCGACAGGACCATGACTTCCTTGTCCGCCAGGATTTCCAGCTCCCCGGTGTTGGCTTGCAGCGAGACGTCGCCGTTGCCGGCGATCGCCTTGATGCCGCCTTCGCGGGTGAACAGGGTGGTGGCGTTGCCGGCCACGCTGGAATAGGTCTGGCCAGCCGTCAGGTGCAGGTCGGAGCCGCTGGTCCAGTGCAGTTGCTCACCGGCGAACAGCAGGGTGGAGGCGGGCGTGGCGAGGTTGATGCTGTCAACGCTATCGATCATGGTGACCGCGCCACCGAAGCGTTCCACCGGTTTGGCTGTGTCCAGGTCGCGTGCGCCGTCTTTGGCGCGCTGGGCGGCATGGCCGTTGACGGAACCGTCGTATTTGCCGTCCTGCTTTGGATCGAGCTGCTTGAGCATGTCCTGCTGCGCCTTGAGTGCATCGGCGCTGTACAAGGCTTGCTGCTGTGAGGCGGGTTTGGCCAGGCTGTTGGCCAGGGTCTGGCTAGCGCGCAGGCGTTCCAGCGCATCGTCTGCTTCGAGCTGGGTCGAGCTGATGCCGCTGCCTTGTGCCGCACGGCGGCTGGTCGTCAGCAGCAGGCCTTCACCCGAGCGCAGCACGGCCCAGGCATCAGTGCGCAATTCGAAGCCGGTGCCGCGGTGCGCGCCGCGCGTGGCGGAATCTGCGGCCTGGTGCACGATGTAGCCGAGGTTCAACTGGCTGGCTGCCGTGCTGCTGGCAAGGCGCATGCGCAGTTGCTGGCTGGTGTCGTCCAGCACCCAC
Source organism: Pseudoduganella sp. (assembly GCA_036402315.1). Taxonomy (GTDB): domain Bacteria; phylum Pseudomonadota; class Gammaproteobacteria; order Burkholderiales; family Burkholderiaceae_D; genus Rugamonas. Next base: position 6,569 of record DASWTB010000189.1, on the reverse strand, counting down.
TGGTTGTAGCCGCCGCCGTCGAGGGCGTGGCTGTGGATGCCGGAAATGACGCCGGCATGATTGGCGCTGGAGTCGACGCCGGCCGAGAACGGCGGCCGGTCGCTGCCGGTATAGAGCTGGGCCACCACAATAGGGCGGTCGACATCGCCTTCGATGAAGTCGACCAGCACTTCGGTGCCGATGCGCGGCGTGAACTGCGTGCCGAAGTTCGGACCTGCCAGCGCTTCGGAAACGCGTACCCAGGTGCCGGAACTGTCGTCGCCCGGCGCATTGCCTTCCGTGTCCGTGTTATGGTTGGCGCCGCCCGGGTTGGCGCCCTGGCCGCGCTGCCATGGGAACTGGATGCGGATTTGCTGGCCGCGCTGCGTGGTGTTGGCTGCGTTAGGCAGGCCTACCACCAGGGCGGTTTGCGCGCCAAGCGCGGCGCCCTGTACGCGCTGCGCGGTGGCATGCGGCACCAATGGCACGGCGGAGCGCACGCAGGCGAAGCGGTTGCGGTAAGTGCCGGGAGCGATGCCCGGACCGGCTTTTAGGGACGGAGTGAAATTGTTGCGCGCTTCGTGCTCCACCCACAGCGTGGTGAATTCGTCGCCGTCGAAGCGTTCATGGCCAGTCAGCGCGAAGTTGCTGCCTGCGGCCAGGCGGCGTGCCGAACCTTCGCCAGTGAACTGCTTGTTCGCCAGTTCGGCCGCCTGCAGCATCTGCAGGCTATGGCTGTCCGCTTCGCCGCCGGCAGTGTAGCTGCGCTCTTCGCTGCCGTCGTAGATGGACATCGACGGCAGTTCGCCGGCATCGAGGTTGCTGGTCTGTTCGGCCGCTGGCGCCGACACCTGCGCCGGGTCCCAGCTTGCAATACTGATGGCGTTCGGCGCAATGACGCGGCGGGCGGAGAACTGGTCGATCGAGTCGTCGCGTTCCGTGGCACGCACGCCGTGGAAGCGCAGGGCTTGCACTACTGGGCGTTCCGCCTGGCTGTCGAAGACCACCACACGGTGGCGCGACTGGCCATCCTGCGTGGCTTCTTCATCCTGGTCGTGTTCGAAGCGCCAGTTCAGGCCTTCGGACGCCAGGATGCGGCACAGGAATTCGAAATCGCTTTCGCGGTATTGCGTAGTGGTGGCGCGCGGCGCCAGCTCCTGCGTGACGTTGAAGTCGAGCCGCACCTGGGTGTAATCGGCCAGCAGTTCCTGCACGATGTCGCGCACGGACTTGTCCTGGAAAATGTAGCTGTCGCGGCGCAGGCGCAGCAGGGCCAGCGCCGGCTCCAGGCGCAGTCGGTAGCGCGCCACGCCGCCATCGGCGCCAAGCCAGCTCGCTTGCGTGCACAGGCCGTGCCAGGAACGACGGCTGCCATCCGGCTGCAGCAGGCGGATGGTGAGTTCTTCGCCGATAAACTGGCCGAGGTCAAGGCTGGTCGATGTACTGAGCGCGTCGAGGTCGAAGCAGAACAGTTCATTCACGCCTTCGCGGCCGGTAAAGCGTTCCGCCATCAGGCTTTCCGGCAAGCCGGATTCCTGGGCGCAGGAGAGCGTCAACAGGCGGCCGTGCTGGGCCAGGCCTGTCCCAAACAGCGACCGCATCACGGCAGCGTGATGGTGACGTGCGCCTGTCGCGGCGCCATGCGCACTACGTCGTTATAGGCGCTTACTTGCTGCGCCGTATGGCTGGACAGCGAGGTACGCAGGCCGATATACGCCAGCGCGGAAATCAGTGCGAAGACGGAGCACAGCACCCACAGCGGCAAGTCGCTGCGCAGCTTGTGCATCACCTGGTCGGGACGTTCGGCGTGGGGCGCGAAGCCGGGGCGGCGGCCCTTCATGTGGGCGATCTCGTCGCCCAGGCGGCTGGTCAGGTAGCCCAGCTTTTCCGAGCCTTCCAGGATGTAGCGGCCCTGGAAGCCAAGCAGCAGGCACATATGGAACACTTCCAGCGCTTCCACATGTTCGCTGCTGCGGGTGCGCAGCGCGTCGAGGCGGTTGAAGAAGTTTTCGCCGGCAAGCTGGTCGCCGAACATGGTCAGTTGCAGCGGCCTCAGTTCCCAGGCATCGCGGATCGAGAAGTGGGAGCGCAGGATGATCTCGTCGACCGCCGCGCAGAAGGCGTACTTGGCGGCATCGATATCGTCGGCAGAGGCGTTCTTTTTGCGCGCGTTGCGGCCGAAGTCGTCGAGGAAGCGCGTCATGCGCGACTGGAACTCGGTGTGGTCCTGCGGGGCGCTGCCGTTCTTCAGCATGAACAGGGCGTAAAAGCCGTCGTACATCAGGTCCAGCAGGGAACCGTTGGCGGCTGGTGCTGCAACCGGTTCGGCGATAAGTGAAGGTGGGGCAATGGTGTTCATGTTCTGCTCTGTTTCAGGAGTTCACTGCAATCAATTCAAGTCGCAATTCGCGCATGCCGGAAGGGGCGTAGATCTCGATGGACTGGGCCTGCAGCATGCGTTCGTACAGCGGGCCTTTGGAGTCCAGCGTGAAGTAGCAGGTGTCCGGGCGTACCGGCACTGCGGCCGGTACTTGCGGCGCGTGTGCCAGGCGCACGCCGGGCATCGCCGACAGCACGAGCTTTTCGACGTCGTCCGGTGCGCCGACCTTGAAGCGCAGCGGCACCACTTCCACCAGTTCCACGGCCGGCATGTCGGCGCCGACGGCCAGGAAGAAGGTGGTGTCTTCGGTGATCTTGCCGGAGTCGAGCATGCCGCGGTGGTGGGCCGGCTTCGGTTGCGACAGCGCGATGGCGAAGTAGCGCGAGGAGATCACGGTGTCCAGTAGTTCGCGCACGATCATGTAAAGCTGCGTGAACGCCGGACCCGGGTCGTCGTGGCGGTACGGCGGCAGGTCCGACAGCGACCAGCTGCGCGAATACGTCATCAGCGCGCCGGCCAGCGACAGCAGCTGTTCGTACAGGCGCTCCGGATGCAGCTCGGGGTTATGGTAGTAGTGCGACAGCGATGCGAAGGCGGTGCTGGCGGTATGCAGCAGCCAGAAGGTGGACATGTCGCCGCTGCGGAATTCGATCACGTTGCGGCTTGGCTCGCGATGATGCCCGTACAGCGCATTGACCTTGGCCTGCAGCGCATCGAGCAGGCGGCGCAGTTGCAGGAACAGCGGCTGGGCGGTGCGGATGGTCAGGCTTGGCGGCACGAAGCCCGGATCGAGTTCGAAACCGCCGGTGGACAGGCGGCGCAGGCGCAGCAGCGGCAGGCACACATAGCCTTCGCGCGGTTCGGCGTCGGATACCAGGCGCAGCGATTTTTTCAGGAAGGCCAGTTCGGCCTGCGCAGCTTGCGTGTACAGGTCGGGCGTCTCGGCATTGGCTTGCGAGAAGCGCGCGCCGTTCGAGGGCTGGCCGGCTTGCGCGAAATTGCCGCCGAAATGCTTGAACACGGGCAGGGCGGCGTACCACGTCACGCTGTGCTGCGATTGGGCCAACTGGCCCAGGTCAATCGCTTCCGGCAGGTTGTCGTGGCCGGGCGCTTCAATCAATTCCCCATCCGGCAATACCAGCGACAGTTCGAGCAGGCGCAGCGTGTTGTGCGCCAGGGCTTCCATGTCGATCGACAGGCGATCGACGCCCCACGCATACGGGTGCACGGCTTTTACGCTGCGATGCAAACGGTGCTCGTGATAGCGGTCCTGCTGCTGGAAATGCTGAGGGCGCAAAAACAGACCTTCGCCCCATAACACCTTGCTGGCCATCTGTGATCCTTCTGATAATTGTTTTCTGGTAAGTGCCAGAACAATAACACTTCCGTGGAAAGCCTGTATTAAAAGGCTCAATCGTGCGCGGGGGTGTGAAAATTGGTGAGATTCAATTGTGCGTAGGTAATATTTTTTTTCTGCTAACGTTCGTCCGACGCAATTATTGCAAAAAAGCTATTTGTCCGTTCGATGAGGTTAGTTATGAAGAAAATCACTGTTATCTCCCGTATTTTGTGCATCGCAGCAATTGCTGCTTCCCTGTCTGCGTGCCAGACCATGGAACCCAAAGTCGCCGCTCCGGTAAAACCGAAGCTGGAAGACATGCTGGCCAGGGCTACCGAAGCCAAGGTGGCCGGCAAACAAGAGCAGGCCATCACCCTGTGGAAGGAAACTGCCAACGCCTACCCCGCCGACAAATCGCCGTGGGTGAACATCGCCCAGTCCCGCTATGACGCAGGGCAATATGGCGAAGCGATCGTGAGCGCCCAGGAAATCCTGGTGCGCGATCCGTCCGACCAGCTGGCCAACAGCATCATTGCCATTTCCGGCCTGCGCCTGTCCACCCGCGCGCTGGGCGACTTGAGCCGCCAGAACAACCTGTCCGGCTCCATCCGTACCGAATCGCAGGACCTGGCCAAGCTGCTGCGCGAGAGCCTGGGCGAAACCGTGCTGGTGCCGAACAGCGAGAAAAAGACCCAGCCCCGCTCCAACAGCAATAGCGCCGCCAATGCCGCTGCCAATGCCGCGCGCAACCGCGCCCAGCAAGTGAAACCATCTGTATCGACCCCTAGCGCCGACCCATTCGGTGCACTGAAATAACCACCAAGTCCAAAGAAGGAGAAGCCATGTCCAAAAACGAAAGCGTCCAGAAGCGCCTGCAGAAAATCCGTCCGCCACGGGTCCAGATGACCTATGACGTGGAAATCGGCGACGCAATCGAAAACAAGGAACTGCCCTTTGTGATGGGTGTTGTCGGCGATTTCGGCGGCAATTCCGAGGTGGAGAAAAAACGCCTGAAGGATCGCAGCTTCGTCAACATCGACCGCGATAACTTCGACGAAGTGATGAAGGGCGTGGAGCCGCGCGCCGCTTTCCGCGTGCCGAATGAGCTGGGCGGCGAAGGCCAGTTCGGCGTTGACCTGAAATTCAAGGCAATCTCGGACTTCCGCCCTGAGTCGGTGGTGGAGCAGGTGGAGCCGCTGCGCCAACTGCTGGAAGCGCGCAACAAGCTGGCCGATCTGCGCAACAAGCTGGCCGGCAACGACAAGCTGGAAGACCTGCTGAACGACGTATTGCGTAGTACTGAAAAGCTGGCCGAACTGGGCCAGAAGGCTGAAAAAGGAGAATAAGATGTCGGCACAATTGAACGCCGGCGGTGCACTGGCCACCGCAGAAGTTAACTTGCTCGACCAGATCGTTGAGCAAAGCAAGGTCGCCAAATCGACCACCGAGCACGCCCGTGCGAAGGACATCATCTCCGAACTGGCGCAACAGGTCATGGCCGGCACCGTGGTGGTGTCGGACAACCTGGCCGCAACCATCGACGCCCGCGTGGCGGAACTGGACCGCCTGATTTCGTCGCAGTTGTCGGCCATCATGCATGCGCCGGAATTCCAGAAGCTGGAAAGCAGCTGGACCGGCCTGCATTACCTGGTCAAGAACACCGCTACCAGCACTGGCCTGAAAATCAAGATGCTGAACGCGACCAAGAAGGAACTGGTGAAGGACTTCCAGGGCGCGCTGGAATTCGACCAGAGCTCGATGTTCAAGAAGGTCTACGAAGAAGAATTCGGCACCTTCGGCGGCGCGCCGTTCGGCGCCTTGCTGGGCGACTTCGAAATCACCCGCCAGCCGGAAGACATGTACTTCATCGAGCAGATGTCGCACGTGGCGGCTGCCGCCCATGCGCCTTTCATCAGCTCCGCTTCGCCGGAACTGTTTGGCCTGGAAACCTACGCCGACCTGGGCAAGCCGCGCGACCTGTCGAAAGTCTTCGACACCGTGGAATACGCCAAGTGGAAATCGTTCCGCGAGTCCGAAGATTCGCGCTACGTCGGCCTGACCCTGCCGCGCTTCCTGGGCCGCCTGCCGTTCAACCCGGCCGACGGCGCCACCGTGGAAGGCTTCAACTACGTGGAAGACGTGGACGGCACCGACCACCAGAAATACCTGTGGTGTAACGCTGCCTACGCCTTCGGTGTGCGCCTGACCCGCGCGTTCGAGGACTTCGGCTGGTGCGCAGCCATCCGCGGCGTGGAAGGCGGCGGCCTGGTGGAAGACCTGCCGACCCACACCTTCAAGACCGATGAAGGCGAAGTCGCGCTGAAATGCCCGACCGAAATCGCCATTACCGACCGCCGCGAGAAAGAGCTGAGCGACCTGGGCTTCATCTCGCTGGTGCATTGCAAGAACACCGACTACGCGGCCTTCTTCGGCGCGCAGTCTGCGCAGAAAGCGCGCAAGTACAACACCGACGCTGCAAACGCCAACGCCGTGCTGTCGGCCCAGCTGCAGTACATCTTCGCCGTGTCGCGTATCGCCCACTACATGAAGGCCATGATGCGCGACAAGATCGGCAGCTTCGCTGCTGCCTCGAACGTCGAGGATTACCTGAACCGCTGGCTGACCCAGTACGTGCTGTTGGACGATAACGCCAGCCAGGAGCAAAAAGCGCAGTTCCCACTGCGTGAAGCTAACGTGCAAGTGTCTGAAGTGCCTGGCCGTCCAGGCGTGTATCGCGCTGTGTCCTTCCTGCGTCCCCACTTCCAGCTCGACGAGCTGTCCGTTTCACTCCGTTTGGTCGCGGAGCTGCCGCAATCGACCAAGTCGTAATTTTTATTTTTAAACACAGAAAGGAATACCATGGCAATCGAC
>DASWTB010000188.1:0-2909 GCA_036402315.1 Pseudoduganella sp. | reverse complement strand
CCTTCATCCCGCAGGCACTGAAGAAGATCGCCGAAGCGCGCCGCCGCATCGACGAATCCGGCCGCGACATCATGCTGGAAGTCGATGGCGGCATCAAGATCGACAATATCAAGGCCGCTGCCGAAGCAGGCGCCGACACCTTCGTGGCCGGTTCCGCGATCTTCGGCCAGCCTGACTATAAGGCCGTGATCGACGCCATGCGCGGCCAACTGGCTTCGCTGTAAGAATGGCGGCGGTCCTGCGCGGCGTGAGGGCCGCCATCATTGACCTCGACGGCACCATGCTCGACACGATGCCGGATTTCGAAGTAGCCATCAACCTGATGCGCGAAGAACTGGGCCTGGCGCCCATCACTGCCGCGCAGATCGAGCTGATGGTCGGCAAAGGCTCCGAAAACCTGGTGCGGCGCGTGCTCGCGCTGGACTTCGACGAAGAAGGCGTGGAGCGCATGTTCGCCCAGGCGATGGAAGCCTACCAGCGCCATTACCTGGTCATCAACGGCCGTCACAGCGAGGTGTATGCCGACGTGGTGTCTGGCCTGCAGGCCATGAAGGCCAGCGGCCTGCGCTTGGCCTGTGTCACCAACAAGCCGGTGGCCTTTGCCAAGCCGCTGCTGGCCCTGAAAGGCCTGGATGGCTATTTCGAGGTGCTGTTCGGCGGCGATTCCTTCGAAAAGAAGAAGCCCCACCCTATGCCACTGCTGAAAGCCTGCGAATTTCTCGACTTGCCCCCGGCCCAGGTAGTGGCGATCGGCGACTCGTCGAACGACGCCGAAGCGGCCCGCGCGGCCGGCTGCCCGGTGCTCACCGTGCCATATGGTTATAACCACGGAGTGGGTATACACGAAACAGATTCCGATGGTATAGTTGACACGCTGCTTCATGCGGCTGCCTTGATTAGCACGCAAAACGACGCTATCTGACCGAAATGTTTCTCAACAAAAGACACAATGTAACCCACCGGGGCTCGATTGAGGCCTGGCTGTGGCGACGCTGGCAATCCTGACTTAGTCCCGATTGCTGTCGGCGCACGTGCGTGTCACCGCTCCGGCAGGTTTTTTGTAACCGAACCGCCACCACCTTACCCATGGCGGAATGGAGAGAAGCATGACCGAACTCGAATTCAAATCCCTGGCCGCGGAAGGCTATAACCGCATCCCTCTGATCGCGGAAGCATTCGCCGACCTCGAAACCCCGCTCACCCTGTACCTCAAGCTGGCCCAGACCCAGAACTACGGCAAGAACACCTTCCTGCTGGAGTCGGTAGTGGGCGGCGAGCGTTTCGGCCGCTACTCCTTCATCGGCCTGCCGGCCAACACGCTGCTGCGCAGCACCGGCAAGCTGACCGAGATCGTCAAGAACGGCCAGGTGATCGAAACCCACGAGGGCAATCCCCTCGAATTCATCGAGCAATACCAGGCGCGCTTCAAAGTGGCCGTGCGTCCCGGCATGCCGCGCTTCTGCGGCGGCCTGGCCGGCTACTTCGGCTACGACACGGTACGCCATATTGAAAAGACCCTGGCCAGGACCCAGCCGAAGGACGACCTGGGCCTGCCGGAAATCCAGCTGATGGTGACCGAGGAGCTGGCCGTCATCGACAACCTGTCCGGCAAGCTCTATCTGATCGTCTATGCCGATCCGACCCAGCCGGAAGCCTACTCCAAGGCCCGCCAGCGCCTGAAAGACCTGCGCGCCCTGCTGCGCCGCGGTGTTGATGCGCCGGTGACCACGCCTTCGGTACGCACTGAGATCATCCGCGACTTCGCCAAAGAGGACTACCTGAAGGCCGTCGCCAAGGCGCACGAATACATCCTGGCCGGTGACCTGATGCAGGTGCAGATCGGCCAGCGCATCCGCAAGCCATACGTGGATTCGCCGCTGACGCTGTACCGCTCCCTGCGCTCGCTGAACCCGTCGCCGTACATGTACTTCTATAACTTCGGCGACATGCAGATCGTCGGCGCCTCGCCGGAAATCCTGGTGCGCAACGAGACCCTGCCCGACGGCGAGAAGAAAGTCACGCTGCGCCCGATCGCCGGCACCCGTCCGCGCGGCAATACGCCGGAACGCGATGCAGCGCTGGCGGAAGAACTGCTGAACGATCCGAAGGAAGTCGCGGAGCACGTGATGCTGATCGACCTGGCGCGCAATGACCTGGGCCGTATTTCCGAAATCGGCAGCGTGAAGCTGACCGACAAGATGGTGATCGAAAAGTACTCGCACGTGCAGCATATCGTCTCCAACGTGGAGGGCAAGCTGAAGAAAGGCATGTCCAACCTGGACGTTCTGCGCGCGACCTTCCCTGCCGGCACCCTGACCGGCGCACCGAAAGTGCGTGCGATGGAAATCATCGACGAACTGGAAATCTGCAAGCGCGGCATCTACGGCGGCGCCTGCGGCTACCTGTCCTTCGGCGGCGAAATGGATGTGGCGATCGCGATCCGCACCGGCGTGATCAAGAACGGCATGCTGTACGTGCAGGCCGCCGCCGGCATCGTCGCCGACTCGATACCGGAAATGGAATGGCAGGAAACTGAAAACAAGGCGCGCGCCGTGCTGCGCGCAGCCGAGCAAGTGCAAGATGGCCTGGATGGGGAGTTCTGAAATGCTGCTGATGATCGACAACTACGACTCCTTCACCTACAACATCGTGCAGTATTTCGGTGAACTGGGCGAAGACGTGCGCGTGCACCGCAACGACGAAATCACCATCGCCGAAATCGAAGCATTGAATCCTGACCGCATCTGCATCTCGCCGGGTCCAAAAGAGCCGTCGCAGGCGGGCATCTCGCTGGACGTGCTGAAGCACTTCGCGGGCAAGAAACCGATCCTTGGCGTCTGCCTGGGACACCAGGCCATCGGCGAAGCCTTTGGCGGCAAAGTTATCCGCGCCAAGCAAGTCATGCATGG
>DASWTB010000187.1:0-30658 GCA_036402315.1 Pseudoduganella sp. | reverse complement strand
TGGCTCATGGTTGCTTCCAGCGTAGTGGTCTTGACGCTGCTCTTCAGGATGAAGTTGATCACGCCGGCAATCGCATCGGAGCCGTACAATGCGGAAGCGCCGTCGGTCAGGATTTCGACGCGCTCAACCGCGCTCATCGGGATCGCGTTCAGGTTAACTGCGGAACCGGAGCCCTGCGGCGCCACGCGTCGGCCGTTCAGCAGCACCAAGGTGTATTCCTCACCAAGATCGTGGATCGACGCGGAAACGCGGCCACCGGAGTTGGAGCCGGCGGCAGTTGCTTCAATGCTGAACCCTTGCATTGCTGGCAGGGCCTGGATCAGCTCAGCGACGGTGTTGGCACCGGTTTTCTTGATTGTCTCGGCGGACAGGCGCTGCACTGGCAGTGCGCCTTCGACGGCGATACGCTTGATCGCGGAACCGGTGATTTCAACGCGCTGCATAGGCGCTTCTTGCGCGGCGGCTTGGCCGGCTGCGACCAGGGCCAGGGCGGACATCGCCAGGCGTACGGAACGCGCACCGATCTTTTCTTGGAATGCCATTTCTTTACTCCTTCGGGTTACTAAAAACGTTCGAATGAGCAAAGTTTCTTTTTTGCATTTTGCTCACCGACCGCGGATTATGGGGGGAGCAAACAGGCAATTTAATGCCCCGCTATTACATTTCTGAAAGTTACAGGGAAAATTCGCAAGATAGTGAAAGAACCGGAATTAAATTTGCCAAAATTCTGAGCATTTGTCGTTTTTGAGCAACAAGACAACAAACTTATTCAATCCATATCTGTTTATAGCAACCAGAACTTGCCACTTACATCAAAGATATGCTTGTAATAAATTGTATCCACTGTTGGTTAAATTGTATTCATACTTGACCGACGGAAATTAATAGACATCGCGCCGGTAGCGGCCCGAGCGCGATATTTCGGCCAGTTCTGCGTCCGTGAAAATCTCGCGCAAGACACGGTCGACACCTGCGGCCATGCCTTCCAGGCTGCCGCAAACATAGATGGCAGCGCCCTCGCCCACCCATTCGCGCACGGCATCAGCCTGGCGCAGCAGCAGGTCTTGCACGTATTCCTTGCCATCCGGGCCGCGCGACCAGGCCAGGTCCAGGCGCGGCAGCATGCCCGCCCGCTGCCAGGCTTCCAGTTCGTCGTGGTAGAAGGCGTCATGCGCCGGGTCGCGTTCGCCGAACAGCAGCCAGTTGCGCGACTGGCCGGCGGCGGCGCGCGCCTTCAGGTGGCCGCGCAGGCCGGCGATGCCGCTGCCGTTGCCGATCAGGATCAGCGGGCGCGCGGCATTTGCCTCAAGCTGGAAACGGCGGTGTTCGCGCAGGCGCAGCCGCACCAGGGCGCCTTCGGCGGCCTGCTGCGTGAGCCAGCCGGATGCCAGGCCATGGCTGCCGTCCCCGTGGCGATGCAGGCGCACCAGCAGGTGCACGCGGCCGTCGGCCGGGATCGAGGCGATCGAGTATTCGCGCGGGCGGTCCGGATCTGCCGGCGCCGCGACCTGCACCAGATCGCCCGATTGCCAGGACGGCAGCGCAAAGCCGGGCAGCGGCTCGAGCTCAAGATGATAGATCGGTGCACCGGCGCTGCCCGGATTGAGCAGGCGCCGCTTGGCCAGGCGCCACTCCGAGAACTCCGGCGCGTCCCAGTCCGGCGCATCGCTGGTGCCGGCCAGGTGGCTCAGTTGCTGGCGCCACGTGGCAATGGCGGGCGGCGCGCTGCGGTCGACTTCAACACGCGGGAACAGGGGCTGCGCACCGCGCGCAGCAAGCCAGCCATCGAGCACACGGCCAAAGCCGCAAAAGCTGGCGTAGGAGCTGTCGCCCAGCGCCAGCACGGCGTAGTGCAACTGGCCCAGCGCGAGGTCGCTGCGCGCCATCAGGCGCTGTGCAAAGCGCGCCGCCGCGTCGGGGGGATCGCCTTCGCCATAAGTCGAAACCAGGAACAAGACGCGTTCCGTCGACTGCAGCGTGGCCGCATCGAGCTCGTCAAACTCGCACAGCCGGTTGACAATGCCTGCTACGCGCAGGGTTTCGCTGGTCTGGCGCGCCAGCAGTTCGGCGTTGCCGGTCTGGCTGGCGTAGGCCACCAGCCACGGCGAGTCACCCGCCGCGGCACGCGCAACCCGCGCGGCGGCACGGGCGCGGCGTGCGCGCAGCCAGGGCAGCAGGCATACCAGGCCATAGCAGGCAACCAGGGCGGCCGTCAGGCCGAGGCGGGTCGGGTCATTCGTCAGGATCATTCTTCTTCAAGCATCTTCTGGAAACGGCTGCTGAGGATTTCGCGCAGCCCCTTCCCTTCGCGCAGCAGGAAGCGCGCGGCCAGGCACTTGCGTTCGGCCAGCGCCAGGCCCTGTTCAGGCCCCAGCACTGTCAGCGCGGTAGACCAGGCATCGGCTGCCATCGCGCTTTCGTGCACCACCGTGACCGATGCCAGTGCATTGGTGATCGGCATGCCGGTGCGCGGATCGATGGTGTGCGGTCGCCGCTGGGCGTCCTGCATGAAATATTTGCGGTAGTCGCCCGAGGTGGCGACTGCCAGGCCGTGCAGGGCCACGGCGATTTCGCCTGCGCTGCCAGCGCCCGGCGCCTGCGGCTGTTCCAGCGCCACCCACCAGGGCTGGCCATCGGGCTTGAAACCGGCGCCGCGCAGTTCGCCCCCGACTTCAACCAGGTAATGCCGGCAGCCCTGCCCTTCCAGGTATTGCGCCAGCTTGTCCACGCCGAAACCCTTGGCCACAGCCGACAGGTCGAGCTGCACGCCGCCGGGCTGGAAGGCGCGCTGGCGCGGGATATCGAGCTCCACCACGCGACCCGCCATGCCGGCGCGCACGGTCGCCACATCGCGTACGGCGGGCGGCGCGAAGCCAGCTTCGTCGTGCCGGCCGGTCGGGCCAAAGCCCCACAGGTTGACCAGCACGCCGGCGCAGGGATCGCAGGCGCCGCCGGTCTCGCGCGCCACGTCGAGCGCATACTTCAGGACTTCAAAAAAATCGGCAGGCAGCGCATGCCAGGTACAGGCGCCGGCGCGGTTAAAACGGCCCAGATCCGAAGCCGGCTCCCAGTGGCTCATCTCCGCCACCACCTGGTCCAGTTGTTCCTGCAAGCCAGCCTGCAGGCTGGCTGCCCGCAGCGGCGCGCCGGCGGCCATGGCCCCAGGCGCCAGCGCGACGCGCGCCGACCAGGTAGTCCCCATGCTGGCGCCGCCGAAATCGACGATGCCCGCCCCCGCCGGCGCTGGCTCGGCGGAGATGGTCGGCGGCAGCAATACCCGGCGCACCTGCTTACTGCGGCAGTACTTCCACCGTCGCCGCGTACGTCACGCGGCGAGGCGGCATCTGGCGCGAGCCCGCTTGCTGGCCGGCTTGCGGCGCAGCGGCCGCAGGCCAGCTGCTGGACACCAGGTACATGCCCGCGTCAGGAATCTTGAAGCTGACTTCGCCCTTGGCATCGGTCGCCAGACGGATCTCGCCCAGCGTGCCGCGATAGCGCACGCCGCCCCGGATCAGGCTGAAGGCCTGGTTGGCGGCCGGTTTGCCGTCCAGCAGGAACTTCCATTTCGCTTCTTCGCCCGCGCGCATATCGTTCGGGTGCGTCACCGGCACCAGCTCCAGGCCAACGCCGGTTGGCTTGAACACGGCTTCATCGGTCTTGTTGGCGCTGACGAAGGTTTCCAGCCGGCTGTTGGTACGCGAAACGTTCAATTCTTCCGCATTGGCCGGCACATTCGCCGCCATCTCCGCCTCGGAGCCGCGCCAGCGCTTCATCTCGCCATTGACCTTCCAGCTCGCCATCACGGTCTGGCTCACCAGCGCGATTCTGTAGGTCCCCGGCTTGGCCATCTTCACGTCGAAAGTGGAGCGCAGGCGGCCGGTCAGGGCGTTCTGCATATCGACCTTGGCGCCGTCCGGGCCGGTGATGGTGATGCCATCGAGCTTCAGCGGCTGGTGGTCGATATCGAACAGGCCTTCCGAAATGGCGGCGTCCACGGTCACCCAAGGCTCCTTGGCATCCACCAGCGAAGAGGAAGGCAGCAGCCATGGCTTGTGCGCCTGGGCGCTGAAGGCAGCGCCGGCCAGTGCCAGCGCGATCAGGGTTTTGCTCAGTTTCATGGCCGGTCCTTATGGTTTGACTTGCACGGTGACGTCGCCCAGTTCTTCCTTGCCCTTGGCGGAGAAAGACTGCGCCGATTTCGGCGGCCACGCCACCGGCACTTTCACCAGCTCGCGGCCACCCGCTTCGCGCGCGGCTTCCACCACCAGCTGGTAATTGCCGGCTGGGAGCTTGTTCAGCGCATCTTTCGCTACCGGGAAGTTCAGGGAAACTTCGCCCGGGGCGCGGGTGGCGCCGCTCACGCCATCCATCGGCATTTCGACGTCGCGGCCGGCCTTGCGCCACCACTGGCGCATATCCTTCAGCCATTTGGTGCCGGCATTGTCTTTCTTCTTCAGGTCGTACAGCACGGCCAGATTAGCAACCACCTTCTGGTCCGCATTCTCCAGCCAGGCGGCCACGTATGGGCGGTGGTATTCGGCCACGTTCAGTTGCGGCAGTTCGAATTTCAGCGTCAGGTCGGCCGCCATCGCGGACGCGCTCACCAGCGGCAAGCCGAAGGCGATGGAATAACGAAGTTTCATACAGAAGTCCTTAATGAATATAGAGCAAAGCGATAACACAGGGAATGACTACGCCCAGGCCCACCATCGGCCAGGTAAACGGCCGCTTGGCCGCATGGAATTTCAGGATCAGCAATCCGGTGATGCAGAACACCAGGCAGGCCGCCGCAAAGATGTCAATGAACCAGTTCCAGGCAGCGCCGGTGTTGCGGCCCTTGTGCACGTCATTAAGCCAGGAAATCCAGCCGCGGTCGGTGTTCTCGAATTCCGCCGCCCCATCTGCCAGCCCGATGCGCACCCAGGCGTCGCCGCCCGCCTTCGGCAGCGGCAGGTAAACCTCGTCGGCCGACCATTCCGCTTCGCGCCCGCCAGCCTTGAGCGACCAGGTGTCGCGCAGCCAGCGCTCGCCCACTTCCGGCAGCGGCGCTTTCTCGCCGTCGTGCTTTTCCGCGAAAGCTTGCAGCGCGCTGACCAGCGCCGCCGGCGCCGTGGCCTGCTTGCGCACAATGGAGGGCTTGGCCTCGATCTGGCTGGCGTGGTTCAAGGTGATGCCGGTAACGGCAAACAGGAACATGCCGAGCAGGCACATGGCCGAACTGACCCAATGCCATTCGTGCAGGAGTTTGAGCCAAACGGCACGTTTGGCCTGAATTTCGGGACTGCCCAAGTTGTTACTTTCCATAAGTTAATACCGGATGATAATGCACCAGACTTGCAAATGCAATTGAGAATCGTTATCATTTACATTGCTTTACATCCCGCAACAGCCAGCCACCTCCAGTTTGACGGATGCAGCCAGCCGTAAAAATCATCTGCATCAAATCTGGAGAGAATTTTGACCATCCGTAGCCGTAAGCACACGCTGGCCGCCCAGCCGCTGCTGAACCAATCCCTGCTCGCCATGGCCGCCATCGGGCTGCCTTTGTCCGTCCAGGCCCAGGCGCAAGAAAAGACCATGGCTGAAGTCAAGGTCGAAGCTGCCGCCGACGTCGCCTACAAGGCCGACCGCGCGTCTTCGCCGAAACTGACTTCGCCGCTGGTAGATACCCCGCAGACCATTTCCGTGATTAAGAAAGAACTGATCAGGGAACAAGGCGCCTCCTCCATCGTCGAGGCCCTGCGCAATACCCCGGGCATTACCCTGCAGCTGGGCGAGAACGGCAACACCAGTGCCGGCGACACTTTCCAGATGCGCGGCTTCGCCGCCCAAAGCAATGTCTTCGTGGATGGCATCCGTGACCTCGGTGCGGTGACGCGCGAAGCCTTCAACGTCGAACAGGTCGAAGTGGCCAAAGGCCCGGCAGGCGCCGACATTGGCCGCGGCGGCGCCGGCGGCTACATCAATCTCGTTTCCAAGCTGCCGACGCGCGAAGAATTCACCGACGCGTCCCTCAGCTATACCCAGGGCGGCGTCAAGCGCCTGACCGCCGACGTATCGCGCGCCTTCGGCAGCAGCGGCGCCTTCCGCATCAACGCCCTGGCCTCGGACGGCAGCATGAAAGGCAGCCGCGCCCTGGACCGCGAAAGCAAGGGCATTGCCCCGGCAGTCGCCTGGGGCCTGGGCACCCCGACCCGCCTCTACCTGTTCTCGCAGCACATCCGCCAGGACAATGTGCCTGACGGCGGCATTCCGAGCATCGGCGTGGAAGGCTTCTGGAATGCCACCACCGGTGCCAACGCAAATAATCCTGCGGTGATGTCCGCGCCGCGCGTGGACCGCAACAACTGGTACGGCCTGAACGGCGACTATGAGAAAGTCGATGCCGACATGGTCACGGCCAAGATCGAACACGAACTGGCGCCGAAAACCACCCTGACCAATACCACCCGCTACGGCAGATCCAAGATCGACCGCATCCTGAGCGGCATCAACGCGATCACGGCCAAGACCAGCAACTATGCCGACTGGACCATCGCACGTACGCGCCAAAGCCTCCTGCAGGACAACAAGATCCTGGCCAACACCACCAATGTCGTCAGCGAATTCACGCTGGGCGGCCTGCAGCATACCCTGTCGACCGGTCTTGAACTGCTGCACGAAGAACAGTTCACGCCGATCCGCGCCGGCCTGGGCACCATGACCAACCCGGTTCCCGGCTCCACCGCCGGCCCCAATGCCAACCTGTACAATCCGAATCCGAACGATGTGCTGGTGAATTACAAGCCCTTCCTGAACGGCCAGTTCACGGACGGCAAAACCGACACCGTGGCAGCCTACCTGTTCGACACCATCAAGCTGAACCAGCAATGGCAAGTCAACGCCGGCGCCCGCTTTGAGCATTACAACACCAGCACCGACAGCGCCTCGACGGTCAAAGGCGTGCTCACCCCGGCGCACGTCGAGAAGTCCGACACCCTGGCCAGCTTCAAGGCCGGCCTGCTGTACAAGCCGAGCGCCGACGGCAGCATCTACCTGGCCTTCGCCAACTCGAAGACCCCGCCTGGCAGCGCCAACTTCTCGCTGTCGGCGCAAACTGCGAACAGCATCAATAACTCTGCACTGGACCCGCAAAAAACTACCAACGTCGAACTTGGTACCAAGTGGGACGTCATCCAGAAGCAACTGGCTTTGACTGCGGCGCTGTACCGTACTGTCAACAAGAACGAATTCCCGCAACTGGTTGACGCGGCCACCAACACCTATTCGCAACTGGGCAAGCGCCAGGTGCAGGGTGTCGAACTGGGTGCAGTGGGCCAGATCACGAAGAACTGGAGCGTCACCGCAGGCTTGGCGACCATGGACACTGAAATCAAGGAAGGCCTGACCGGCAACACTACCGCCGCGCCGGGCGCCGCCAGCCGCTGGTCGCCGAAAGTCTCGGCCACCATGTGGACCACCTACAAGTTCGACGACAAGCTGACCATCGGTGGCGGCGCACGCTACATGGGCAAGCAAGAGCGCCTGGTCGACCCGACCAAGTCCGCGGCGGAAACCAATATGCCATCCATTCCGCACTACACGGTGGTCGATGCCATGGCTTCTTACCGCTTAAGCAAGAACGTGGCGCTGCAACTGAACCTGTACAACGTGTTCGACAAGTTCTACGTCAACACGCTGAACAACAGCGGCGCACGCGCTACCCTCGGCGCACCGCGCTACGCGCAGTTGACGGCGAATTTCATGTTCTAAGCAGGAGTATGGCGTAAAAAGAAAGGCGGGCCAGTTTGAAGCTGGCCCGCCTTTTCAATTCAAACGCCGGAACTTGCGTCCGGCCCTGGCGCACCACCCTCGGTGCCCAATCCGCTTCCGCCCTGCCGCGAACCGCTTTCCGTAGTGCTTTGCCGGTTGCCCGGCAAAGGTCGGTCGGCGCGGCGGACCTGGCCTTCCGGAATATCGCGATTCGCGATCTCCGGATGCTCAGTATCGACCAGCACAAAGTTTTGCTGGTTCTCCGTGTCCTTATTGGGTTTGTCAGGCCTTCCCATCCTGGCCTCCTTGCTTCTATTGAAACTTAATACTTGTCGCCACCCTGCTTGTTGCCCTGGTAGTCCTGCTGGAAGTCCTTGCCGACCTCCTGCTGGCCCTGGCTGGGTTGCTGTTCACTGCGGCTGGCATTGCCACGCGAACCACTCTGGCGGTTGCCATCGTTCTTGTGGCTCATGCTGCCGGCACGGCGTGCTTCCTCGGAAGTGAACTCGTGTGCGGTACCCTTCTGGTGGGCAGCGCGGCCGCCTTCGGAAGCGATTTCCCGCTGGCGTTGTGGGTCCATGGAGGCAAAGCCACGTGCACTTTGCTTGCTGCCGGCGGGACTATCCTGCCGGTTGCCGCGTTTGTCGCCTGGATTATTCGAAGCCATGATTCGTCCCCCTGCTCGGTTCGGTGGAAAAGACCCCCGCGGCGTAGGCGCGGGAGAACTCATGTTAGTGCAAGCACTGTACAGGTAATATAGGACGTTCAGCGCGACAAATGTAGGACATTGCCTACCTTTTTTCAATCAGGAAAACCAATTCCTCAGCGACTACATACACCCTGTCGCTGGCTTGCGGAACTAAAGAGTGCCCGCCAGTAAAGGCGCCAAAGGCCGGCAGGATGGCACGGCCAGTGCCGAGCAGAAAGCAAGGCAGGCGCAGCGACTCACGCGCAGTGCGTAGGTGAAACACGGGATGCACATGCCCGGCGATCACATACCCTTCGCACCTCACGTCCGGATGGTGGCACAAGGCGAAAGGGCCGCAGGCAAAGGGCTCCTCGGCCAACGACACTTCCAGCAGGGCCGACGGGTCGCCGGCGTGCCAGTCATGGTTGCCGCGCACCAGCTGCAGCGCCAGTTCGCGATGCCGCCGGCGCCAGTCGAGCATGGCCTGCAATGTTGCAGGGGCTTGCGCCGCCTTCGAGTGCAGGAAGTCGCCGAGGAACACGATCCGCTCGATGTCATGCGTCGTTAACAACGTTTCGAGCGCTGCAAGGTTTTCGCTGGTGGTCCCGCGCGGCACCGGCACGCCCAGCGCGCGGAAGCTGGCGGCTTTGCCGAAGTGGATGTCGGCCACCATCAAAGTCCGGGCGGCGGGCCAGTACAAAGCCTTCTGCGGCAACAGCAGTACGCGTTCGCCCGCCAGTTCGGTTGCAATGGCATTCATGGCCCGGCCGCCTTTTCAAGTTCGCGCAGCATGCGGGCCACGCGGTCCGACAGCCGTTCCGTGGTCAGCTTTTCGCGGAAGCGTTCAACCATCAGTGCAAAGCCGAACGGCGTGGCGCGGCGCACCTCGTGAAAGCTCGCTTGCCGCCGCTGCAAGTCGTTCAGCGTACCGCGCAAGCGCCCCAGTTCGAGCTCCTGCTCGAGCACCTCGCGCTGGGCCTGCGTCAGCAGCAAGTTGCCGGCATCGTGCTTGCGGAAGACCTCAAAGAACAATGAGGAGGAGGCCTGCAACTGGCGGTTGCTTTTCGGCTGTCCCGGATAGCCCTGGAAGATCAGGCCCGCGATCCGCGCGATCTCGCGGAAGCGTCGTTGCGACAGTTCGCTGGCATTCAGGCTGGCCAGCACGTCCTCCAGCAAATGCTCGGTAGTGAAGGCGCCGCCATCGCCCAACGCCTCGCGCCAGGGCAACGCTTCCGGCGCCAGCAACTCAAAGCCGTAATCGTTGACGGCAATCGAGAACGTGGCGGGCCTGGCGCGCGCAATGCGGTAGGCCAGCAGGGATGCCAGGCCGATATGCACTGAGCGCCCGGCGAAGGGGTAGACGAACAGGTGATGCCCTTCCCTGCTTTCCATGGCTTCAATCACGGTGATCTCCGGCGTCGGCAGCGCCGACCAGCGCTGCTGGATTTCCAGCAGCGGCCGGATGGCCTGCATCTCCGGACCATCGTAGCGCCCCTTGGTTGCACGCAGCAACTGCTCCAGCGCTGCATGCGCCAGTTCCGACGACAGAGGCATCTTGCCGCCCTGCCAGCGCGGCACCGCTCCCTTGGTCCCGCCGGCACGGCGCACGAAGGCCGTCATTTCATGCATGCGCACGAATTCGAGGATGCGGCCGCCGAACAGGAAGTGGTCGCCTTTTGCCAGCCGCGCGATGAAACCTTCTTCCACGCTGCCAAGTGCGGAGCCGTTCATGAATTTCACCTGCACCGTCGCTTCGGAAACAATGGTGCCGATGCCCATGCGGTGGCGACGTGCGATGGTGGCATCGGGCACGCGGTAGATACCTTCCTCGTCCGGCAGCACGCGGCGGTATTCGGGATAGGCCGACAGGCTTTGTCCACCGCGCGCCACGAAGTCCAGTGCCCACTGCCATTCGTCCCGGCTCAGCGCGCGGTACGACCACGCCGTGCGCACTTCGGCCAGCAGGTCTTCGCTGCGAAAGCCGCCGCCCAGTGCTACCGTCACCAGGTGCTGCACCAGCACGTCCAGCGGTTTTTCCGGCGGCAGCCTCGGTTCGATATGGCGCTCGCGCACAGCATCGATGGCGCCTGCCGCTTCCAGCAGTTCCAGGCTATGAGTCGGCACCAGCGTGATGCGCGATGTGCGGCCGGGAGCATGCCCCGAACGGCCGGCGCGCTGCAGCAGTCGCGCAATGCCCTTGGCGCTGCCCACTTGCAGCACCCTTTCGACCGGCAGGAAGTCGACGCCCAGGTCAAGGCTCGAGGTGCACACCACAGCTTTCAGCCTGCCCTGCTTGAGGCCTTGCTCGACCCATTCGCGCATTTCCTTGTCGAGCGAGCCATGGTGCAGGGCCAGCAGGCCGGCCCACTCGGGGCGCGCGTCGATCAGGTTCTGATACCACAGTTCGGCCTGCGAACGCGTGTTGCAGAACACCAGGGTGCTGGCATGTTGCGCTATTTCGTTCGCCACCGGCTCCAGCATCTGGATGCCGAGGTGGCCCGCCCAGGGGAAGCGCGACGGATGGTCGGGAATCAGGGTGTCGACTTGCAGCTCCTTGCGCAGGTGGCCTTCGACGATCATGCCCAGCGGCGCCAGCACCGCGCGTGCCTGCTGCAGGTTGCCAAGGGTGGCTGAAAGGCCCCACACCACCAGGCCTGGCTGCCAGTTGCGCAGCCGCGCCAGCGCGAGCTGGGTTTGCACACCGCGCTTGTTGCCCATCAGTTCGTGCCATTCGTCAACCACCAGCATGTCGAGTTGCGCGAACAGCTCCTTCGCTTCCGGCCGGCTAAGCAGGACGGTGAGGCTTTCCGGCGTCGTCACCAGCGCGTGCGGCAGGACGCGTGCTTGCCGGGCCCGCGTTGCGTTGTCGGTGTCGCCGGTGCGCGATTCGGTCTGCCATCCGGGCAGCAAATCGGCGGCCGAGGACTGCAGGGCGCGCAGCGTGTCGGCGGCCAGGGCGCGCATCGGCGTGATCCAGAGCACACGCACGCCCGATTTGCGGCTCGCTTGCGCGCGCTGCAAGGCGGCCAGCCACACCGCCAGGGTCTTGCCGGAGCCGGTCGTTGCGTGCAGCAGGCCGGACTCGCCGCGTCCGGCGGCGTCCCATACTTCGCGCTGGAAGGGAAAGATCGACCAGCCGCGCGCTGCGAACCACGCTTCCACCGCCTCGCGCGACGGTCCGGCGGGCGAGCCGGCGGCAGCTGCCCTTGCCTGCCCTTCTCCCGCCGCATCGCCGTGGCCCGGCCGGCCGCTGGACGTCGGCGCTGATCGCCGTGGCGGCAATGGTCGCGGACGGGGAAAAGCGGGACTCATGACAGCGCCTGCGCCAGCAAGCCGCGCAAGGTATCGAGCGTATCGGCATCTTCCACCACCTTGTCGTCGCGCCGCCGCAGGATGCGCGGGAAACGCACCGCAATGCCCGATTTGTGGCGGGGCGACAGGGCAATGCCTTCGAAGCCGATTTCGAACACCATGGTCGGCCTCACGCTGCGGACCGGACCAAAGCGTTCGATGGTGGTGCGGCGCACCGCGTTATCCACCTGCGCAATTTCAGCATCTGTCAAGCCGGAATAAGCCTTGGCAAACGGCACCAGCTTGCGTTCGCCCTCCCCGTCGCTGTCCCAGACGGCAAACGTGTAATCGGTGTACAGCGAGGCACGCCGCCCATGCCCCGCCTGCGCATACACCAGCACCGCGTCAACACTGAAGGGGTCGACTTTCCACTTCCACCACGTGCCCACGTCCTTGGTTCGGCCAACACCGTACTGCGCGCCACGGGCCTTGAGCATCATGCCCTCGACGCCGCGCGCGCGCGACTCGGTGCGGATCTGCGCAAGCTGCGCCCAGTCTTGCGCCAGCACCAGCGGCGACAGGCGCAGTTGCGGCTGGCCCGCCTGCTGCACCAGCTGTTCCAGCAAGGCGCGGCGCTCGTGCTGGGGCAGTTGGCGAACGTCGACGCCATCCAGCTCCAGCAGGTCATACGCCACCAGCACAGCGGGCAGCTCCGCCAGCAGTTTCGCGCCAAGCAGCTTGCGGCCGATGCGCTTTTGCAGCGCAGCGAACGGCGCCGGCGCATCGCCCTGCGGCCACACCAGGATCTCGCCATCGATCACGGTTCCCTGCGGCAGGCGGATGGATACCAGCTCCGGGAACCGTTCCGTAATCAACTCTTCTCCTCGCGACCATAGGAAATTCAGTCCGCCGCGCGAGACCAACTGCGCGCGCATGCCATCGTATTTCCATTCGACCTGCCAATCCGCCAGCGCGCCCAGCGTTGCGGGGTCGGCCTGCAAAGCATGCGCCAGGAAAAACGGATACGGCTGGCCGCCCCGCTCCGCGTGCTCGCTTGCCGACGGCGCGGCAATCAGCTGCAGGAAGCCTTGCGCGGTTGGCCGCACGCTGCCATCGGTCCAGCCCATCAAGCGCTGTGCGACGAGCTTGCTGTCCACCGCTGCGATAGCGCTGAGTGCACGCGTAACCAGCAGGCGCGACACGCCAACGCGGAAGCCACCGCCAATCAGTTTCACCAGCAGGAAGCGCTCGCGTGTCCCCAGCTCATCCCAATAACGGAACAGGGCCGCCCGCACTTCCTCCGGCGCCGCACCACGCAGCGGGGCGATGCGCTGCTCAATCCACTGCGCCAGGCCGATATCGCTCTCGTGCTGAGGCGCCGGCAGGATGTGGGCGATGGTCTCGGCCAAGTCGCCGGCCGCGTTATAGCATTCATCGAACAGCCATTCGTCAAGTCCGGCATACTCGGTCGCGTACTGGCGCAGCAGCTTGACCGGGACTGTCTGGCGCGGCTTGCCGCCGGCGAGGAAATACACGGCCCATGCCGCATTCTCCGGCGCCGCCTTGCTGAAATAGGCTTGCAAGGCATCCAGCTTGCGCTTGGTGGACGTGGTTTCATCCAGTTCCGCGTACAGGCGGGCAAACTCACGCATCGTTTTCCTCCCCAGCCTCCTCGTCGCCGTATTCGGTATCGAAGCCTTTGGCGTCATAGCCGTTCTGGCATAGCCAGCGCACCATGACCGGGATCGATCCATGCGTCACGATCACGCGCTGCGCACCTGTCGCGCGGATGGCCTGCATCAGGCCGGGCCAGTCGGCATGGTCCGACAACACGAAGCCCCGGTCCACCGCGCGCCGCCGGCGTGCCCCGCGCAACTGCATCCAGCCGCTGGCAAAGGCATCGCTGAAGTCTCCAAAGCGGCGTATCCATGGCGATCCGGCTGCCGACGGCGGCGCCAGTACCAGCGCCTGGCGCAGCGCGGCCTTGTCCACATCGCTCACCATGACGGTAGGCGGCAGTGCGACGCCGCCCTCGCGATATATCCGGTTCAGCGGTTCCACTGCACCATGGCAGACGATCGGGCCAATTGCCGGATCGAGCCCGCTGAGAATGCGCTGCGCCTTGCCGAACGCGTAGCACAGCATGACGCTGCAACGCCCTTCCAGCGCATTGCGCCGCCACCAGGCATTCATGTCATCAAAGATTGCTTGCTGCGGCTGCCAGCGGTAAATCGGCAGGCCGAAGGTGGACTCGGTGATAAAGCAGTGGCAGCGCACCGGCTCGAATGGCGTGCACGTGGCATCGGGTTCCACTTTGTAGTCGCCAGAGGCGACCCAAACCTCTCCCTGGTACTCCATGCGCACCTGTGCCGAGCCAAGCACGTGGCCGGCGGGGTGCAGCGAGATGCGCACGCCGTTGTGCTCAAGCGCCTCGCCGTATGCCAGGGCCTGGACGTTGATGTCGCCCAGCCGGGCGCGCAGGATGCCGGCACCCGGCGTTGCGCACAGGTAGTGCGCGTGTCCCTGGCGTGCGTGGTCGCCGTGGCCGTGCGTGATCACGGCGCGCTCCACCGGCCGCCAGGGGTCGATATAGAAGCCGCCCGGCACACAGTACAGTCCTTCCTTGCGCACGACTACCATGTCCGGCATGGCTACTCTCCTGAGTCGATGGTGGGCGGAGACCTGCAGTTGTCGCAAGTGCCGCAGCGCTCGATGCCTGCTGACTGGTCGCCGAAATAGTCTAGCAGGAGCTTCCAGCGGCAATACCCGCTCTGCGCGTAAGACACCATTTGCGCCAGCGCCTCGCGGTCGTGTTCCTGCTTCTCGCGATAGCGGTCAGCGAGGCGATCGAGATCGATCGGTCGTGGAGGATCGCCGGCCAGCCGGTATTGCAGCTTGCGGTCTTGCTTCAACCAGCCGCCTTCCTTCAACAGCTTGAGCGCCACCTGGCTGCGCTTGTCGTGCGGCCGCTCGCCGCTGGACACCGCCTCGTAAGCCGCACGAAGCAAGGCCGCGTCGGGATAGCTGCGCGCCAGGAAGAACTGCTGCACACGCTTGTCCTCGTGAAAATACAGCAAGGTGCAGTCGGCCGCCGCACGGTCGCGCCCGGCCCGCCCCGCCTCCTGGTAGTAGGATTCCAGGCTGGCCGGCACCTGCAGATGGATCACGAAGCGGATGTCGGGTTTGTCGATGCCCATGCCGAAGGCATTGGTCGCCACCATCACGCGGCGCGCACCGGACATGAACAATTCCTGGTTCTGGTGGCGCTCGCCGGCGTGCAGTTTGCCGTGATACAGCGCCACGCTCTGGCCGGCTTCTTCGAGCAGCGCCAGCATGTCCTGCGCGGCCTTGATGGTAGCCGCGTAGACGATGCCACTGCCCGCCGTCTCGCGCACCAGGCGCAGCGCCACTGCCGCGCGCTCGTCGGCATTGGTGACCTGGCGCACGGCCAGGTGCAGGTTGGGCCGGTAGATGCCGGTGTTCACCACGCGCATCTCCGGTGCGCCAAGCTGGCGGCGGATGTCGTCCACTACTTCGTCGGTAGCGGTGGCGGTCAGCGCCAATACCGGCGGGCGGCCCAGTGCATCGAGGGCAGCGCCGATATCGAGATATGCCGGGCGGAAGTCGTGGCCCCAGCGCGAAATGCAATGGGCTTCATCCACCACCACCAGGCCGATGTCCGCCTTGTGCAGCAAAGACATGAACTCCGGCGTCGCCAGCCGTTCCGGAGTGCAGAACACGATGCGATCCTGATTATCGCGCAGCCCTTGCAGGGCTTCCTGCTGTTCGTCGGCCGGAATCTTGCTATTGAGCTGAGAGGCTTCGATGCCGACATCGTCCAGCTTTCCGGCCTGGTCCTTCATCAGCGAAATCAGCGGCGACACCACCACCGTGCTGCCTTTCAGGATCGATGCCGGAATCTGGTAGCACAGCGACTTGCCGCTGCCGGTTGGCATGATGGCAAGCGTGTCATGGCCCGCCAGCACGCTGTCGATTACCTGTTGCTGCCCGGCGCGCAGGTGCTCGACGCCGAACACATCGCGCAGCAGGTGGCGGATTTGATGATGAGTAGCCATGGGCGCAAGTTAGCGCGATTGCTGGTAAGATGTCGGCGTCCTAAGTAACATACCGAGCTGCAATATGTCTTTCTCACTCAGCGAAACCAGCTACCGCACCGACACGCCCGAAGCCAAGCGCGCCATGTACGAAGATTTGCGCGCGCAACTGGGCGGCCTGGTGCACGGCGAACATGACTGGATCGCCAACACGGCCAATGCCAGCTCGCTGGTGTTCAACACCATGCCTGGCCTGAACTGGGCGGGCTTCTATTTCATGCAAGGCCCGGATGAACTGGTGCTGGGTCCGTTCCAGGGCAAGCCGGCCTGCATCCGCATCAGGAAAGGCCGCGGCGTATGCGGCAGCACGGTTGAAAAACGCGCGACCAGCGTGGTGCAAGATGTGCATGCCTTCCCCGGCCACATCGCTTGCGATGCTGCCTCGCGCTCGGAACTGGTGGTGCCGATTTTCGGCAAGGATGGCGAGGTGATCGGCGTGTTCGACCTCGACAGCCCGCTGCCGGGACGCTTCGATGCCGTCGACGCCGAAGGCATCGAATCGCTGGTCCGCATCCTCGAACAATCCCGCCTCTGATCCGCCTCAAAACTTGTCCAGGTCGCGCTTGACCGGGGCAAGTTCCACCTGCCGACCTCGGTTTCGACGTTGAGCCCTAGGGAAGCTTGCACCGACCTTCAGCCAGAGACTGGCGAGGACCCCGAGCGTTCCGATTGTTTCAAGCAATGCGTCAAGCATGATTCCCTCCGAAGTAAGTCTTCCAGAAAAAGGCCAGCGTAATGCAGGACGTCGCGAGTAGCGTGATGGCGCGGATCACCCCAGGCGGCGCGCGCCGGCCGACTCTTGCACCACCGTAGCCGCCAGCCACAGCGCCAGCCAGCATGGCCAGCGTTACCGGCCAGTGCACTGCGTTGGCGGCAGTGAATGCGAGGACCGCCACCGCGTTCGCGGCGCTGACCAGCAAGGTGCGCGGCGCATTCAAATCCTTCAGATCGCGCTTGTCGATCAAACCCCACGTCGCCATCATCATGATCCCCACCGCACCGCCAAAATAGCCGCCGTAGACGCCCAGCGCGAACTGGAGCACCAACACCGCAGGCGCGTGCACCTGCCAGCGCGCCCTCAATGCCTCGCCAAGCTGCCGCCCAAAAGCCAGCGCGATCGACGCCACCAGCAGTAGCCATGGCAGCACGAAGGTGAAGGCCGTGGAGGAAGTCCGCAACAGCAGCAAGGCGCCGGCCAGGCCGCCAAACAGCGTGGTCACCAGCAGCACGCGCAGCGATACCCCGCCGACCGGACGCAATCCATCGCGGTAGGCCCAGGCGCTGGCCAGCCCGCCCGGGAACAGCGCAACCGTGCTCGAAGCATTCGCCTGAACCGGTGGCACGCCGGCCGCGATCAACGCCGGCAGACTGACAAAGGAACCGCCGCCGGCCAGCGCATTCATCGCTCCAGCCAGCAACCCTGCGGAGAAAGTCAGAAGCATCGAGTCCATGCCAGCGATGTTAGACGCCAGCCGGCGCCCCCGCAATCTGGCAATTCCGGTGCTACACTTCGGAAATTCCGAATGCTGGAGAATGCAAATGCGCTTCGACCTGACCGATATGCGGCTGTTCCTCACCGTTGTGGAATGTGGCAGCCTGACCCAGGGCGCGCGCACCATGCACCTGGCGCTGGCCTCGGTCAGCGAGCGCATTGCCGGCATGGAGGCGGCCCTGGGCGCGCCGCTGCTCGAGCGTAACAGGCGCGGCGTACGCGCCACCGCAGCCGGCGCCGCCCTGGTCCGCCACGCGCGCTCGATCCTGGGCCAGGTAGAACAGATGCGCGGCGAATTGCGCACCTACGCCACCGGCCTGAAAGGCCGCATCCGCCTGCTGTCCAACTCTGCCGCGCTGGCGGCCTTCCTGCCGCCCCAACTGTGCCGCTTCCTGGCCGCCTATCGCGACCTGTCGATCGACTTGCTGGAGCGCCCCAGCGCGGAAATCGTCCAGTCCATGGTGGACCGCCGCGCCGACCTTGGCATTGTGGCCGACATCACCGACTTCGGCCCGCTGCAAACCCACCTGATCGCCAGCGACCAGCTGGTGGTAGTGGCCAGCCATGCGCACCGCTTGGCGAAGAAAGCCTCCGTGGCCTTCGCCGATATCCTCGGCGAGCCTATCGTCGGCATCGCCGATACCGCGCTGGAAACCCACCTCGGGGAACGCGCCTCGCGCCTGGGCCACCAGCTCGATTACCGCATCCTGCTGCGCAACATCGACCATGTCGCAATGCACGTCGAAGCCGGCATCGGCATCTCGATCATGTCCGGTGCCGTGGCGCGCCAGCTGCGGCGCGACCTGGCCATCGCGCCGCTGTCGGAAACCTGGGCGATGCGCCGGCTCTACCTGTGCGCGCGCGACTTTTCAGCACTGACGCCGCACGCCAGGCTGCTTGCCGAACAACTGCTGGAAGATGCGCCGCCTGCCGCTTCAGGCAAGTAGCGCCACCCCCATCGAGCGCGCTTCTGCCGCCGCGATGTCGAGCAATTCGGCCAGATCGGGGAAATTTTCCAGGCATTGCACGATATCCGAGCGCCGCACCAGGTAATCGTCCTGCGGCGCAGGCAGCGGCGACAGCACAGGGCACAGGTGCCGCGCCAGCAGCAGCGTATCGCGCAAACCGGATGGCGGCAGGCTGATGGCGCCATCGCGCAGGCTGACGATGGCGGCGCCCACCGCAGCCGGCACCTGCAGCTTGCGCAGCACTTCGCGCGCCACAATTTCCTGCACCGGCCCCAGGCGCGAGCCCATGTCATCCAGCAGGCCCGGCACCTGGTCGGCTTGCGACAGCAGGAAGAAATTGCCCGCCTCATGCACGATGCCGGCGAACAGGGCGGTGTCGGGATCGGTGCGGGTGATATGGCGCGCCGCCTGGTAAGCGATGGCAGCCACATGGGCCGAGTACTTCCACAATTGCTCGGCGCGCTCGCGCAGCTGCGGGTCGCGGATGCGGGCGCCGAACTGGCGCACCACCATGGCGGCGGCAAGCGAATACAGGTTGCGGTAGCCAAGCCGCATCACGGCCGCGCGTGCACTGGTGATCGGCGGCGCACCATGGCGCCGGAACACCGCGGCGTTGGCCAGGGCGACGGCACGCGCTGCCAGCACCGGTTCGCCCAGCACCTTGCGCGCTATTTCATCGTCGTGGCAATCCGGGGCAGCCAATGCAAGCTGCAATGCCAGTGCGGCATTGACGCTGGTGGGGAACACCAGTTCCCCACGCTGCACTTCCGAGATAATGGTGGCTAAGTCCCTGAGCTTTTCCATGCAAGAAATTATACCGAGGCCGCCCGCAGTGCGCGCACATTGCCCGGCAGGCGCCGCGCAGCGGTGGCCTTGCGCGCCACCGGCGCGCTGTCTTCATTCCCCAGCGTGAAGATGCTGATCGATTTCACCAGCATTTGCGCCTGGTCCTGCAGGCTGGCCGATGCGGCGGCGGTCTGTTCCACCAGCGCTGCATTCTGCTGCGTGGTGTCGTCCATCTGCGTTACCGCCATATTGATTTGCTCGATGCCGTTGCCCTGCTCTGCCGACGCGGTGGCGATTTCCTGCATGATGGCGGTGATGCTCTGCACGCTCTTCAGCACTTCCTGCATGGACTGGCCGGCTTCGCCAACCAGGCGGTTGCCGGTTTCAACCCGGTCCACGCTGTGGTTGATCAGGTCCTTGATCTCCTTGGCGGCCGAGGCCGAGCGCTGCGCCAGGTTGCGCACCTCGGAAGCCACCACGGCAAAGCCGCGCCCCTGCTCGCCGGCGCGGGCCGCTTCGACGGCGGCATTCAGTGCCAGGATATTGGTCTGGAAGGCGATGCCATCGATCACGCCGATGATGTCCACGATCTTGCGCGAGCTGTCATTGATCTCGCCCATGGTCTGCACCACTTGCGACACCACTTCGCCGCCCTTGGTGGCCACGTTGGAAGCAACGTGCACGAGCTGGTTGGCCTGGCGCGCGTTGTCGGCATTTTGCTTGACGGTGGAAGTCAGTTCTTCCATCGACGATGCGGTCTCCTCCAGGTTGGACGCTTGCGCTTCCAGCCGCGAAGACACGTCGGCATTGCCGGTGGCGATGTCGCGGCTGGCCGCGTTGATCTGGTCCACGCTGGCGCGCACATCGGACACAATGCCGCGCAAGCTCTCGCTCATGGATTTGAGCGAGCGCAGCAACTGCCCGACCTCATTGGGCGGGCCGACGTCGATCTCGCTATCGAGTTTTCCCTGCGCCACTTCATCCGCTACGGCAATGGCATTTTTCAGCGGTACCGTCACCGAACGGGCGATCAGCAGGCAGATCCAGGCCGCCAGGGAGAACAGCACCGCCATCGAAATCACCATGATCCAGCGCTGTTCAGTAAAGCCCGTGATCTTTTCCTGCAACATCGCATCGATTTCCTTGGCGGCTGCTGCGTTGACAGCAAACTGCATATCGATCGCCGCCGTGGTCTTGGCCACCCATTCCTCGCCGGAATAGGTCAACGGATCGGCCTTCACGATCTGCTCCGTGCCCAGTTCGACGATCTTGTGCGCCGCATCGGCCGCTGCGCGCAATTGCGCACCCAGCTTGGCATCGATGGCAGGATTGGCGGCAGCGGCCTTGTTGAAGGCCGTGATGGTCTGGTCCAGGCGATCGGTGACGCGCGACATGATGGCCGCCTGCTGCATGCGGTCCTCGGCCGTGGCTTCTTTCTTCGCCAGCAGGCCCGCACCTTTGGCACGGGTCTTGCCGGTCTCCTCGGTCAGCCATGGCAACTGGTAGAACATCGACTGGATCAGTTGGTAGGTATCCTTGTCGGGATCCAGGCTCAGGCCGTACGCATCGCCAATCAGCTCGTTGATCTTGAGCAGCTTGGGCAGCAGGCCGGTATGTCCCGCGTAGCTTTGCGGCACGGTGATCTTGCCTTCCGCCACGTTGGTACGCAGCGTTTCCCATTCCTGCTTGGCGGCGGCAAAGGCATCGATGATGGTTTTATCGCCCAGCTTCGCAATGGCTTTCTCCAGCTGGCTGTAGGCGGCATCCACTTCCGCCTGTTTGGCGCGGCGTTTTTCCGCCACGCTGGCCACGCCACCCAGCACCAGTGCCGACAAACCACGGTGCTGCTGCGTGTATTGCACGGCCTTCAGGCCGTCCACCACGATAGGCAAGCCTTCATGTTCGCCTTCGTAAGCATTGAGCACCTTGCCTGCCTCGGTCATGTAGAGGAAGGCCGGGATGATCGCCAACAGCGCCGCGATCAAGCCGAGGATCATGAACTTATGACCTAGCTTGAGTTGGCCGAGAACGGAGGTAAGATTCATGGCAGTTTCCCAAAGAAAAGATTGGTAAATAGTGCGTTGCGGCACCGCGATACCCCTTGCTTTGATCTTATGC
The DNA here is from genome assembly GCA_036402315.1 of Pseudoduganella sp. Classification (GTDB taxonomy): domain Bacteria; phylum Pseudomonadota; class Gammaproteobacteria; order Burkholderiales; family Burkholderiaceae_D; genus Rugamonas. The sequence goes on along the minus strand of DASWTB010000187.1, from coordinate 9,448 downwards.
CGATTTAAGGCCTGGCGTTACAATTAGTGAGAATTTGCTACGCAAATCTCTTTCTCCATCACCATTTCTGTTGCGCCCGCGCGAAACAATTGCCAATGAAGAATTTAACTTTCATGATGCATGTTTAAGGGCTTTGCTATAGTGCCTTCATGAAACACTCAATGCCGTTAGTGATGCTGGTGATGTCGTTGCTGCTGCCTGCCGCCAGGGCCGAAACGGTCATTGTGTACACCAGCGCCAATTTCGCGCCCCTCGTCATCGACGGCACACGCGGCATCTACCACGAAGCGGTCGACTACCTGAACAAGCATGCCACCGGCGGCACCAGCTACCGGCTGGCTTACCTGCCGCGCAAGCGGCTGCAGATGCGCCTGGAAGATGGCACCCTGGACGGCATCGTTATTGGCATGATGCCCCAATGGTTCGACGACGTCGCACAGAAGAAATACCTGTGGACCACAGCCTTCGCCATTGACCACTTCGTGCTGGTGTCGCGTGTCGGGCATCCGGTGCAGCTCGATGCGCCAGGCGGCCTGGCCGGCAAGTCCATCGGTCTGACCTTGGGCTATGTGTATCCTGGCTTCGAACACTGGATCGAGCGCCACGGCCTGGTGCGCCAGGATGCCATCAGCGAGGAAATCAACCTGGAAAAGCTGCGCCGCGGCCGCATCGATTGCGTGGCCGTATCCGAGTCGGCGGCACGCTATTTCGTGCGCCGGCATGGGCTGTACGGCAGCCTGAGGTTGGTGAACTTGCCGGGACGCGCGACGGAACGCCGCTTCCTGGTCCCACTGGGCCGCAATGACCTGTTCGATAAGCTTGCCCCGATCGTCAAGCGCATGCGCGACGACCCGCAATGGTTGCGCATGACGTCGAAATATCAGTAAGCAACGCAGCCTGCCGGCCCGGGATTCTGGCGTGGCATAATGCTAGTTACACAATTTTTTCCTTGCCGGAAATGCCCTCCCCTCGTTCGCTGCTGCGGTCCACCCTGATCGCCTGCCTTCTTGCTGCAGGCACTATCGCATCGGCCCAACATCGCCCTGGCGTCGTGTCATTCCAGCGCATCGCCATGCCGGACCAGGTCCCGGCCCACCTCAGCACCGTGATGGTGCAGGACGCGCAAGGCTTGCTGTGGATCGGCACCCAGGATGGCCTGGTGCGCTACGACGGCTATGGCTTCAAGGTATTCCGCCCGCATCCCGGCGATCCCTCCGCCCTGGGCGGCAGCTATATCCGTGCCCTGCACGCCGCGCGCGACGGGCGGCTGTGGGTTGGCACCATCAGCGGCGGCCTGTCGGTGTTTGATCCGCGCACGGAACGCTTCACCCAATACCGCCACGACCCGCTGCGCAAGGACAGCCTGGCCAACGATCGGGTGGAAAGCATCGCAGAACTGGCGGGCGGCGTGCTGTGGCTGGCCACCGACAACGGCTTGTCGATCCTCGATCCCGCCAGCGGCAAGTTCACCCTCTACCGCCACGTGGAAGGCGACAGCGGCAGCCTGGCCAACAACCAGTTGCGTGCCGTCCTGCTGGACCGTGAAGGCCGCCTGTGGGTGGCCAGCGACGCCGGTGTCCAGCGCTGGCTGGGCGATGGCCGCTTCTCGGCGCCGGTTGGCCCGGCCAATGCGATCCGCCTGTTCCAGGACAGCCAGGGCCGCATCTGGATCGGCAGTTCGCGCCAGGGCGCCGCGGTATACGACCCGGCCAGCGGTACCTTGCGCACATTGGCCGGCCTGGGCCACTTCTGGATCTACAGCATTGCCGAACCGCTGCCCGGCGAAATCTGGCTCGGCACCTTTGGCAAAGGCATCGACGTGGTGGACAGCGCCAGCCTGGCCGTGGTCGACCGCCTGCACTACGACAGCACCAGCACTGCCAGCATCGGCAACGACCGCATCGGCGCCCTGCTGGTGGACCGCTCGGGCCTGGCCTGGGCCGGCACCTGGGGTGGCGGCATTGCGCACCACGATCCGGCCAGCCGCGCCTTCCTCAAGCTGCGGCACAGCCCCTCCAACCCGCAAGGCCCCAGCCATCCGGCCATCGTGCGCGCGCTGGAAGCGGGCGACGGCAAGCTGTGGCTGGGCACCAATGGCAACGGGGTCGACGTGCTCGATGCCGGCGGCAGGCTGGTGGCGGGCTTCCGTCCCGACGCCAGCCGCAGCGATGCGCTGGCCGATGGCGCCGTCACCTGCCTGGCGCAAGGGCCGGATGGCAGCATGTGGGTGGCGACACTGGATGGCACCCTGCACCGCCAGCGCCCCGGCCAGCAAGGCTTCCAGCGCTTCGGCAGCGCGCAAGGCTTGCCGGGCGGCCCGGTCCGCACCATGATTTTCGGCGCCGACGGGGCGCTGTGGGCGGGCGCCCAGCAAGGACTGGCGCGCATTGGCAAGGATGGCGCCGTGAGCGCCTGGCGCCACCAGCCCGATGACCCGGCCAGCCTGTCCGGCCGCGAAGTCGAAGCGCTCGCCTTTGCGCCGGATGGCACCCTGTGGATCGGCACCAACGACGGCCTGAATGCCTTCGACACCCGCAGCGGCAAGGCACGCCGCATCCATCGCGATCCGGCGCGCGCCGACAGCCTGCCCGACAACTGGGTACCGGACCTGATGGTCGACAAGGATGGCCAGTTGTGGCTGGCCACCCAGTCCGGCGCCGCCATCCTGCGATCCTTCGACGGCCAGCTGGCGCGCTTCGACGTGCTGTCGGCCCGCCTGAAACTGCCGCCGCACCCGCCCGAGTCGCTGCTGCAGGACGCGCAAGGCCAGGTGTGGCTGGGCAGCCGCGTGCGCATCGACCCGCTGACCTGGCGCTGGCGCAGTTTCGACCGCGCCGACGGCAATGAGTTCCGCACCCTGTACTACGCCAGCCGCGCACGCATGCGCAACGGCGACCTGCTGTTTGGCTCGCCCGAAGGCTTGCTGCGCGTGCGGCCCAACATGCTGCGGCGCTGGGAGTACCAGCCCGCCGTCACCGCCACGGCGCTCACCATCGACGGCGTCGAGCAGCCCGGCGCCGGCATGCTCGCCGAGCGCACGCTCTCGCCCAGCCAGCGCGACCTGCGCCTGGAATTCGCAGCGCCCGACTTCAGCGCGCCGGACCAGCAGCAATACCGCTACCGTCTCGACGGCTATGACGCCGGCTGGGTCAACGTCGATGCCCGCCAGCGCGTGGCAGCCTATTCGCACCTGCCGCCCGGCGACTACCAGTTGCGGGTGCAGGCCAGCAACCGCGCCGGCCAATGGAGCCAGCAGGAATGGGCGCTCAACCTGCACGTGCAGCCGGCCTTCTACCAGACCTGGTGGTTCCGCTGCTCCATGTGGGTGCTGGGCGCACTGGGCGTGGTATTCCTGTTCCGCCTGCGCCTGCACGCCCTGCGCCGCCGTGGCGAGCGCCTGGAACGCCTGGTGGCCGAACGCACCGCCGAACTGGAAGCGGCCTCGCGCCGGCTCGAGCAAGCCAGCCTGACCGACCCGCTGACCGGCCTGCACAACCGCCGCTACCTGGAGCAAACCATCCAGGCCGACTTCGACCTGGCCGCGCGCCGCCACCGCACCATGCCGCCGGAACCGCATTCGGACCTGGTGTTGTTCATGCTCGACCTCGACCACTTCAAGCGCGTCAACGACCAGCACGGCCACGCCGCCGGCGACGCCGTGCTGCAGCAGACTGCCGGCCTGCTGCGCGATTGCATGCGCAGCTCCGACCATATCGTGCGCTGGGGCGGCGAAGAATTCCTGCTGGTAGCGCGCTTCATCGACCGCAACGACGCGCCGGCGCTGGCGGAAAAAATCCGCCTGGCCGTCGCCGCCCATGAATTTCACATCCCCGGCGGCCAGGTGCTGCGCAAGACGGTCTCGATCGGCTTTGCCACCTTCCCCGGCATGCCGGGCCGCCCCAGTGCGCTGACGCCGGAATCGCTGCAACGCCTGGCCGACGCCGCCCTGTACGCGGCCAAGCACACCTGGCGCGACGCCTGGGTCGGCGTGCAGGCGCGCAGTGGCGAAGCAGGGTTGTCGCGCTTCCTGGCCGATCCGACCAGCGCGGTGGAAGCGGGCGATGTGTCGCTGCTGGTGCCGCAGCAGCGCGGCCGGGTCGTCAACTGGCATTAACCACGGTGAATTGCACTGCCCTCCCGCCCCGCTAAGCTGTCTTCGTTCAAGGAGGAAAACATGCCATTGCAAGCCAACGCCCGCCTGATCGAACGCTATTTCGAGGAAGTCTGGAACCAGGGAAAAGTCAAAGTGCCGGACGCATTGCCGACCAGCGATTACCGCCACCACAGTCCCGGCTTGCCCGATCCGCAACCCCGCCCCCGAGGGACTCGGCGGAGGATGACCTGTTTACCTGTCCGGTCGGCTTACGGCCGGACGGCCGTACCAGCTTTGCTTACAAGCCCACTTCGCTGACCACCCGCAAATCCATTTGCACTTCGCTGTGCACCGCAATGCCATCCATCCGGGCTGGATGGAAGCGCACTTGCTGCAGTGCTGCCAGCATCTCGGCCTTCTCTTCCTCATCGGCGTCGCAATGCACCAGTTGCGCGCGTACCACGTCGCCCGTTTCGTTAATCCAGAAGCGTGCCGTGATACGGCCGCCGGCGGCCCCCGGCAGCACCAGCCAGCGGCCTCTGGCTAAGCCACTGGCGACCGACGGCTGCTCGGTCAGTTCCTCCGACTGGAAAAAGCGCAGCGCAGGCTCCGGCTCCGGTGCCGGATCAGGCTGTGGCTCGGGCAGCGGAGCAGGCTCCGGCTCGGCTTGCGCCAGCGGGGCCGTCGCAGCAGCAGCGGCAGGCAGCTGCGTTTCCGCTTCGCTGGCAGCAGCCGCCGCCGGCAGCAGGGAAACCACCAGCGTCGTGGCGCCAGGCCGCGGTGCGCTTTCAGCAACCGAGCCATGGCGGCCCATGCTGGCCAGGACAGCCAGGTGGGCCAAGACAGTCAGGGACAAGGCCAAGACCTTCGCCCCCCCTGCAGACCGGGTGTTACTTGCCCAGCTCACGCCACTGCAGACGCTTGGTTTCAGGCGACGTGTTGTTGGAGCCGCCACCGGTGCCCGGCGTCGGAATGTTCAACTGAATCGCCTTCGGACGCTTGCCGTCGGCAGTAATGGCGATGACCACGGCCTTGCCGTTCGACAGCTTGCTGATGGAGGTACCGACCACGGGCGACGCGAGCCTGGTTCCGACAGGCGTGTCGCGCAGCGCCGCACCACCGCCGGGATTGAACTGATACAGCCAGCTGTAACCGCCGGGCTGGCAAGCCGAAGCCGTAGGCACGACGGTCGGCACCAGCAGGACGCCACCAAACAGCTGCGGGTCGACGGCCACGCGCTCGCCCTTGCTCGGCAACTGCAGGTACCACCCCTTATCCTTGTCCCAGTCAACCGCTTTCTGCGAAGTGCTGCTGCGGGAATCTGCACCGTCATCAATGGTCTGCTGGACCAGGTCGTCCAGCTTGAGCGGCGTGTCCGTCACCAGGTCCTTGAAGCCGCCAATGAGTTGCGTAGTCATGCTCTCTTCCGGAATCACCAAGTCGGAGGAGCCCAGGAAACGCCCGGTACCGAAATACACCACGGCCGTGCCATCGTCGCGTCGGGCCAGCTCCGGCGCAGCCGTAATGGGACGCTCCTTGCCTAATGCCATCAGCTGGGTGGCGGTTCCCTGCTTCAGGTTGAATCGCCACAAGTTGCCGTGCAGGTCGCCGCCATACCCCCTGTCTTCCGTATTGTCTTTGTTGAAGTCTTTGACCGCCGCAATATTGATGCGCGCCAGTCCGCTAGGGTTCTGCTTGTCGCCGGCGCCGGTCGGGATGTCCCTGACGTTCTCCTTCATCTTTCCATCGCTCAGGTCAAGGATGAACACGTGGCCGCGGCCATCGCCGTCGTACTTGCCATTTTCCGCGACGTTGTTATAGCCTGAAGTCAGCACTGCTACCCATTTGCCCTCGATCTTGGTGACAAGTGCCGGGCCATAGCTGTAACCCATGTTCGGATTGTCGTCCGCCGAGTAAGTCCACAGGACTTGCGGCGGCTGTTTCGTGTTGGAGATGTCGAGCGCATAGTAACCACGGCCGCCCTTGCCCATCGCACCAATCAGGATGGTCTTCCAGTCCTTACCGATCTTGACGTCGGCAACCGTCAACGGGCCGTCCAGGTAGTAGCGGTGACGGTCGGCATAATCCTTGTTGGCCAGCTGCCAAAGGTCAGGCAGCACCATCGGCGGAATGTATGCCCAGCGCTCCTCGCCAGTGGTGGCATCGAAGGCGTGCAGCATGCCATCGTTGGCAGCAGCGTAGACGATAGCGGTTCGGTCCGCTTTTTGCTGGAACTCGGCGTAGCCCTCATCCAGGAATCCGAACGGCGGATTCTTGACATATACCGGCTGGGAATGGACGAAGTCGCCCAGCACCTTGTCGCGCTCGCGGTACAGGCGGTTACCGTCCTTGTCCAGAGGATCCTGGCCACGCAGGTAGTTCACCAGGGTGGTGGCGTCAGCGGCTTCGACTTGCTTGGCGGTCCAGTTCTTGAATTGGCTCAGCGACTGTTGCACCGTTTTCGAGAAGAAGGCCAGTTGGCTCGAACTCAGGTCAGAAGCCTTGAAGGGCACCAGCCTGTTACTGCTGTCCGACGTATAGATGGTGCGCTTGTCGCTGCCATCCGATGCGAACTTGCGGCGCAACTCCACAGCCGCCTGCCACTTCGGATCGCCGGTAATCTCACCAGTCTGGACATTGATGGTGTAGGCGCTCAGTTCGCCATCCCAGATCTGGGTCCGGTAATTCGCGATATAGATGAAGTTATCGCCTTCGACCGGCTGCAAGTTACTGGTTGCCGCGGCGGCGCCGCTGCCATCGGATTGGCCTATGCTGCCCAGCGCCTGATGCAGGCTTTCCTGCAGCGTGGCCGGATCCTTGGCGCTGAAATAGGTGCCGCGGCCGTTGACGGCCGCATGCCACAAGTCGTCGATCGCGGTCGGATTGTTGGGGAACGGCGCCGGCCATTCCTTGGTGCCCCCTTGCAGGATCTTGTAGTAGTCGCCCGCCTTGGCGGTCTTATAGTCGTTGCGGTATGCCAGCGTGCCATCCACTCCCAAGCCAAGAGTGAAGGTGGTCATGTGCTGGTGAGTCGCGACATCGTTGACGGCCTTGTCGCCGCCCGCGCTGGGAACGATGTTTTCCATCGTAGGACGCAGGTCGTTGTGGTAGTAGTAATACGCAACGTCCGCCAACGAAACGTTGTCGGCAGGACGGGAACCGTCGCCAGGATTGTAGGGCGCGTAGGATGGCCGCGGTGCTTTCTTGATGTCGCCATCCTGGTCCGTCAGCAACACCTTCTTCTCTGCGTCGGTATACAATTTCTGTTTCCCGTTCCAGTAACCGTCCGTCGCCAGGATGACGAAGTTGCGCTGGCATGCCTGTTCGATTGGGTCCGGACCTTGGGGAAAGGCCGCGTTCGTGCCGAATTTGTACAGCCGGCCAACCTCGTTCAACGCGTCGCGCAATGGCGTGGAGGTATGGGGATAGAGCTTATACAGCTCTTCATAGAAGTCCTGCTTGTGCTGGCCCTCGAACGGGGCGATCGGCACCGCGATGGTCGAGTTATCGATGGTCATCATCCCAAGGCGCGTATGGAAGTAGCTTGGGTCATCCTTATCCACCGTCACCGACTTGGCATTGCCGCGTACGTCCTTGAACGCCAGACCGATGGCCGACTTGGTCATCTGGGTTCGGGTCCGGTACCAGGCATACCAGGTCGCGAAGTTGGTCATCTCTTCGTCGTAGCTGCAGCTGTTCGCGGCGGCGCAATCGGTGCGCGCGGCCACCTTTGGATAACTGCTGCGGGCCGGCGTAATGTCAACCCGCTCCCATTTGCCATAAGCAACGGTTTGGTGGGTTGCGTCGCGCAGATCCACGCAATCGCTAGTGGAATTACCCTTGCACCATTTCACGAAGGACACGTTGTAGTAATAGGGCGCGCCCTTGACCTCTCTTGGCACCGAGTAATCTGCGTTCGGATAGGCGTAGCTGGTGCCACTGACGGCCTGCTTGCAGTCCTTGTCCTTGGAGCCGGTTCTAGGACACCAGACCCGATCGGGATAGCTGGCTGCTATGCTCCCGCTCGCCTGCAAATTGATGGTTTCGTTTGGCCCCACCGTCTTGCAATCGTTGTCGACCCACTCACGGCGGGCATTGTCATAGTAAGCGACGCCACATGGGGCGATGCTGATACGCAGCGGCTCTGCATACGTCTTGTCGATCGCCTGGATGCCATAGCCATCGCTCGGGATATTCGACCACGGCGACTTGTACGCAGTCCGGTGCTCGGGGGTGGCGTCGGCCAGGCGTGCGCCTCTGGCCGTCGTCGGCCAGTCGTAACGCACCGCCGGGTTATAGTAAATCTTGTTAAAAGCGCTGGCCGCAAATGGTGGATCGCCATTCTGGCAAAGCACCGCCAGACTGCCGTCCGTGTCGCGGCAATAAGTAAAGTAGCTGCCATCCGACTGCACGCGTACATAATCCGGCATGTAGTTCCACAGCATGCTGCCCGAGTTGTCCAGGTCGAGCATGATGTTGGGCAAGAGCTGCACGGTCGTGGAGTTTGCCAGTGGCTTGTCGGCCAGGTCCGTGCTGGCAGCACGCGACAAGGCGGCGCCCAGCGCGCTGCCGGCAACCAGTGCCGCCAGCATCAATTGTTTGAAGAGTGGCCTCATCGATAGGTCTCGTATACTCATTGTGAAATAATCGCTTGCACGAAGCTGACGTTGGATCGCGGGCCGGCAACCCGCACCGTGATTCGGTACAGTCCGATCTGTGCCGTGTTGCTGCTGGCGCCACTGCCCGGCAACGGTTGGTAAGTCAGCATCGGGCGCAGAATGCCGATACTTTCAGTCCCCTGCGGCGCAGTTCCTGCACCGGTTGCGGTGGAACAGGTGCCGGGATCCAGCGCACCGGCTGTTTGACACATCCGGTGGATCACGTAAGACACCTGATTGCCGGCCGAGTCGACCGCAAGTTGCTTGACGAGCGTGGTATTTTTCCAGTCCAGGTCATCATCGGCTTCCGCGGTACCGTTCCCCGTCAGGTCGAGATTGTCCTGGCTGCTGGCCGCGTAACCGTTGGAGCCATCGTCATTGCCGAGTGCAGTCGGATTGGCATTCAACCAAGCGATGGCCGCCTCCACGCCGGCATCGGCGCTGACGGCAGCGCTCTGCTTGAACGCCAAATTGCCGGCGATCAGAGCCGAGGAGTCGACTGAGCGCATCATGGCCAGTCCGGCCAGGGTCATGGCCACCAGCACAATCAGCGCCATGACCAGCGCCACCCCTTCTTGCCGGCGACGCAGTGCGGTATTGGCTACGAATTTCATATTCTCCCCCAGATCACGTTACGCAACGGGATAACCGTTTCGAACACGCGATAACGGTAGCAACCCCAGTCATCGGGGTATTT
>DASWTB010000186.1:0-2821 GCA_036402315.1 Pseudoduganella sp. | reverse complement strand
CCTGGGGCCGGCCGACAAGCCGTTTGGCGGGCTGGCGCCGGCGCTGGTCGGCGCCGATATCCTTGCTTCGTTTGCGGAATCGGACAAGGCCAAAGCCGTGTACCGCAGCGTCGGCAGCGGCCGGCCGGGCGACATGAAGTTCATGCCTTTTTACGCCCAGTACGAGCGGCGCGCGGCCGTCTACTTCAACGCCTATTCGGAATCGGAGTGGGCGGCATCCGAGGTGGCTTTCCGCAAAGAGGAGGCGCGGCTGCGGGAGCTGGCGGCGCGCTCGGTGGATGTCATGCACCTGGGTGAAATGCAGCCCGAACGCGACCATGACCTGCAGTCCGATATTTCCTACCCTGTTTCGTACCGCGGCCGCAATGGGCGCGACGCGCGCACCGGCGGCTACTTCAGTTTCCGCATGACGTGCGACAACGGGCCGCTCGTGTTGCAGGCGAGCTACTGGGGAGAGGAGCGCAACCGCGACTTCCACATCAGCGTCGACGGCGAGCGCATTGCCCGCGTCAAGCTCGATGGCAGCCACCCCGGCGTATTCATCGACCGCGAATATCCGGTGCCGGAGCGGCTGACCAGCGGCAAGGCCAGCGTGGTGGTGAGATTCGAGCCCGAGACCGGCTTCACGGCCGGCCCAGTGTTTGGCGCACGGCTGTTCAAACCCTGAGCGGCAAAGTGAGGACGAAACTGGTGCCTTGGCCCAAGGCACTGTTCACTTCGATGCGCCCGCCCAGTACACCGTACACGATGTTGTAGACGATGTTGAGGCCAAGCCCGGAACCGCCGCGCCCCAGCTTGGTGGTGAAGAAGGGGTCGTAGATCTTGCCCATGTTCTCGGGCGCGATGCCGACCCCATTGTCGCGCACCGTGATGGCCACCCAGTGCGGCTCCAAGGCCAGGGCCGAAATGCGGATTTCGCCATCGTCGCGGCCGTCGAAAGCATGGATCAAGCCATTGTTGACCAGGTTGATGAGGACTTGTCCGAAAGGGCCAGGGTAGCTGGTCATCGCGATGCCGGGTTGGATCTCGTGGCTGACGCGGATGCCTGACTTCTTGAACGTCGGCATCAGCACCAGCAGGATTTCGGACACCAGCTCGTCGAGCTGGAATTCGCGGCATTGGGAAGTGGCGCGGTCCACCGCCACCTGCTTGAAGCTGGCCACCAGGTCCACCGCGCGGTGCAGGTTGCGCAGCACGATCTGGCTGCCGCCATTGACGTCGGCGAGATAGGACAGCAGGGCCGAGCGCTTGACACCATTTTCGACGGCCGCAGCAAAAGCGGTACTCTGGTCCACCAGGGTGCTGACCGCCAGCAGGCTGTTGCCGATGGGGGTATTCAATTCATGGGCCACGCCGGCCACCAGCGAGCCCAATGCCGCCAGCTTTTCGCTGCGCACCAATTCGTCCTGGGCGCGTTGCAGATTGCCCAGGGATGCGGCCAGCTCGCGGTTGGTGTCGGCGATCTGGCGGGTGCGGACATTCACCAGCTCTTCCAGATGCAGCTCGCTGCGCTTGCGGTCGGTGATGTCGGTGGAGACGCCGCCCAGCGCCCAGATGTGGCCGAATTCGTCGATCAGGGGGAATTTCTCGGAAATATAGGTGCGTTCATCCCCGACAGGGCCGATCGATACTTCCTCATAGCTGGTGGCGCGGCCGCTGGCCAGCACGGCGCGGTCGGCCTGGCGTATCCGGCGCGCCTGGTCGGGACTGAACAGGGCTTCATCCGTGTTGCCGAGGGGTTCCGGCGATCCCGCCGGCAGCACCATGCGGAAACTGTGATTCACCATCAGGTAGCGGCCGTCCAGGTCTTTCACATAGATCACGGCGGAAGACTTTTCGATGATGTTGTTGAGCAGTTCCTGGCTGCGGCGCAAGGCGGCATCGCGCCCGGCGATGGTGGCGAGCATCGCGTTGAAGGCAGTGGCCAGGCGACCGACTTCATCCTGGCTGGCGACGGGCGAGCGCAGGTCGTAGCGTTGCTCGCACGTCACGCGGTCGGCGACGGCGGACAGGGCGAGCAGTGGCTGCGTCACCAGGCGTCGTGAGCTGAGTGAATACAGGATGCCGCCGGAGAACAGGGTGAGGAAGACCACGCCCAGCACCAGCCCATACTGGCGCAGGCGCTCCATGGCGGAGGGAAGATGGTAGTCCATGGCCAGGTAGCCCACGACTTCGCGCTCGAAGCGGACCGCGGACAACATCGACAGGGTGTCGCCGGAAAAGCTGTGGCCCTTGCGTTCCAGCGCGGAAGGCCATGCGCAGCGCGAAGAGGCATTGCGGACGAAGTGGGCGAAGTAGCGGCGGTCGGCCGTGAAGACGCAGGCAGTGGTGATTTCGGGGCTGCCGCGCAGGGCCTCCAGCTTGCGTGCCGCGCCGGCCTGGTCCCCTGCGTTCAGGGCGGCATCAAGGTTCATGGCGAGCAGCCCGGTACGGCTGGTCAGTTCTTGCACCACGCGTGGCCGCGCCACCAGGAAGTCGTAGCTGGCCAGGGCGAACAAGGCAATCAGCATGGCGGCGATGGTGGTGAACACGGATACCAGCAAGAGCTTGCGCTGTAGGCCAAGATCGCGGAACAAGCCATGGAAGCTTTTCATGCTGGGCATTCCCCCATTTGCACCCGAGTAACTATGTTAGCTCAAGTGGCAAGGGGGCTACAAGCATGCGCCATTGCGATGTAATTGTTGCTATGTTTTGCGCATGAAAGAGGAGCACGAGAATAATGGGATGGAAGGGCCGGAGCCGGACGGCGGTGTGCCGCCGCCGGCGGCGGCGCGCGCCCCGCTTGGGGAATGGCGGATAGCGGCATTCTGGATGACATGCG
>DASWTB010000185.1:0-4636 GCA_036402315.1 Pseudoduganella sp. | reverse complement strand
GCCATGGCGCCTGCAGCTGGGGCCACAGGCTGGCGGGCACGGCCAGGGCGGTCAGGCCGGCCATGGCCTGGAACATGCGACGCGTCGGCTTCATCAGTTGCGCGGGGCGGCGACCGATTCGATCAGCGCAGCCAGCACATCGTCCGCACCCAGGCCATCGAGTTCGCTTTCCGGCGAAAGGGCGATGCGGTGGCGCAGCACCGGCAGGCTGGCCTGCTTGATGTCGTCCGGGGTGGCGTAGTCGCGGCCTGCCATCAGGGCCATGGCGCGCGCCAGGCGGATCAGGGCAATGCTGCCGCGCGGGCCGGCGCCGACCGCCACGCCGGGCCACTGGCGCGTGGCGCGCACCATGCGCACGGCGTAGTTGGCGACCGCCTCGTCGACGCGGATGCGGGCCACCAGCTGCTGCAGCGCGACCAGGGTTTCCGGCTTGATCAGGGTGCGCACCTGCGCCACTTCCAGCGCGTCGCCAACGCGGTCCTGGGTCACGGCCAGCAGCATCTCGGTTTCTTCCTTCTCGCTTGGGTAGGCGATGCGCGCCTTGATCAGGAAGCGGTCAAGCTGGGCTTCCGGCAGCGGGTAGGTGCCTTCGCTTTCCAACGGGTTCTGGGTGGCCAGCACCATGAACGGCGCATCCAGCGTGTGCCCTTCGCCTTCGATGGTGACCTGGCGTTCCTGCATGGCTTCCAGCAGGGCGGACTGGGTCTTGGCCGGCGCGCGGTTGATCTCGTCGGCCAGCAGCAGGTGGGTGAACACCGGCCCCTTGCGCACGCTGAAGGTTTGCTGGCGCTGGTCGAACACGGCGTGGCCCATGACGTCGGCGGGCATCAGGTCGGGCGTGAACTGGATGCGCGAGAACTCGCCGGAAAAGGTCTTGGCCAACGCCTTGACCAGCAGGGTCTTGCCCAGGCCCGGCACGCCTTCCAGCAGCACGTGGCCGCCTGCCAGGCAGCAGGCCAGCACCTGTTCGACCACCGTTTGCTGGCCGACGATGGCGCGGCCGATTTCTTCGCGCAGGCGTTGCACGATGTCGATCGCCTGCGCCAGGCGGTCGGCCGGAATGGCGTTGTTGGTGGGGAAGGACATGCTATCGCTCATGATGGGCTCGCAATTGTTGGAGTATTGAAATCTGTCGTGTGAAATCGGCGGCGCGCGCGGCGGGGGCGCCCAGCAGGGCATCGCTGACTTGCGCTTCCGGCAGCTGCGCCAGGCGTGCCAGCCGGCGTGCGCGTTCATTCGGGCCAAGCGCATGCAATTCCGGCAGGCGGCGCAAAAGCTGCTTCTCGGTGCTCTTGCGCACGGCTTGCAGCAGCAGGGCGCGGCCCTGCGGCAGGCGCCACAGCCAGCGGCCGCTGGCTTCGATATGCTCGATCAGGGCGCGGCGCGCGGTGGCCGCTTCCGGCAGCATGGGGCCGAAGCGGCGCGAGGCGCTCCAGGCCCACAGCAGCAGCAGGGCGGCCAGGCCAAGCACGGCCAGGCGGGCGTGCTGCCACACCCAGGCGGTCCAGCCGACCGGCGCATTGTGCTGCACCAGCATCACTTGCGCATGAGGGCCGCTCTGCCCGGCCAGCAACAGCAGCAGCTCGCCGTGGTCGAACTGGCGCAGCGCCTCGTTGTCGAAATAGCTGTCGGCGGCATCGGCGGCCACCATCGCTACCTTGCCGCGTCCTTCGCCGTACACCAGCACGGCCAGCTCGTAGGTGTCGCCCCACAGCGGTTGCGGGCCCTTGCCCTCGAAGCGCTGCAGGGTATCGGATGGGCGGGCCAGCTCGATGGTATTGGCGGCGCCGGGCGCGCTCAGGCAGACCAGGTGGGCCGGGCCCTGGGGTTCCTGGCCAGCCCCATCGTCGTCTTCCTCGTCCTCGCCACCGGCCTGCTCGGCCCTGGCGGCAGCACGCTTTTCACGGCGCCTGGTCTCCAGCGGGTCAACACGGCAGGTGTCGTCCACGCGGTTGCGGCCCGACAGCGCCACGCCAAAATGCTTGCCCAACGGGTCGCTCAACTGATCGAGGGCTGCCGCTGGATCCGTCTGCTCGTCGTCCGTGTCGCCCACCCAATCCGGCGTCATGATCAGGGTATTGCCGCGGCGAACCCAGTCCAGCAGCAGCTTGGCCTGCCGCTCGTCCGGCGGCCGTGCGTAGCGCGACAGCAGCATGACGCCGTCCGGCAGCTGGTTCAGCAACTGGTAGCTGAGCACGGGCTCGACGCGCACCTTGTGGCCGCGCGCTTCCAGCAGGCGGGTGGCAGCCAGCATGGGGTTCTTGGCCTGAGCTTCGGAGACGTGGTACTGGCCGCGCCATACCTTGTGGAAGTACACATGCCACAGCTCGTAGCAGGCGCCGGCCAGCAGCAGGGCGGCGATGGCAATGAGGATCGAATAGCGCCGCTTCATGCTGCCTCGCGGTCGAAATGGGCCTGCCAGCGCGTGCACAGCGCCGTCACGGTTTCCGCGGCGGGCCAGCGTGCGCCGTAGGCGGCGTTCAGCCACAGCGTGGTGGCCTGGTCGGCCAATGCCAGGCTGGCGCCATCGAGCGTGCCGGCGGCATGGGCGCTGCGTGCCTGCGTCAGGCATTCGCCTTCCGTTGCGCCGTGGTGCAGCTTGAGCGACTCGCGGCTGACCAGGCGCGACAGCGTGGCACGGTACAGCAGTGCCAGCGCGGCGCGCTGCTGCCCTTGCTGCCACAGCGCCCGCACGGCACCTGCCACATCGGCCGGCAAGCTCTCTTCACGGATATCGAGGCCGCCCACTTCGGTGGCCAGCCTGGGCTCGGGCGTAGCGGCAAAGTTGAAGCGCAACGGCGCCGCATAGCGTAGCAGCAGCCATGCGACCAGGGCGATGGCGCCGCCGATCAGGGCCACCTTCAACACGCCGGCCAGCATGGCAGCCAGCCAGCGCGGCATCAGCGGCGGGTCTTTCGGCCTGGTCTTTTCCTTTTCCGGCGGAACGCGCAACTCCCATTGCTCGGCGCAGCGATAGCCGCGCAAGTCTTCGTGCGCGAAGACCTGGTCGAGCTGGCGGCGCACGGCCGCCTGTTCCGGCGAACGGTCTGGCCCGCGGCCAGTGTCCTGCTGCTTGAGTCCATCGGGCGGCTCGCAATCGGTGACCACGGGCGCACTGGCGGCCGGCGCCGCCTGCACCGGCGGCGGCATGCCGAGCAGGGCCATGGCCAGCAGTGGCGCCGCCATCAGCACGCTGGCGGCGTGGCGCGCTGCCGCTGGACGTGCTGGCGGGCGCAGCTGGCGCAGCACGATTTCGATGTCCCAGGCTTCCAGCGTGGCGCGGCGGTTCAGGTAAAGCGTGAAGGTGCAGGCGGTGTAGACCGGGCCGATGATGGCGCAGGCCAGGCACCAGGCCCCGGTGCCCAGCGCCGATTGCAGCGCTCCCTGGTCGTTCAGGCCGAACAGCGCGAAGGGATTGGGCGATTCGCCCGGCATGAACAGGCCAAGCAAGGCCAGCACGCCCATCGTCAGCACGAACTCGAAGCTGGCGCAGGTGCTGCCGAACAGCAGGGCGGCGCCGCCGGTGCCGCCGCGCGCGATGGTGGCGCGGCGCGCGGTGGCGACCTTGCCGCGCGCCCGTTCCAGCACCCACACCGGCTGGTGCAGGCCGCGCCCGGCCATGAAGGGACGCCACCAGGTCAGCATGCGGAACCAGCCGCCGCCCAGTTCGCGCGGCCAGGCACGCAAGGCATCGCGCCAGCTGGTCTGCTCGCCGAACACCTGGCGCGCCAGCACGTGCAGCGGCGCCCGTTCCAGCAAGGGGCGCAGCCACCAGGGCAGCAGCCAGCCGAGGGCCAGGTCCGGCCAGTACCAGCTGAGCAGGACGGCCAGCGCGGACAGCGGCAGCCACAGGGCCAGCCAGGCGCGCCACACGTCGGCGCCGCCGGCGTGCAGCAGGGCGAAACCAAGGTCCAGGCCTTGCGCATTGCTGCGCGGGCGCAAATCAAGGCGCAGCTTATCGAGTTGCATGCACGCCTTTCCCGCGGCCGGCGAAAGCAAAGAACAGGAACACCAGGGTCCAGCACAGCGCGCCGACGCTGTACTTGACGGCCGGCGCAAAGCCGCTGGCCGACCAGAACGCTTCGAAGAACGCCGCCAGCACGGTCAGCAGGGCGGCGCCCGCCACCACCGGATACATCTGGACGCTGGCCTGCTGCAGTGCATGGCGGCGGCTCAGGCGCCCCGGCTTGACCAGCGCCATGCCAAGGCGCACGCCGGCCACGCCGGACAGCACCAGGCCGGTCAGCTCAAAGCTGGAATGGGTCACCACGAAGGACCAGAAGTTGCCGCGGGTCGCGGGATCGAGGCTGAGCCAGGCCGCCACCACACCCATCTTCATGCCGTTGAACAGCACGCTCAGCAAGGCAGGCACGCCGCCGAAGATGCCGCTGGCGAACGTGCGGAAGCCGATCGAGACGTTGTTCCAGATGTAGTGGCCGAACATCTGCAGGTCGCCTTCGCTGCCGCCGCGGCCGGTCTTCATGCTGGCAGGCGAGTACATCTGGTGCATGCGGGTCAGTTCCTCGGGCGACGCGAACATGAAGGCATTGTGCGAGTCGTGCCATACCAGCACGCCGATGGCAATGGCCGGCCCGAGCAGGCAAAACAGCACGACCAGCAACAGCTTCCATTCAGC
>DASWTB010000184.1:0-7310 GCA_036402315.1 Pseudoduganella sp. | reverse complement strand
GGCGCTATTTTTCCAAAGCGGGACGTGACTGAACGTGGCGGGCCTGGGGGCTGAGGCTGTTAGTTTGCTAATGATGTGATATCTTTATTGCCCTCGTAGATTTCCACATCAATCTCAATGCAGAAAACTGCACTGATCATTGTCGACATGCAGGTCGGCATGAGCTGGCCGGATCCGGCGAGCGCAACAACCATCAGGCCGAGCATGTCATCGCTGGCCTGCTGGGATTGTGGCGCGCACACGGTGCCCCGGTGGTCCATATCCGCCATATGTCACGCACTGCAGGATCGCCATTCTGGCCAGGCCAGCCAGGCGCCGAGTTCCAGGCTGCGCTGGCGCCGTCAGCGGGCGAACATGTGGTGGAAAAGAATGTGCCTGACGCCTTTATCAATACTGGGCTGGAGCGCTGGCTGCATGCGCGCGGGATTTCTTCCTTGCTGGTGGTTGGCGTCAGCACCAACAACTCGGTGGAATCGACGGCTCGCACTGGGGGCAACCTTGGTTTCAAGGTCTTTGTCGCAGCGGATGGCTGCTATGCCTATGCGCAAACTGATTATGACGGCGTGCACCACAGCGCGCAGGAAGTACATGCAATGGCCCTGTCCAACCTGCATGGCGAGTACGCTACGGTCCTTCAGTCGCAGGACGCCATTTCAACATTACTGATCAAGTAAGCACAGGGGAATAATCGATGGGACTCGAGATGGAAGCAGCGGGCGACCTGGTGACTGCCAGCTTGGTGGCCAAGGAAGTTGAAGGCGACACGGGCAAGACCGGCGGGCATGGGCACGGCGCGCCATGCGCCAACTGCGGCACGCCAGTTACAGCCAAGTATTGTGGCAACTGCGGCCAGAAGGGCCACCTGCACAAATCGGTGCTGCACCTGGGTGAGGAGCTGATTCACGGCCTGTTGCACTTCGATACCAAGGGCTGGCGCACCATGCCGCTGCTGGTTGCACGCCCCGGCCAGCTCACGCGCCGCTATATCGACGGCCAGCGTACGCGCTTCGTTTCTCCGCTGGCGCTGTTCCTGTTCATGATGTTCTTCATGTTCTTCGTCTTCTCGCTGACGATGGGCACCAGCTCGGGTCCTGGCACGGGCAAGGTCATCGACGGCAAGAATGGCAAGGCCGCCTTTGAGCAGAAGATGAACGAAAAGATCGCCGAACAGAAGGAAAAGATCGCGGAGGCCGAAAAAGTCCTCAAGGAAGCCGAACCTGGCACGGCGGAGGTGGCGAAAGCCCAGGCCCGGCTGGACGAGGAAAAGAAAACCCTCGAGGGGCTGAATAGCGCCCTGGTGGCCGGCAAGTTCGCCATGACTGGCACCACCAAGTTCACCGAAGCGATCAAGCCGGCCAAAAAGGATGCTGAGAAGGATGCAGTCAAGGACAGCGCACAGGAGAAGGTGAAAACGAAAGAGCCAGGCATCATCGAGGAAATCCTGCACGACGTTACCGAAGGGCTTACGGATCAGGACCTGGCTGGCGCTAACGACGCCAAGCACTCCGAGTCCGGCTGGATCGGCAAGGGCATCCGGCACGCCGTCGAGAACCCGGAACTGGCCAAGTACAAGCTGAAAAACGCAGCCTATAAGTATTCATTCCTGCTGGTGCCGATTTCGATGCCCTTCCTGTGGCTGATGTTCTTCTGGCGCCGCGGGGTCACGATGTACGACCATGCCGTGTTCTCGCTGTATTCGCTGTCGTTCATGTCGCTGCTGTTCACCATCGTCGCGACGTTGAGCTATTTTGAGTTCGGTGGCCTGGCCGCTTCCCTGTTCGTGTTCATCCCGCCAGTGCACATGTTCCTGCAGCTGCGCGGCACCTATGGCCTGTCGCGTTACGGCGCTTTGTGGCGAACCTGCTTCCTGCTGTTCATGACCTTCATTGTGCTGACCATGTACGCCCTGGCAGTGCTGGCGCTGTCGGCCACCTAGTCCTGCAGCAGTGCCGCGCCGGCACGGGCGATCTGGGCGTCTTGCGATGCCTGGACGCCCGCCACGCCGATGGCGCCGATCACTTTGCCGTTGGCCATCAGGCGTACGCCGCCTTCCACCGGCAGGGATTCAGGCAAGCCAAGTACTACGGCATTTCCCTTTTCCAGTATGCCCTGGTGAAACTTGGTGTCGCGGCGGTAGTTGACCGCATGACGGGCTTTGCCTTGCGCTACGTTGACCGTGGAGTTGGCGGTATCGTCCATGCGGATGAAGTGCATCAGTTGACCTGCTTCATCGACGATGGCGATCGATACGTTCCAGTTGTTCTTGCGCGCTTCCGCTTCGGCGGCAGTAGCGATCTGTTTAACCACGTTCAGGTTCAGTACGGCGCGTTGGGTCAGCTGTGAATTGAGTGGCGCAGCGCCGGCGGCAATCGGCAGGGCCGTCATCAGGCAAAGCATGGCGGTTCGCAGCATTTGGGGTCTCCAAGGTTAGAATGCTCGCAATTCTGTCACAGATTGCATATGAAAGTTGACATTCAACGAATCCGCGCAGGCGCGGCCGGAGCGGAAGCTGCAGGTTTCCTGCTGCCGGACCAACAAAGCCTGATCCACCGGCAAGGCTGGCTGAAGATGCTGGCGCCGCGCGCTGCGGGCGGTGCTGAACTGCCTTTGCCGCAAGTGGTGCGGCTGGAGGAAGCGATCGCCGAGGCCGATGGCAGCATGGGGTGGGTGGTCACGCTGTGCGCTGGTGCCGGCTGGTTTGCTGGCTTCCTGCCGCCCGATACCGCGCGCGACATCATCTCGACGCCGAACGTCTGCCTGGCGGGAAGCGGGGCGCCTACCGGTTTCGCGGACAAGGACGGCGATGGCTACCGCATTACGGGGCGCTGGGATATCGCCAGTGGCGCACCCATGGCGACGCATTTCACGCTCAACGCTGTGCTGCGCGAGAATGGCCTGCCGCTGGCTGGGCCGGATGGCGCGCCGAGGATCCGGGCTTTCGTAGTGCCGGCTGCGCGGGTGGTGGTGGAGCCGACCTGGCGCAGCTTCGGCATGAAGGGCTCGGCCTCGCACAGCTACCGCGTCGAGGGCGCCTGGGTGGCGGCCAGCCATGGCTTCACCATTGATCCCGCTTGCGCGACTGCGCCCGGCACGCTGTACCGCTTCCCCTTCATGTTGCTGGCGTGGGTGACATTGGCCGCGAATCTGTCCGGCATGGGGCGGCATTTCCTGGCGTTGGCGCAGGAGATCGTTGCGGCGCGCCGTCAGCCGCCGGCCAGTGCACAGGATGCGCTGGCGCGGGCTGCCGTGGCCCTGGAGGGCGCGCGTGAGCGCATGTATGCATTGCTCGACCAGGCTTGGGCGCACGCGGAAGGAGAGGACGGCCGCATCGACCAGGCGCTTGATGTGCAGTTGCGCGAAGCGTCGATGGCACTGGTGCTGGCAGCGCGGCGGGCGGTGGGCGATATCTATCCCTATTGCGGCCTGCGTGCGGCGCAGGAAGACTCCGAGATCAACCGAGCCTGGCGCGATTTCCACACCGCCAGCCAGCATGCATTGTTTACACCATGATTGAATTCCTGTTCGAGATCGTAGGCGAATTCCTCCTGCAGGCGCTGGTGGAAGCCTTGGCGGAAATGGGCCTGCATTCGCTGGGCGAGCCATTCCGGCGCCCCAAGAATCCATGGCTTGCCGGCCTTGGCTACGCCATCTTCGGCGCGATTGCGGGCGGCATCACGCTCTGGCTGCTGCCGGACCACCTGGTGCGCAGCGAAGTCCTGCGCAAGATTAACTTGCTGGTCACGCCGCTGGCAGCCGGCGGGATGATGTGCCTGATAGGCGCCTGGCGCGCGCGCCGTGGCGACGATGTGCTGCGCATCGACCGTTTCGCTTATGGTTATGTCTTCGCGCTGTCGCTGGCGCTGGTTCGTTTCGTCTTTGCACACTAGGAGGCGGCGATGGCCTGGCTGATTTTCAAATACCTGGTAACGGCAGGCGTAGTGGTTGCAGTATCGGAAGTCGCCAAGCGCAGCGACCGGCTTGGCGGCTTGATCGCTGCGTTGCCGATGGTGACGGTGCTGGCGCTGATCTGGCTCCATGTGGAACGGCAGCCACAGGAAAAGATCGCCAACCACGCCTGGTACACCTTCTGGTATGTGGTGCCGACGCTGCCGATGTTCCTGTCCTTTCCGTGGCTGTTGCCACGCCTCGGATTCTGGCCGACGCTGGGCGCCAGCGTGCTGCTGACGGTTGCCTGCTTCGCCCTGTTCGCGCTGTGCGTGCGGCGCTTCGGGATCGAATTGCTCTGAACAGCAAGCGCGCTCAAAGCGAGTGCACGCGATTGCGGCCGCACGCTTTGGCCTGGTAGAGGGCGCGATCGGCGGCGTTGATCAGTTCATAGACTTCGCCGGCATTGCTGCTGTCGCTGCTGGCAACGCCAATGCTGATGGTCACAATCCGTTCGTCCGAGCGCGAAGCCTGGTGCGGGATGCGCAGGTCGCGCACCTTGCGGCACATGGCGTTGGCCATCATCACTGCCGCATCGGCCGGCGTATCGGGCAGGATCACTGCAAACTCCTCGCCGCCGTAACGCGCGAACAGGTCGGCCGGGCGCTGCTGCATGGTCGAGAGCGCGGAGGCCACCGCTTCCAGGCAGGCGTCGCCCTGCTGGTGGCCATAGTGGTCGTTGTAGGCCTTGAAGTAATCGATATCGAGCATCATCAACGACAGCGGAGTGCCCATGCGGCGCGCGCGCCGCGTTTCACGGTCGATCGCCATGTCGAAGTGGCGGCGGTTGGCGACGCCGGTCAGGTCGTCCAGCAGCGTTTGCGAGCGCAGGGCGACAGCCTGTTCGCGCAACAGGTTTTCGCGCTGCACGGCGGCGGTGACGTCGCTGACCTGGATCAGGCAGTAGCGCTCGCTGTTGCCCAGGTTAAGCGGGGACACGGTGATCTGCTGCTGCATGCGCTCGCCCTTTTCTGCCGCTGCCTTGTTGGCATACAGCGGCAGCGGCCAGCGGTTCAGCGTTTGCGACAGCAGGGAAGGCAGGTTGCTGCGCAAGGCTTGCCCGATGGCCGCTTCCAGACGCTTGTCGCGCTGTTCGGGGAACAGGTCGAAGAAGCTGCGTTCCAGCGTTTCAGCGCCGAGCACGCCGGAATGCAGGTCCATCCAGCGGTTCCACAACACCACGCGTTGGTTGATATCGAGGACCAGCGCGCCCACGTCGATGCAATCGATAACGCCCTGCAGCAGCGGCAGGGACTCGACCGAAGATTTCATGGCTGCGCTCCGCCGACTGAACGCTCAAGGAAGTTGGCCACATGCTGCTTCAAGTCGTGCAGCGCGGTCATGTCCATGATGAAGGCCACGTCCCCCGCAATCTGCTGGCGCTCGATGACGAACTCGATATGCAGCATCAGTACCGCGGTCTCGCCGCTGCCGGCCTGCGCCAGGATCTCATCGCTGTAGCCGACTTGGTAATCCGGCAGCGAGCCGTGCAGCTCGTGGCCAAGCAGGTTGGCCAGCGAACCGACGCAGCTATTCAGCAGGATGTTGCCGATCTCGCTCATCGCTTCCTGCTCCATGGCCGACAGCTCGGCCAGCGGCATGGCTTCGCCGACCATCAGGCGCACGATCTCCTGGCTCTTCTCTTCCGGGAACATCAGGACGGCTTCGGTATCGAAGGCGCCGCTGTAGTGCTGGCTGATGCCGCACAGCCGGCCGTTGCCGGTGCTGCGGCTGGTCAGCAACTTGGCGGCGGTGGCGCGGGTGAGGAAGCTGATGGCAGGCACCGACATGGTGACCGTTTCATTGACGATCTCGCTCATGGCGGAGGCAGCCTGGCCCACGCCAATATTGAACAGCTCGACGAGGGCGTCGTGCTCCAGTTCGGTGAGCCGGACCATGGTCAGGCTTCCAGCGGCGCAATCAGTTGCGCGATGCGCTCGGCAGTGACTGGTTTCTCCATGAACCCCACGCCGATTTCTTCGGCGCGCTGGCGGGTGGCGGCCTGGATGTTGGCAGTCAGCAGGGAGATGTGGGCATTGGGCAGCATCGCGCGCAGCGCGGCGGCGGCATCGACGCCATTCATGCCCGGCATGTTTACGTCCAGCAGCACCAGGTCGGGCTGCAACTGTTTGGCCTTGGCGATCGCTTCATCGCCGTTGGCGGCTTCCTCGACCACCCAGTCGGCGTGGCGCACCTGGGTGAACTGGCGGGTCAGCATGCGCGACACGCGGCTGTCATCCACGATCAATACGGTACTTGGCTTCATTGGCGTTTTTCCCGGGTCAGTTGACAGTTCGGATAAAATAGGCAACCTTTATTGAATCCATTGTAACTATGACGCAAGACAAATTGAAACAGGCTGTTGCTATTTCGGCGATCGAGTACGTGATCGACGGCGAAATCATCGGTGTTGGTACCGGTTCCACTGCGAACTTCTTCATCGATGAACTGGGCAAGATCAAGCACCGTATCAAGGGCGCTGTTGCCTCGTCGGAAGCGACCGCAGCGCGCCTGGCCGGCCACGGCATTCCTGTCTATGATCTTAACGAGGTTTCCGAAATCGCGGTGTACATTGACGGCGCCGACGAGATCAACGCGGCAGGCCACATGATCAAGGGCGGTGGCGCAGCATTGACCCGCGAAAAGATCGTGGCTTCGGTATCGAAGCAATTCGTCTGCATCGCAGATGGTTCCAAACTGGTAGAGACTCTGGGCAAGTTCCCGCTGCCGGTGGAAGTGCTGCCAATGGCCCGCAACGCGGTGATGCGCCAGCTGGCGGCCCTGGGTGGCCAGCCGAAGGTCCGTACCAAGGCCGGTTCCGACGAAATCTTCGTGACCGACAATGGCGGCAATATCATCGACGTGGCTGGCCTGTCGATCACCGATCCTGTTGCGCTGGAAACCCGCATCAACCAGATCGTCGGCGTGGTTGCCGTCGGCCTGTTTGCCGCGCGCGGCGCCAATGTTTGCCTGCTGGGTACCCCGGACGGCGTACGTACCGTTAAATACTGATTCTTCCTTTTAGAAAGAGCCTATGAAACGACTGTTCCTGCTGTTGTTGGCTGCTGGTGTGCTGAGCGCTTGTGCTTCCAAAAAACAGGTTGCCCAGGCGCCGGTGAAGCGTAAATCCGTGCTGGAGGCGGAAGCTATCGCCAAGCGTTCGATGATCGATGGCGTGCCGGTGGAGAAAGTGGAATTCCGCCCTGGTATTTCGTCGGCGACGGTGGAGCGCCTGGCCAATGCGGAAGAATGCCGCGGCGGACGCGGGGCGGGGCTGGTGACGGAGCGTGGTCCGGTGGAGATTTACCGCATGTCTTGCGCTAATGGGAAGGTGTTTATGGCGCGCTGCGAACTGCGCCAGTGCA
>DASWTB010000183.1:0-6043 GCA_036402315.1 Pseudoduganella sp. | reverse complement strand
CGTCGTAGGCTTGCAGGCCGACGCTGCCCGGGTTGACGATCAGGCGGCAGTCGTCCAGCAGCACCGAACGCGGTACGTGGGTATGCCCGCACAGGATCAACGACGCTTGCGCATCGCCCGCCCGCTCCAGCACTTCGGCGTAGGTAGCCGTACGCTGCCCGGCAGGATCGACAGTTTCCATCCAGTACACCAGGTCCGAACCGGGCGTGCCGTGGACCATGAGCACGTCATCCTGCAAGCGCATGGAAGCAGGCAGCGCCGCGATCCACTCGCGATGGGCGGGCGCGATATGCTGATGCGCCCACAGGTCCGAGGCCCCCATGCGTGCCGGATCATGTTCCAGCACCTGGCGCTCATGGTTGCCGCGAATGGTCGGCAGTCCCAGCGCCATCAGGCGCTCGGCTGTTTCGGCTGGCAGCAGTGGGCCGGACAGGATGTCCCCCAGGTTGACCGTGACATCAACATTGCGCCTGGCTATGTCGGCCAGTACCGCATCCAGGGCCCACAGGTTTCCATGGATATCCGACATCACTGCAATGCGCATCGCTTAATCTCCTAGGTGGCCAAAGCGGCGACTTGCGCCGCACTCAGGGCACCATTATAGATGCGGAAGTCGTCTATTTTCCCCTTGAAGTAGGGATCGCGCGGGTATTGCGAACGGCCGATCCAGTTCTGCGTCGTGCTACGCATGCGGAACGGTGCATGGGTCATCGCGGTATTGGTCGCCACCGCGCTGCCGTTCACATACAAGGTGCCCGTAGTGCCCGACAGGGTCACCGCCAGATGCACCCATTGCCCCGTGGGCAACGCCGACGTTGTCAACGCCTGGTCACCCCAGCCATTCATAAGATTGATGACGAAGCGCATGCTGCCATCTTCGGCTTGCGGCGTCAGGAACATGTAATGGGTAGGGCCCGATCCGAAATCGAAAATGCGCGTCCAATTGCGGCCGCCATCCCAGAAGACCCAAGCCGCGATAGAAAAATCGGCCAGGTCATCCACCAGTTTTGCCGGCAATGCGACGTAATCGTCGACGCCATCAAGCTGGACGGCATTGCCTTGCTTGCCTTGAGTCCATTGGGCTCCATTCATCAACGCGCCGTGGTGGGCATTGCCGCTGAAATCGGAAACCGTAGTGCCCTGCGACTCGCTGAATTGGAGCACTGTATGCGGTGCGACCGCCGTGAGGACGCGCGCCTCTTTCGAAGGTGCGCTATTGCCCGCCGGAGTCTGCGCCGTGACCGCGTAATAATAGGTTCCGGGCGCCATGCCGCTGTCGGTATAGGTCAGCAGGCCGCTGATTCCGGTAGCGACGGTGCTGTACGGTCCGCCGGCGCTGGTCGAGCGCAAGAGCGTGTAGCTGCTGGCCTTTGCGGTTCCCCACCAGGACAGCTCGACCTTGCCACCCACCAGCCGCGCCGTCAGGCCGCTCGGCGCCACGCTCGCCGCAAGCGGCTCGCGGCTGAAGGTCAGCGTTCCCAGGCCAAACTGGTCGCCGCCGCCGCCATCGCCTTCCGGACGCATCATGGCTGCCATCTGCGCACAGAACGGCGCTGCCAGCCCAAGCCGGTTGACGTAGTGGTTATAAATCATTTCCCAAACCGGGCGTAAATGCGGCAAGGGACCTCCCGCGATGGCAGTGCCCGTACCCTGCCTGTTGATGAGGGTATCGAAAGGCATCGAGAGATAGTACCGGTTGCCGCTGTCATCGGACAGGTTGGCCTTAGCTACGTATTCAGCGCCGGCAAGGAAGCGGTTGTTGTCGTATCCGTAGAAATCGTCGCCCTGGTTCCAGGCCATTTCACAAAACGAGCCGGCCAAGCCGATGCCGAGCGTGCTATGTCCCTGGTCGCGCGAACTCTCCTCCCATTGGCCCAGATAGCCCGGATGGACAAAGGGCACAGACTGGCTTGAGGAGCCGTTGCCGCGGCCAGTCAGGAAATAAGAGGCCGCCTCGTCATACACGTCCGCGCGATCGCATAGCACGCCAATGGCCAGCATACAGGCCATGTTGCACAGGTCCCAGTTGGCCCAATAACTGGTGATCTCGGAGCCGTTATGCGTTATCAGGAACTCATGGTTCATGGGATAGAACACGGTCAGCATCATGTTCTGGAAACGTGCAAAGTCCGCAGCGGCCCACCCGGAGTAAGTCCGCATGATTTCACCGACATTGGCGAACTGATAGCCGTAAATGCCGGCTGCCAGGAAGCGGTCGGAATTGCCGGTGACTAAAGTCAACGTGGACGACCAGGCATTCAGGAATTCCACCGCCTTGTCGGCATAAGCAGTGTCGCCGGTCACCTTCCAGCGCAACGCCAGTTGGTAACTGCGGGCCACATCGGTAAAGAACTGCCAGAAATTGCTGCCATCGCCGCCGCGGATCACGGTCTGCAAGGGGCGCGGGCTGGTATCCAGGTTCGAGTGGCCTGTGCGCAGCAGCTTGTTCCAGCCATCCAGCCAGGGTTGCGCGCCCGCCGAGACCTTGGCGCGCATGCGTGCAAAGTCTTCTTCAGTATGCAGCAGGCCGGGATGCACGAAGGTGCGGCCCTGCACCGGTTGCGCGGGCTGCGCCGGTTGCGCAGCTTGTGGGCCGGAGGCTGCGGCACCAGGCGTGGCCTGCGCCTCGCCTCCGCCACCGCCACAGCCGCTGAGGTGGAACGAACCGATTGCCACCAGGCTCAGCGAGCCAGCGCAAAAAGTCCTGCGGGGAAGGGAAATATCTTGGTCTTGCTTGGACATGGTTACCTTTCGAACGACACTCGCGCAAGGCGCCGCGCGGGCTCGATGGTAACTTACCTCAAGGCAACATTTCTAATAACACATGATGAAATTTGGCGCATCAAATTGCCTGACGCGCACGGTTTTGGAATCAGTTGCCGGCCAGCGCATCCGCCACCTTGTCCATTTGGGACGCCTTCGCGATTGCATTTGCTGGCCTCTTCTGCCCCTTCTGCGAATCATTGGCCTGTTGCGCCGGCGGTGGCACCGGCAACGTCGAGGCGACGCGGAGCGTGTCCATGGCGTACATGGACACCGCAAGCCCCACCGTTCCAATCAATAACCAGCGTACCCACGAAGACAACACAATAGCCTCCGGCAAACTTTTCTACCGATTAGTTTAGTATCAAGATTTGCCGGAATTCTATTCTATTGTCACAGGGGCCCAGAATCTTACTGCTGAGGTTGCTGAGCCATGTACACCAGTTCCCAGATATGGCCGTCCAGGTCTTCGAAGCCGTGTGCGTACATGAAGCCGTAGTCTTTCGGCTCACGCGGCGTCTTGCCGCCCGCCGCAACCGCTTTGCGCACCAGCTCATCTACCTCTTCCCGGCTCTCGCAGGATAGGCACACCAGCACCTCGGTCGCCTCTTTGGCGTTGGCGATCGGCTTTGCGGTGAAGGTGCGGAAGAAGTCCTCGACCAGCAGCATCGCGTAAATGCTGCCATCGTGGATCACCATGCTGGCGGCGTTTTCGTCGGTGAACTGCGGGTTGAAGGTGTAACCCAGGGCGGCGAAGAAAGCCTTCGATTTTTCCAGGTTCTTGACGGGCAGGTTGACGAAGATTTGCTTGTTCATATTGGCCTCTCAAAAGGAATTAACAGGGTGGTTTGTAATCCTATGACGCGCCAGCTTTCCGCAAATCGACATCAAACGCAAAAAAGTTTCAGGGGCGCATGGTTCGCGCGAATATAACACTCAGTTATTAGCAAAAGTTCCACACATTGTCACAAACATAAATATTAATAAAAAATACAATTATGTGGCAAATCACGTGCTAGATTTGTGGGTGCACCTTGAGCGCGAGCGCTCCGGGTTTCAACATTCATAAATGACAGGAATAAGTATGAAGAAAGTGATCTTTGCTGCGGTGTCCGCAATACTCGTCTCCGGCTGCGCTGACTTGCCCCAGAATGACAGCGCCCATACTGGCTTCAAGGAACAAACATATGAGACCACCGGCAGCCGCATACCGCGCCGGGCAAGCAGCACGGCCCGCGCCGACGCAAGCGTCGTCGATAAAGACGAAATGGATCGACAGGTGCGTAACCAGGGCACTACTAGCGGTCTGGGCCAATGATTGTGGCCAACTGAACCCCGAAAGCTGTAATCCAGCTTTCGGGGTGGCAGCCTAAGCGCAGCTTGGGCAAGGCTTGGCCAATGCGAACGCCGCATGGTCGGTCTTGTTGTAGCTGCTCAGCGTACCGTAGCCATCGGTCGCCATTGCTCCCACCGTCAGCAGCTCCGAGAACGCCGCGTTAGGACAAGGCCCCAGCAGGGCCGACACAGGAATCGACTTGGAATACTCGAAGACGCCAGCCGCGGCAAAGCCATTGCTGCCGCCATCTCCAACCGTGCCGCCGGTGCCGGCAACTCCCAATGGCGGTCCGTCGCCACGCACGGTGGAGAACGAGTAGGTCGCAAAATTGTTCGGATGGCGCGCCATGAACGAGAGCGCAGCGCTGTCGCCCGGACTGCTGTAGTTGTGGAAACCGCACTGCGGGTCCGGTGACACCATGCCACCCACCGGATGGACGTCTGCCTGGCAGCGATTGTTATCAACCCGAACCACCATCCTGAAACCCAAAGTCTTGCCGTCGGGAGCCAGGATGCGGTTGTAGGGGCCGGCATGGTCGGCGTGCACGTCACCGGTGCCGAAAGGAGCCGGCGTGGTCGGCACTTTCAGGTCAATGCCTGCATCGGTCCAGTTGACCATGTTCCCGGCCGTGTCGAATAGCTCCAGCCGAATCTCGTAGCGCCCTGCCGCCAGATCGTCAGCTGGCGAAGTGCCGCTCGGCGCCCCCATCAGCAAGTGGGTATGGAAGTAGGCAGTCGCCAGGTCA
The DNA here is from genome assembly GCA_036402315.1 of Pseudoduganella sp. GTDB lineage: Bacteria > Pseudomonadota > Gammaproteobacteria > Burkholderiales > Burkholderiaceae_D > Rugamonas. Next base: position 1,199 of record DASWTB010000183.1, on the reverse strand, counting down.
ACACGTTCATCCAGCACATACCATTCCTGTCCCGAAGGCGACACCGCAGGATGGATGCGGAACAGGTTCGGCAGGGGCGCCGGATCCGGCCCATCGATTGGCAAGGGCCCGACATGGTAGGAAGCGTAGGTGCTGGTGCCGGACTTATAGTGGCGATACACATCGGAGATCATCGGGGTTGGTACGAGAGAGATGGCCTCGGACGCAGGATCAACCACGGTCGTCGCACCATCCGGACCACTCAGGCGCCGGTAAGACCACCGGTAATAAGCGATACCGCTCCCCAGCAGTTCGGTACGGCTGAAGTCCACCCTCGGTTCCAGGGTCGCGCCGAACGGTTCGCCGAAGTTGGTCAGGCCTTCCATGCCTGCCGACTGAACCTCTTGCACAGCGACTGTCCGCCCGATCGACAGGACGACCACCTGGCGCCCCGGCAAATCCGGCTCCCCGTCGCAGCCTGGCACACGCGGATCGGTCACGCGGATTATGACCTCGCTGCCGCACTGGTAGTTCCAGTAAGTGTGGCAATACTTCGACGGCCGGTAGACCACTTCGTAGCCGTTGCCGAAGTCGTACTCGACCCAGAAGTACAGGTCCGGATGGTCGCCGCCACAGCGATAGATCAAGGTGGTCTCGAAATTGCCGAATTCATCGGTCATGACGACAGCCATTTCATCGCAACGGAACAGCCACCACCAGTGTGGCCAGTAGCAGAACCATGGCACCAGTATTTTCCAGTTCTCAGCCAGGGCATTGCGCAACAGATCGGCCGATCCGCTGCGCAGGTGCAGCGCGAGATTGGCCGGCATGTCGACTGGCGAAGGCGGATCGGGCTGCGGGTCAAAGCGCAAGGCCGCACGGCGCAGGCCAGGGCCTGGATATGGAATCGGAATCGGCGGCTTCTCGATCACTCGAATCAGGTCGTCGCGCAGGCGGAAGATTTCGGGGTCCGGCAGCTTCAGGATCCAGAGCGGAATGCGGTCGACTTCGCAGATATGGACGCGAGCATTGCAGACCGCCCGGTTGTCGGATTTGCGAACCACTTTGCCATGTACCCAGCAGAAGCAGAATGGCCACCAGTCGATAATGGCGCCCGGAACTTCAATGCGCGTGAAATCGCGCACACGGAGCAGCACAGGCTCGTAGGCGCCCATGCGTTTCAGCTGGTCGGCGCTGGGCTTGGCCGCGTCAATCCGGTC
>DASWTB010000182.1:0-41211 GCA_036402315.1 Pseudoduganella sp. | reverse complement strand
GTCTAAAATGGCCGTGGCTGGCGCTATCATGCGGAAGCTGGTGCACCTGATTTATGGGGTAGTGAAGTCGGGCAAACCCTTCAACCCGGACCACATGGCGAAAGGGCTTGCTATTCAAGACGGTATCTGACCCCGACTTTTATTATTGGATCGAGGTGTTGCGGCCGTAGAGGGTGCGCTGGGCGGGGTTGCCGGTGACGGCGATGCGTCCGGAGCCGTTGGCACGGGCGTCGACTTTGTGCTGGACCCATGCTTGCACGCCGCCGGAACCGTTGCTGGTGATGTTTGCTTCGTCGGCGCGCAGGTCGTTCAGTTGGGCGCTGCCGGAGCCTTGCATCCGTACGTCGAGCGTGTGCACGATGCCGCGAGCGTAGAAGCTGCCGGAACCCGCGGACGTCACGCTCAGCGATTCGCCGCGTACCGAGCCGATATTCACGCGGCCTGAGCCAACCATATCGACCACGGCGGACTTGCTGTCAAGCGCGTCAGCATACAACTGGCCCGAGCCGGTGTGGCGCATGTCCAGCCGGTCCACCTGGCCGCGCAGTTCGAGGTAGCCGGAGCCGGTGTGCGAAACGGTCAGGGGGCCGCCAGCCAGGCCTTGCACTTCGGTGTGCACGGATCCAGTCGATTCCAGCCTGTCCAGGCGTGGCACGGTGTAGCGCACGTGGATTGGTTTGCGGCTGTCGAGGCGATCTTCGGTCCATACTCGCAATGTGTCGCCGCGTACTTCGGTATGCACCAGTGGCACCAGGTTGTTGTCGCCTTCGATCACCAGCGATGGCGCGCCGCCTACCTTCACCTCCACGTCCATGTCGACACGATGGCGGTTTTCGATTCGAAGGCCAGTGGCGCTGGTGATGCTGCGGGTTTCTGTGATGGTCGCTCCGTTGCCCTTGACGTAGTCGCTGCTGTCGTTCAATACGACGACGCAGCCAGCCAGGCTGAGCGAAAGCAGGGCGGCGATGGTGAGCTTGGTGCGCATGATTCTGTCCTTGTTGTGCATGCTAAATGGGATGAGAGCATCTTAGCGGCCAGCGCCCAGGCATATGGCCCCAATGCGACGAAATGCAGAAATTGAGTGCTGAGCGGTAAAAATTGATAAGATGAAAGTGTCGGCGTCCTGCCGGCCCGGCAGCTCCGCTGCTGAGAACAATCTAGTTATATACCCCTTGTTCACGCCGCGGATAGGCCATCTGCGGCGTTTCTTTTGCATGGCCGTGCTTTTTCCGTCCCTCTGATCTTGTGCCCGCACAAGGCCCGCTAACGCTGGGCTAACTAAGCTGTTGAAAGGTTCGGTCTTTTTCAGAGGGAGGGCTACATCATGTTTTCAATTGGGAAAAAGCTGGCACTTGCCGTCACCAGCCTGTTACTGGCGGCAAGCGCGTATGGCGCGACAAGCATCGGCAATACTTCGGCCGATGACGTGGTGCTCGGAGGTTTCGATGCCGATGCTTTTGTCTTTACGGCGGGCTGGAATCCACATGCCGGGTTGAACGGCGATACCAGCGGCTTCGGCACGGCCTTCGATGCATACGGCAGCGGGCCGTGGAGCCTGCTCGACAAGTATGACTTGAACGCGGCCTTCGCCAACGCTGGCGTGCTGCAATTCGGCTTCGCGATGAACAGCGGTACGATGGGCACCTGGTCCGTGCACAACACGGGCGCCGCGAACCTGGTACTGGACCTTGTGTTCGCCATGCATGCGGCCGATGCTGGCGCCGGCTTCCTGTTCGATAACCAGGCCATCAACGCTGGGCAGACACTGAATGGAAGCTGGCGCATCGAATGGTTCACCGGGAATAACAACGCGTATCCCGACTTTTCCAACCTTGCCTTGTTTGCGCGCGACGTGTCTGCCGTGCCGGAGTCCGGTGAATACAGCATGTTGCTGGCGGGCCTGGGGGTCCTTGGCTTTCTTGCGCGCAGGCGCAACGCGGGGTAGCTTTATTTCGAAAAGGTAATGAACGCCGTCGAGGTCGCTAAAGCGCTACAGTGAAGAGGCAGTCTCAACTTCACCAGAAGGGGATCGGAATGGAACCAATCGCAAAGAAGTTTGCATTGGCTGCCAGTAGCATGCTCCTGGCGGCAAGCGCGTTCGGCGCTACAACCATCGGAAATAGCTCTGCAGACGACGTTACGCTCGACACCCAGAGTGCCGACGCCTTCGTCTTTACCTCAGGCTGGAATCCACAAGCGGGCCTGAGCGGCAACACCAGCGGCATCGGCGGCGCCTTCAACACGTATGGCGGCGGCGACTGGACCTTGCTGGGCAAGCACGAAGGCGGTTCCGGCACGGGCTTTAGCCTGTATAGCACGCTGGACTTCAGCTTCGATGTCGGCGACGGCAAGACCGGCACCTGGACTATTACCAATACCAGCGGGGAGCAGAACGTTTCTTTGGATCTCGTGCTGTCGCTCAAGGCTGCCAATGGTGCCGCTGCCTTCCTGTTCGATAACCAGACCATCGGCGCCGGCCAGACCCTGAGCGGCACCTGGAATATCGGCTGGTTCACCGGCAATAACCAATCCAACCCCGACTTTTCCAACCTGACCATTTTCGGGCGTGAGATGTCTGGCGTGACCTCGCCTGTCCCCGAACCTGGAGAATATGCCATGTTGCTGGCAGGCCTGGGCCTGATTGGCTTTGTGGCACGGAGGCGTAAAGCGCTGTAGACTCTTTGAAACGGTCGTGCTATTTTGCTGGCGCGACCATATCAAGGAGACAGCATGGACCTGAATTACTCTGCCAGGGATGAGGCCTTCCGCGCTGAAGTGCGTGCTTTCCTGGCAGCGAACCTGCCAGCCGACCTGCAAACCAAAGTCCGCAAGCACCTGCGCCTGAAGCGTGAAGACTATGTGCGCTGGCATAAGATCGTCGCCAAACAAGGCTGGGCCGCTCCGGCCTGGCCGGTCGAATTTGGCGGCCCAGGCTGGGACGCCACCCAGCGCCATATCTGGGAAGAGGAGTGCGCGATTGCCGGCACCCCGCCCATCCTGCCTTTCGGCGTCAATATGGTGGCGCCCGTCATCATGGCCTTCGGCAGCGCCGAACAGAAGGCCTATTACCTGCCGCGCATCCTCGATTGCACCGACTGGTGGTGCCAGGGCTATTCCGAGCCGGGTTCGGGTTCCGACCTGGCGTCCCTGAAAACCACGGCAGTGCGCGAGGGCGATCACTACGTCGTCAATGGCCAGAAAACCTGGACCACGCTGGGCCAGCACGCCGACATGATTTTCTGCCTGGTGCGCACCGACCAGAATGTGCGCAAGCAGGAGGGTATTTCCTTCCTGCTGATCGATATGAAATCGCCCGGTATCACGGTGCGGCCCATCATCATGCTGGATGAAGACCACGAGGTGAATGAAGTCTTCTTCGACAACGTGCGTGTGCCGGTCGCAAACCTGGTCGGCAAGGAGAACAAGGGCTGGACCTATGCCAAATACCTGCTTGGCCACGAGCGCACGGGCATTGCCGCAGTAGGGCGCTCGAAGCGCGAACTGCTGTTCCTGAAGAAGATCGCGAACCAGCAGCAGAAGAACGGCAAGCCCTTGCTGGAAGATCCGCTGTTCGCAGCACGCGTGGCGAACCTGGAGATCGAGCTGATGGCGCTGGAGGTGACGGTATTGCGCACTATCGCGCAAGAGGCGCACGGCCCGGGACCGCAGGCTTCCGTGCTGAAGGTGCGTGGCTCTGAGATCCAGCAGGTGCTGACAGAGTTGATGGTTGAAGCGCTGGGCCCGCAAGCCATGCCGTTCGATCCGGCGTACCTGGATGGCGAGCGTGAACATGCGCTGGCCGGCGACGACGATGCGGCGCCATTGGCGGGCTATTACTTCAACTTCCGCAAGACATCGATCTACGGCGGTTCGAACGAGATCCAGAAGAACATCATCACCCAGATGATCCTGGGACTGTAAAGGGGGCGCGATGGATTTCGCATTCAAGGAAGAGCAACAACAATTCGCTGACGCGCTGCGCCGCTGGGTCGACAAGGATTACAGCTTCGAGGCGCGCAAGAAGATCATCCATTCGGAGAGCGGCGTTTCCGGCCAGGCCTGGGCCACGCTGGTGGAGCTGGGAATGCTGGCGCTGCCAGTGCCTGAGGAGCAGGGTGGTTTCAACGGCAGCGCGGTCGACATGATGGTCGTGATGCAGGAACTGGGTCGCGGCCTGGTGGTTGAACCCTACTTTGCCACCGTGCTTGGGGCGCAGTTTCTCAAGCTGGCCGGCGGCCAGCAAGGCTTGCTGGAGCGCGTTGCCGCCGGCGAGCTGAAACTGGCATGTGCGCTGGGCGAACAGCAATCGCGCCACGCATTGAACGACGTGCTGGCCACGGACGGCGCTGGCACTGGCAGGGTCACAGGTTGTAAGACGGTGGTCTTGCACGGCAGCCAGGCCGGCGCCTTCATTGTGTCTGCCCGCAGCGGTGGCGCACAGCGCGACACCGACGGCATTTCGCTGTACGTGGTCCCGCGCGATGCGGCAGGCGTACAGGTCACCGGCTACCGGACCATCGATGGCCAGCGCGCCGCCACAGTAGAATTCAAGGACGCGCAGGGCACGCTGCTAGGTGGGCAGGGCAAAGGCTGGCCGCTCATCGAGGCGGCGACCGATTACGGCGCTGCGCTGCTTTGCGCGGAAGCCATTGGCGCCATGGACGCCATTTTCGCAGCCACGCTGGAATACCTGAAAACCCGCCAGCAGTTCGGCGCCCCGATCGGGAAATTCCAGGCGCTGCAGCACCGCATGGCCGACATGTTCATCCACCTCGAACAGGCGCGTTCGATGGCCATGCTGGCCGCGGTCAAAGTCGGTTCGAACGACGAGGAGGAGCGCCGCCGCGTGGTCTCTGCCGCCAAGGTGCGGGTTGGCCAGGCCGCGCGCTTTGTTGGCCAGCAGGCGGTACAGCTGCACGGCGGCATGGGCGTGACGGACGAACTGCCGGCCGCTCATTATTTCAAACGTCTGGCGATGATCGAGGTCACGCTGGGCGATGCAGATCATCACCTGGAGCGCTTCATCGTGCAGCCAGGATTCAAGGAGGCAGCTTAATGGCGCGTTTGGTACGTAATGTAGGGGAACTGGAAGCATTGGTCGGGCAGGAAGTGGGCGTTTCAGGCTGGGTCGACATCACGCAGGAAAGAGTCAACACCTTTGGCACCTCCACCAACGACGAGCAGTGGATCCACACCGACCCGGCGCGCGCCGCTGCCGAATCGCCCTATGGCGGCACTGTGGCGCATGGCTTCCTGACCTTGTCGCTGCTGCCTGGCCTGCTGCAGGATGCAGTATTCATGGAGGACATGCGCATGGGCGTCAACTACGGCCTGGACAAGGTGCGCTTTCCGGCGCCGGTGCCGGTCGGCAGCCGCGTACGCGGCCATGTGGTCCTGCGCAGCATTACTGCTGTCGCGGGCGGCCACCAGCTGGCGTGGGAAGTCACCGTTGAATGCGAAGGCAGCGAAAAACCCGCCTGTGTGGCGGAATTCCTGATGCGCCGCTACCCCTGATCGCAATCCTCAACGCAGAACCGGTTGCGGCCATCTTTCTTGGCCCGGTAAAGAGCGTTGTCGGCACAGCGCACCAGCGTTTCGGGCTCGCTGCCCTGGCCTGGCACAAGCGTAGCCACGCCGAGGCTGACCGTTACCGTGTTGCTGACCGATGACATGCGGTGCGGGATGGCCAGGGCGCGCACGCTCTCGAGGATGCGTTCTGCCACGGTTTCGGCGCCCGCTGCGTCGACCTGGGGCAGCAAGATGACGAACTCCTCGCCGCCATAGCGCGCCAGCAGGTCCGGCGAACGGCCGGCGCACTGCAGCATGGTGTCGGCCACCTGGACCAGGCAGGCATCGCCGGCCTGGTGGCCGTATGCGTCGTTGTAGCGCTTGAAATGGTCGATGTCGATCATGATCACCGAGAGAGGTGCTGCGGAACGGGCGCAGCGCCGCCACTCGTTTCCGATCGCGTCGTCAAAGCTGCGCCGGTTGGCAACGCCGGTCAGTGCATCGGTCAGCGTCAGCTCGCGCATGGCGTCGGATTGCCGCTTCAGCGTAAGGTGGGTCCGGACCCGGGCCCGTACCACGGCAACATTGAAGGGCTTGGTGATGAAATCGACTGCACCCGCTTCCAGCGCCCGCGTCTCGTCTTCGGGCGTGGTCAGTGCGGTGACGAAGATAATCGGGATATCGCGCACATCCGACGAAGCGCGCAGGGCGGCGCAGACTTCGTAGCCGTCCATGCCCGGCATCACTGCGTCCAGCAGGATCAGGTCGGGCTGCTGCTGGTGCGCCAATTCCAGCGCTTTCTCGCCATTCATGGCGAACAATACTTCATGTTCCTCGCCCAGCACGTGATTGAGGATCTGGATATTTTCCATTGCGTCATCGACGATCAGCAGGCGTCCGTTGCGCGCCTGGTCGGTCCAGGTCATGCGGTCTCCTCCCGTTTCATGATTTCCTGCAGCCGTTGCTCCGCATTGGTGAAGTCCAGCGTTTCGATGGCATTGGCCAAGCCAGGCACCAGGTCGGGACAGCGCAGTTCGAGAACGGGCGTCAGGGCCTTGAAGGCTGCCAGTGCGCGCATATTGCTGTTCCTGAGCAGCACCTGCAGGTCGTTCAGCGCTTGCGGCAGGTTCGATACAGCGGGGCTGCTGGCGGCGGCTGGCGCCGGCACCGGCAGAGCGCGCGCGGCGTCTATCACTACAGCCAGCGCCCGTTCCAGCGACAGCAGCAGGGCTGCTGCCGAGCTGTCCTGGCCTTCTGCGACAGCGCTTTCCGCCTGGGCGCTGAGGCGGGCCACTTCGGAGGCGCCGAGGTTGGCTGCCACACCCTTCAGCCGGTGCAGCGCGCGTGTGGCGGCGTAACGCTTGTCCTGAGCCAGGCATTCGCGCACCTCCCGTACTGTGTCGCCTTGTGAGTTCTCGAAGCGTTTGAGCAGGCCGGCGAAGGCGGCATAGTTTCCGGCCACGCGCCGCAATGCGGCCTCAAGGTCAATGCCAGGGACCATGGCGGGACAGCCATTGTGGCGCGGGGCGGTGCGCGCATGGCCCGGCTGTCCCGGAGTGGCCAGTTCCGGATGCAGCGGCGCAAGCCGTGTCAGTGTGGCAATCATTTCGTCGACGTCGATCGGCTTGGCAATATGCGCGTCTACGCCAGCTTCAATGGCTCGCATGCGGTCTTCCGGCATGACGTTGGCTGTCATGGCGACGATCGGCAGGGTGCGCAGGCCCATGGCGCGGATCGATTCGGTTGCGCGGTAGCCGTCCATGACGGGCATCTGCAGGTCCATCAGCACGGCATCGAAACGCTGCGGGTCGTCGCGCAGCATATCCAGCGCGATCTCGCCGTTGGACGCGACTTCCACCAGCGCACCACAGTGGAGCAGGATGTAGCGGGTCATTTCCTGGTTGATCTCATTGTCTTCGACCAGCAGCACGTGCATGCCGGCCAGTCTGCCGGAAAGCGCGGCGTGGCCGCTGCGGTGCTCCAGCTGGCTGGCACCGGTGAGTGCGGCCAGGGCCGCATCGCGCAGCCCGGAAGGTGTAAACGGCTTGGCCAGCACGGCGTCGATCTGGAGGCTGTCGGCAAGGTGCTGCAAGTCGTCGCTGGAGCGTTCCGGGGTCATCATCACGACTTTCGGCAGGACCATGCTTTCTTCGCGCGCCTGCACCAGCATTGCGATGCCGTCGGTGGCCGGCATCGCGCTGTCCACCACCAGCAGGTCGAAGCGGTGGTTGCGCAGTGACTGCAAGCCCTCGGCCGCAGTGGCGACGACGGTCGTGGTCCATTGCAGGGCCATGCCGGAGCGCTGCAGTGCCTGGCGCGCGGTGGCGTTATCGTCGACTAACAGTACGGAGAGCCCACCCAGGCTGGCCGGCATGGTCGGCGGCCCGCTGTCGGCAACACGCTGCAGCGGGCAGGTAAAGCGGAAGGTCGAGCCCCGGCCCAGGGTGCTGTCGACGGTAATGACGGCGCCCATCAGGTCGGACAGGCGGCGCGCGATGGCCAGTCCAAGCCCGGTGCCGCCATAGCGGCGGCTGGTGCTGCTGTCACCCTGCGAGAAAGCGTCGAACATATGGTGCTGCTGGTCGGCCGGGATACCAATGCCGGTGTCGCGTACAGTGAACTCCAGCGTCAGCGATTTGGCGCTGCCCGCCGTCTCGCGCACCGTCAGCACTACTTCGCCACGTTCGGTAAACTTGATGGCATTGCTCAGGAGGTTGAGCAGCACCTGCTGCAGGCGCATCGCATCGCCCACCATCTCCGGCGGCAGCGAGGGGGAAATATCGAACACCGGTTCCACCCCTTTCTCCCAGGCGCTGTTCGCGACCAGTACCGCCGTCCCCGCCAGAAGGTGTTCGAGGTTGAAGCGCGTCTGCTCGAGCTGGAGCTGGCCGGCTTCGATCTTGGAGAAGTCCAGCACGTCATTGACCACGCCAAGCAGGCTTTGCGTGGCGAGCTGGATCTTGCTGACATAGCTGCGCTCACGCCGTTCCAGCGGCGCTTCTTCCAGCAGGCGCGCCAGCCCGGTGATGGCATTCATCGGGGTGCGGATCTCGTGGCTCATATTGGCCACGAATTCGCTCTTGGCGCGGCTGGCCGCTTCGGCGCGGTCGCGCGCGCGCATCAGCTGCTCATTCAGCTCCTGCAGTTTCAGTTCGCCGCGCTTAAGTTCAGTAACATCCGAACCCAGGGCATAAAAGCCGCGCACAGCGCCCGCTTCGCCGCGATCGGGAATGAAGTTGATCCAGGCATAGCGCGGCTCACCGGACGGCAGTTCCAGCTCGCGCAGGAAGTGCTGCGGGCTGCCATCCAGTACCGCATCGATATGCGGCCGGATCTGGGCCAGCAGCGTCGGCGGCAGCACGCGGTCGATCGGTTCGCCCATGGCTTGTTCAAGCGTCTTGCCGAACCAGGCCAGGAAGTATTGGTTGGCGAAATGGCAGCGCAGTTCAGTGTCCCAATAGGCCACCAGGCCGGGCAGGTTTTCCGTCACCGTGTGCAGGAAGCTGGTGCTGCGCGCAAGGCTCAATGAGGTTTGCTGCAAGGCTTCGTCCGCACGCTTGCGGTCTGTGATGTCGAGCGAGATGCCCAGCAGGTGGGTGGCGATGCCCTGTTCGTCGCGCAAAGCGACTTTGCGCGTGGTCAGGTAGCGCATTTCACCGGCGGCGATGCGGACCGCTTCTTCCGGTATCTCCATCACCTGCTCGGACGCCAGCACTTTGCGGTCCGCTTCCTGGAAGGCTGCCGCTTGCTGCGGCGGGAAGAGATCGCGGTCGCTCTTGCCCAGCAAGTCCTCGCGCGGGCGGCCAAGCAGCAATTCACCCTGGCGGTTCAGCAGTTCGAAGCGCAGGTGCTGGGCGTCCTTGACGAAGACCATGGCAGGCATGTTCTCCAATACGGACTTGAACAGGGCCTTGGACTGGCGCAGCGCCGCTTCGGTTTCCTTCTGCTGGGTGATGTCCATCACCACCGTCGTAATGCCGACCATTGCGCCGTCGGCGCCGAAGACCGGGAAGTAGCCGGTGAGGAAGTGGCCGCTGCGGCCGGGGCGTGTTGCGGTACTGCCGGAGATCTCGTCGCTGGGCACCGCCTGGCCGGTGGCCAGCACCTTGCGGTAAGCCTGGTTCACCTGCGCCACCAGGCTGCGATCGGTGATCACTTCATCGAAGCGCCGCCCGATATGGTCGTTGACCGCCAGCCCGTTCATCGAGGCCAGGTAATCGTTGATCATCAGGATGCGCAGGCGGGTGTCGACAAAACTCAGGCCGACAGGCGCCGTGGCGTAGATGGTTTCCAGCAGGGCGTTGGAGTTCTCCAGTTGCTGCGTGCGCTCTTCGACCACGCGTTCCAGGTCTTGCCGGTGGCGGATCAGGTCACGGTCGAGGCGCAGCAGGGTGTCGCCGATCTGGCGCGCCTCCTGGAACGAGACGCGCGGGGCTTCGATGGGGGCGCCGCTAGCCAGCGACTGGGCGGGTGCGTGCAGGGCGTCGATCGAAGTCGCAATACGGCGCGCCGCCACGGCAGCTGCGGCAAAGCCGGCCAGGACCAGGGCCGCCAGCACGGCCGACAGTCCGAAGAACAAGCCATCGAAGGCAAGCAGCGCGCCAGGCGCGGGCCCGGCGACCGCCACGCTCCATGGGCTGCCGGCGCCGCGCAGGTAGCCGACCTGCAGCGGCAGGCCATGCAGGGCATCGGCTGCCGGCTGGCCGCTGGCCCGGCCATCGTCATGGCTGCGCGCGACCAGTTTGCCGTCCGGCGCCAGCACGGCGATCACGGTGCCGGAAGGAAGCTGCATCTCCTCGGCTATCTTGTCCAGCGCGTCGCCAGGCAGCAGCACGCTCAGGACGGCGTGCGGCTTGCCGGGGCGCTGGACGGGCACGTCGACCGCCAGGTGGGCCGGCTCCTTGCCATTGGCGCGCAGCAGGCTGACGGCGGAACGTGCGTTTGGCGCGAGCTTGATGCGTGCCGCGTTGGCGGCGCGGTCGATCGGCAGGTCCTTGCCGGCAATAAGCTGTACCGCGCTGTTTTCCGTGAACAGGATGTGGGAGTGGTAGGGCAAGGCGGGCGGCAGGGCGCCGGCAGCCTGGCTGCGCAGCGCCACCAGGTCGCCGCCGCGGGCGCTGGGACCGCTGGCCAGGGTGATGGCCGCCGCTTCCGCCGCCAGCAACTGGCGGTCGACGATGGCGGCAGCGGCGCGTTCGATGCGCTGCAGCTCCAGTTCTGCCCGGCCCAGGTCGCGCTGCTGGAAATACACCAGCAGCAAGGCCAACGCCAGTAGCGCAGGCGCGGCGCAGGCCGCGGCCAGCAGCGCAATCTGCGACCGCAACGGCGGCAAGGGCTTGCTGGATTCATCCTGCACGGCACATCCTTTCGGAAGAGTGACTGCAGGGTGATGATAGCTTAGCTTAGCTTGGCTTGGGCGAAAAGCGCGCGATCTCCAGCTTGGCAATCGCGTTGCGGTGCACTTCATCCGGGCCGTCGGCCAGGCGCAGCGTGCGGTTGCCGGCCCACTGGTAGGCCAGCGGGAAGTCGTCCGACACGCCGGCAGCGCCGTGGGCCTGGATCGCCCAGTCCAGCACCTGCTGCGCCACATTGGGCGCCAGCACCTTGATCATGGCGATTTCGGACTGGGCCACCTTGTTGCCGACCGTGCCCATCATATAGGCCGCCTTCAGCGTAAGCAGGCGTGCGGTATCGATCCGGATGCGCGATTCCGCGATGCGTTCGCGCCACACGCCCTGGTCGGAAAGCCGCTTGCCAAATGCAACCCTTGAAGCCAGGCGCTGAACCATCAGCTCCAGCGCGCGTTCGGCCACGCCGATGGCGCGCATGCAGTGGTGGATGCGGCCCGGGCCCAGGCGGCCCTGGGCGATTTCGAAGCCGCGGCCTTCACCCAGCAGGATATGCGATGCCGGCACCCGGACATTCTCGAACACCATTTCGCAGTGGCCGTGCGGCGCGTCGTCGTAGCCGAACACCGGCAGGGGACGCAGCACGGTCAGTCCCGGCGCATCCGCCGGCACCAGGATCATCGATTGCTGCGCATGGCGCGGCGCGTCGAAGTCGGTCTTGCCCATGGTGATGTAGACCTGGCAGCGCGGATCGCCGGCGCCCGAGATCCACCATTTGCGGCCATTGATCACATAGTGGTCGCCATCGCGCTCGATGCGGGTTTCGATATTGGTCGCATCGGACGACGCTACCGCCGGTTCGGTCATGGCGAAGGCGGAGCGGATCTCGCCGCGCAGCAGCGGCTCCAGCCAGCGCTGCTTGTGTTCTTCCGTGCCGTAGCGCTCCAGGGTCTCCATATTGCCGGTGTCCGGTGCGGAGCAGTTGAACACTTCCGCCGCCCAGGGCACGCGGCCCATGATTTCGCACAGCGGCGCGTAATCGAGATTGGACAGGCCTTCCGGCGCGCGGCTGGAGCGGGGCAGGAACAGGTTCCACAGGCCCTGTTCGCGGGCCAGCGGCTTGAGGCGCTCAATCAGCCCGGTGGGAATCCAGCGGTTGCCTTTTTCGCGGCCATTGCGGTCCACCTCTTCGTGGAAGGCCTTTTCGTTCGGGTAGATATGCTGGTCCATGAAGGCCAGCAGGCGCGCCTGCAATTCCTTGGTGCGCGGGGAATAGTCGAAGTCCATGCCGGTTCCCTTATTCGATTGCCTTGCCCTGGGCGTAAGCCCAACCCATCTCCGACATCGGGCGCGCCAGCTTGCCCGATTCCAGTGCCTGCGCGCTGGAAGCCGTGCCGTCCACGTAGCGTTTCATGATGCCCTGCATGATGCTGGCCAGGCGGAACATATTGAAAGCCAGGTAGAAGTTGAAGTCTTCCAGGCGGATCGCCTTGCCGGTGCGTTCGGCATAGCGCGCAATGTATTCGCGCTGCGATGGGATGCCGAGCGTTTTCAGGTCCAGGCCCGCGATGCCGCGGAACTTGCCCGGCTCGATGTGCCAGCTCATGCAGTGGTAGCTGAAGTCCGCAAACGGGTGGCCCAGCGTGGACAACTCCCAATCGAGCACCGCCAGGATGCGCGGTTCGGTAGGGTGGAAGATCATGTTGTCCAGGCGGTAGTCGCCATGCACGATGGAGGTGTCTTCGCCGGGCGGGATATTGGCCGGCAGCCAGGCGATCAACTGGTCCATCGCCTCGATGGTTTCGGTCTCGGATGCCTTGTACTGCTTGGTCCAGCGCTCGATCTGGCGCTGGAAGTAGTTGCCCGGCTTGCCGTAGTCGCCAAGGCCGATGGCGTTGTAATCGATGGTGTGCAGCTGCGCAATGACGCGATTCAGTTCGTCGTAGATCGCGGCGCGTTCGGCAGGCGTCATGCCCGGCAGCGCCTGGTCCCACAGCACGCGGCCTTCGACGAATTGCATGACGTAGAAAGCGCGGCCGATCACTTCTTCGTCCATGCACAGGCAATACTGGCGGGCCGCCGGGAAGCCTGCCTTGTGCAGCGCATCCATCACGCGGAACTCGCGTTCGATCGCATGGGCCGATGGGAGCAGCTTGGCAGCCGGCGCCGGCTTGGTGCGCAGCACATAGTGCTGCCCGCCGATCGACAGCTTGAAGGTAGGATTTGATTGGCCGCCCTTGAACTGCTCGACCTTCAATTCCCCTTGCGGATAGCCTTCGACGTGCTGGCGCAGGTACGCGTCCAGTGCGGCGGTATCGAAACGGTGGCGCTCCGACACTTCCTTGGTGCCCATGAATTCTTCGAACATATTGCCTCCTTCCGAACGATCGTACTATTTTTATGGGCGGGAAAGCAAGCGCGATTTGGAGTATTCGTTAAACAGCTGCTCCATCGTGGTGCTGCGGGTCGCGGTTTGCAGGGGGGCGGGCGGTGCATAGTTTGAAAAGCGCACGATCCAGTCGTGTGGCTCTTTGCCCACGTCGAGGGCATTGATGCAGCCCGTGGCCTGTGACAGGTTGCCGAGGAACAGGCGCTGGCCGCCGGTCAGGGCATAGGACAGGATGGCGCGATTGACGCCGCCATGCAGGACCAGCAGCACCGTGTCCCAGCTGTCGTCGGCCAGCAGCCTGGCGATGGCGGGGTGGATGCGGTCCATCAGTTCGCCCACCGATTCGCCGCCCAGGAAGCGGCGCTGTTCGGGCACCACGCCTTCAAAAGCGCCCGTGAAGGCTTCGCGCAGCTTGTCGTCCGGGATGCCGGACAGCTTGCCGCCGCGGATTTCGGCCAGTTCGGGCCAGGTTTCAAGTTCGGCCTGCTGGCCGGTCTCCGCCAGCACGCGCGTGGCGGTTTCGACGGTGCGCGGCAGGCCGGAGACGATCACCCGGTCGAAGCGGATGCCATCGGCTGCAAAGGCCTGTCCGGCGGCGGCAGCTTGTGCGCGGCCTGCTTCATTCAGCGGCACGGTCTCGGGGAGGTGGGGTTTGCCGGCTTCGTCAAAGTATGTGACGCTGCCATGCCGCATCAGGAAGACGCGGCGCCGTTCGGGTTTTTCTGTCATAGGTCTCAGAAGAAGATTGCAAGGCGCGTAATGATGGTTCCGTTATTAGTATAAGGCCCAGTTGCGCGCACATTGCCGGAATCGGGTTTGCCGTCATCCAGCTTGGCGTCAATCTGTTCTGCAAACGTGTCCGGCAGGTTGTCGAAGCGGATGCCATTGCCGCCCCGGCCGCCCACCACGTCATTGTAGATATACACGGCGCCGCCCTGGGCGCTGGTCATGAATTCCGTGGTGCCGTTGTAGGAGCCGGTAATCAGGCCGGCCATTGCCAGATGCTGCGGCGCGAGCTGGTATTCCGTAATCTGCCCATCGCCATTGCCGTTGCCTGCCGCGCCCGGAACATGGGTGGTTGCCAGGATGTCGTCGCCGGGCAGGGCGCGGAAGCGATCCTGGTAGGCGTTGACGGCCGCCTGCAATGCAGTGGCTTGCTGGATGATGCTTTTCACCTTGGCGCTGTCGATCAGGGCCTGTCCTTTCAGCACGCCGCCTAGCAGCAGGCCAATGATCACCAGTACGATGGCGATTTCAACGAGGGTAAAGCCGCGCTGTCTCATGGCGTTCTCCTTGGGTTGTGTCTCATGGCAGCCTTTGGGCCGCAAGCATTCGGTTGAAGAGGATGTTGGGCGACAGCCAGACCACGATGTCGTCGTAGGCGCCGCCCGGAGCGGCGGGATTGTCCGCGCGGTCGCGCGCAATGAACATGCGGCCGTCAGCCTGGAAGTTGGCCTTTTCGTCGACGTTGCCCTGGCCCATATCGGCGGCTTGCACGCCGACGTCGCTGAAAGCGCCGAAGCCGTTGCGGCCTTGCGACAGCACCACAGCGGGAATGTCGTTCGGGGCGCTGGCTGCCACCAGCGCGCCGGTCGCATCGCGGCTGGCGATGGTAATGTCGCGCGGGGTGTTCAGGCGGAACAGCGCACCGCTGTCGCTGAAGGCCGGCGTGACGCTGTAGACGTAGAGGTGCTGCCAGGCGTCGAGCTTGGGCAGGCCGAGGGTCGCCCATGGCAGGAAGCCCAGGCGGCGCTCGTTGCTGCAGCGGGTGCCGGCGCGGTCTTCCAGGCCGTTCGAGGCGGAGATGGCGGGGCAGGGCAGGTAGCCGTTGCGGGCCGCGAATCCTGCCAGGGCGTCGCGCGCTTCTTCCAGTGCCTTGGTGGTGTCGGCGGCGCGGCGCTGCTCCAACTGCGCCGACAGGGGCGCCAGCATGCCGCCCAGCAGCAGCCCGACGATGACCAGGACAATGGCCATTTCAACCAGCGTGAAGGCGGTTTGGTTTTTCATGGAAGGGTTTTGGCGGCTGCCATTCTTTCGTAGAGTGTGTTCAGCGGAACGACGGCCAGCAGGTCGTCGAACACGCCGCCTGGTGCGTCTGCTTCTGCGCTGCGCGGGCGCTGCATGAAGTTGGCGGTTGCCAGCAGGTTGCCGGCTTCGTCCTGGCTGTCCGGCGCGTCGCTGCGGCCTCGCGAGAGAATGACCGCGGGGGCGCACTGCGCGGCCAGCGAGCAGGCTTCCTGGCCGGCGACAAAGAACAATGTGCCGTTCGCATCGCGCGACAGCACCCGTTTGCTGGCAATGAGCGCGGTCCTTGCCAGCGGGGCGACAGTGAACGCTGGGGTTACGCTGTAGCGCAGCGGGTGCCCCCAGTTGTCTTGTGCCGGCAAGCCCAGGTCCATCCATGGCAGGAGGCCGGTGCAGTCTGCCTCGTTCGTACACGGGGCCACGCGCTCGCGCCCGGGCTCGCCGGCGCCCGTGCTGGCGCCCGCCCCGGCAACGAACCCTGTGGCCGGCGGCGCAGGGCGTGGCAGGCGGCCGTGGGTTGCCGCGAATCCGATCAGCGCTTCGTTGGCCTGCGCCAGCAATGCGTAGGTGCGTTCTTCGCGCGCGCGTTCGACGCCGCTGCCGCCGAATGCCGACAGCAGGACTGCCGCCATGCCCACCGTGGCGATCAGCAGGAGCGTCAGCAGCGCAGCGCCGCGCTGTCTAGCGTGCGGCTTCATGGACTTCTCCGGTGGCGGGATCATAGCGCTGTCCCGGCTTGAGTACGACAGACCGGCCGTCGGCCTGCAGGGTCACCGTGCCGCGCATCACGCCGCCTGGCGGCGCGGGTTGCGCTTCGCCGTTGACGATGATCATGGCCGGTCCATTGCTGCGGCGGATTACCCCTCCCAGCCGAAGCCCCGGCTGCTCCGCTCCGCCACTGCCCGTATCGCCGGCCGCAGCGCTCCCGGCCCCTGCACCACCGCCGGCTTCCGGCGCCGCAGCCGGTGGACAACCGGGCGCCGACCCCGGCGGACAGCCAGCCGAAGCTTCCATTCCCGGCCCCAGCGGACCGCCGCCCGGCGCCTGGACGCCGGACCATGCCGCCCCTGCGCCGCCCGGGCCAACGACTCCGGGAGCCGCGCCGCGAGCCGCGCCAGCCTGCCCAATGCTGCCGGCAGGCGGAGCCTGATTGCGCTGGGCATCCAGCTGTGCGCGCTCGACAGGCGTAGTGAACAACCTCCCCATGCTGACGAAACCCTGCGCGCCGGCCTGGGACGCCAGCAGCAGAAGCAGCGCTGGCCAGCCCACTCTCATAACGCCCCCCGCATCGGCTTGCCCGGCGCGGCGACAGGCGTCAAAGTCAGCCAGTTCAAGGTGCAGTCGGCATTCAAAGTCGGCGCCAGCACGCCCGCCGCCGGCGCGGAACCGGCAGTACGCCGGATTACGCAGTCCTGCACCGCAAAGGTGCCCGTCAAGCGCAAGTCGGAAAGGAAATTCAGCAAATCCAGTTCATGCAGCAGATCCATGTGCAAGACCATCCGGCTGCCCAGCAAGGCGTAATCGCCGGTTGGCAAAGCAGTCTCCAGCCGGTACGGCTGCTGGACCTCGATCTCATAGGTCAAAGGCAGCAGGCGCCGCTGCTCCTGTATCTGACGGATCGCCTCCACCCAATCGAGCCGCCGCTCAGGCCCCACCAGGCCCCTTCGGCGCAGCTCCATGAAGTGTGGCTGGTACTGCCTGATCTCCTCCTTCTCCGTCTCCGCATGGGCCAGCCGCAGGCGCGCACCATCGCGCTCGAGCAAGGCTGCAGCTTCCTCGAAATGCGCGCGTCTCATATGCCACGAACTCGCAAACACTGCAGCCAGCGAAACCGCCAGCGTGGCAAGAAACACCAGCACCGCATTGCGCAGCAGTGAAAACTCACGAAAGAGAATCATGGCGCCCACCTGAGATTCAAAGTGAATTTCGAACGCTCGCCCAGGCCGGCCGGCGCGCCTGCCTTGCCACTCAGCTTGACGTTCGGCCTGATATCGAATGGCAGCTGCTCGATTTCCACCGCCATGCCCGGCGTGCGCGCCAACTCCTGTGCGAAGCGGTTCATGCTGAGCAGGACGCTGCGATAGTCGTCCTGCTCCACCAGGACCTCGGCCTGCAGCCGTACCTGCTGCGGTGGCGCCTTGGGAATACCGATCAGCATGGACGATTGCGGCGTCACCAGCGCCGGCGTGGCCGCGCCGCCCGGAAAAGCGCTACTGGCGCTTACCGGCACCGCGCCCGGCGCATTGGCGCGCCAGTCGAGCTGGGTCAGGCGGATTTGCGGCGAGCGCTCCAGCGCCTCGCTGAGGACCGCCATCACCGTCTGCGGCCACGGCCCCTGGCGCGCCACCATTTGCGCGATCTGGACGGCCGCCTTCATGTTGGCGGTTTTGTCGACGGCCGGCGGCATGCTCGACATGCTGCTTTTGTAGGCGGCCGTGAAGGCATGTGTCTCCTGTTGCAATTCCTGCGTATGCGTACGCGCCAGTGAGTAGCCGATGATGTTCGCGCCAGTCCACAGCAGGCAGCATGCCGCCAGCAACGCGCTCGACGCATACAGCGATTTGCGCGCGCGCCACAGGCTGTAATAGCGCTGGCGCGGGCCGAGCGGGTAGTGGCTGGGCGGCGAGATGCGGGCGGCCAGGCCAATGAGAAGTTGATCGGGATTGTCGGAGGCCGCCAGCTTTTGCCGGACCGCTGCTTCCTCCAATGGCATCACGCGCCAGTCCAGCAGCGGCGCAATGCTCGCTGCCGGCGGCGAGGCGATGCGCGCCAGCGGCAGCAGGGACAGCACCTGCAAAGGCAGGTCTCGCTCCAGCATGTGCGCGCCGACCAGGAACTGGCGGGTCCGCTCGGCTTCCTGCTCCGCACTTGCCGCCGTCTGCGCCAACCGCGAAAAGCGCACCCGGCCATGCTGGAAATAGGTCTGCCGGACGCCGCTTGCATGCTCCGTCACCAGCAATAGATGCGGCTCCTGGCGCGCCTCGTCAGGCAGCAAGGCGGCGCTGAGCAGCGCAGGCGTGTAGAGCGCCGCCAATGGGATGCGCTGGCCTTCCATCGCGTCGAGCCAGGGCGCCAGCATCGCCGGGTTGGTGAGGGCGGAAAACAGCACGATATCGTCACGCCGCCCCTCATCCTCCCGGTCTTGCACGTGCGCGCAGCGGAAAGGCGTATCGCGCCACGATTGCGACAGCCGCCGGTCACGCATTGCCACGCCGGCGCGCCCCGCCACATGGGGCAGCAGGTGGCGCTGGAAATCTTCTTCCACCAGGTCCGCCAGCATCAAGGCGGGCGTATCCTCCCGCCCTTCCAGCCAGGCGAAAAACTGCTGCAAGCCGTCGGGCGTGTGGTCGAAACACGGGCCCGTTCCAAGGCTGCCTTGTTCCCAGAGCCAGCAGCAAAGCCGCTCGCCGGTCAGGTGGAGGAGTAGTTTGCGGGTCATGGCTCAAATCCTGATTGAACTGATGGTGTCGTAAATCGGCCCGAGCACGGAGAGCATGATCCAGCCCAGCAGGATGCCAAGAATCACGGTCATTGCCGGCTCGATCATGGACTGCATGCGCTCGATCCGCTCGCGCACTTCCCGGTTGTAAAAGTAGGCAACGTTGCGCAGCGTCGCATCGAGCGCACCGGTCGATTCGCCGACCCGCAACATGCGCACCACCAGCGGCGGGAACAGCTCGACCTGCCGGAAGGCAGCGGCAACCGTATGGCCTTCCGATATCAGCTCGCGCGCGCGGCGCATGGCGGCGGCCACCACGCGGTTGCCGGCAATGCCTTCCGACAGGCGGATGCACTCAAGCACAGGAATCCCGGCGGCATACATCAGCGCGAAGTAGGTCGCAAAGCGGGCCATGATCAGCTTATGCAGCACCGGCACGGCGCGCAGCATCAGGCGATCGACCGCGAAAGCCGTGCGTTCGTTGTGCCGCAGCTGCCAGCGCAGGAATTGCCAGGCCACCACGGGCGCCGCCAGCAAAAGATACCAGTAATGGACGAAAACATCCGATACTGCGATCAGGGCGCGCGTATGCATTGGCAATTCCTGGCCCATGTTCTTGATGAAGGCTGTCAGCTGCGGCACCAGGTAGATCATGAGGAAAAACAGCACGCCGCTGACGATTACCAGCACGAAGGCAGGGTAGGTGATGGCTTTGCGCGCCTGCGCCGCCAGCTCATCCTGCCATTTCAGGTTTTCCGCCAGGTCGCGGAACACTTCGTTGACCTTGCCGCTTTGCTCGCCGGCGCGGACCAGGCTGGTAAAGCTTTGGTCGAACACTTCCGGATAGGACGCCAGTGCGCTGGAGAGCTGCAAGCCGCCTTCGATCTTTTCCACCAGGTCGGTGATAATTTCCCGCAGCCGCAGGTTGTCGGCGCCGTCGCGCAGGTCGCGCAAGCCGTCCAGCATTGGTACGCCGGCGCTGCTCATTTGCTCAAGGTGGAAGCAGAAGTTGATCAGGTCGCGTCGCGTGATGCGCTGGCCGCCAATGCGCAGCTTGCGCTGGCGCGTTTCGCGGCAGTCGATCAGGTCGAGCGCCATCCGCTGCAGGCGCAACTCGAGGTCCGGCACGTTATGGGCGTCCATATTCCCTGGCACGATGCTGCCGTTGCTGTCCATGGCGCGGTAAATGAATTGCGGCATATCAGCTCAACCTGTCAGTGAGGTCGACCACGCGCGACACCTCGTCCAGCGTAGTCAGGCCTTCCATCACGCGCCGCATGCCATCGTCGACCAGCGAGCGCAAGCCGGCGGCGCGCGCGGCATTGCGCAGTTCCCGCGCCGGGGCGCGGCGCGCCACCATCTCGTCCAGTTCACCGGTCATGCGCAGCAGTTCCATGATGGCCATGCGGCCCTTGTAGCCCTGGTGGGCGCAGCGGTCGCAGGCGCCGGCCCGGTAGATGGTGGCGGGCGGGTGGTCGGAAGGGAGGCCAAGCAGGCGCCGTTCCAGCTCATCGGCTTCGACCGCCTGGCGGCAGTGAGGGCACAGCTTCCGTACCAGGCGCTGGGCGATGATGCCGATGATATTCCCCGCCAGGACGTCGGCCACCACGCCAAGGTCCAGCAGGCGCGGGATGGCGCCGATTGCGGAATTGGTGTGCAGCGTGGAATAGACCTGGTGGCCGGTCATGGCGGCGGCCAGGGCCATGTCGGCGGTCTCCTTGTCGCGGATCTCGCCGACCAGGATCACGTCCGGGTCCTGGCGCATCATGGAGCGGATGCCGTCCGCAAATCCCAGCTTGGCCGATTCGTTGACGGAAGTCTGCCGGATCTGGTGCATCGGGTATTCGACCGGGTCCTCCATCGTCATGATGTTCACGGACTCGGTGTTGATGTGGTTCAGGATCGAATACAGGGTGGTGGTCTTGCCGCTGCCTGTGGGGCCGGTTACCAGGATCAGGCCATCGGGCCGGGCAATCATCAGCTTCAGCACGTCGAGCTCGTGCTCGGCCAGGCCGAGCTTGTCCAGCGGGACGATGCCTTTCTGGCGGTCGAGCACGCGCAACACGATGTTTTCGCCGTGGGTAGTGGGCTGGCTGCTGGCGCGGAAATCGATCTGGCGGCCGGAAAACTGGATCGAAATGCGCCCGTCCTGCGGCGCCCGCGTTTCGGCGATGTTCATATGGCTGATCACCTTGAGCCGCACCGCCATCGCCGGCCAGTACGAGCGGTGCAGGCTGCGGATCTGGCGCAGGATGCCGTCGATGCGGTAGCGGATGCGCAGGAAGCTGTGCTCCGGCTCGAAGTGGATGTCCGAAGCGCTGTTTTGCACCGCATCGGCCAGCAGGGCGTCGATCAGGCGCACCATGGGCTGGCTGTATTCATCGGAGGAGGCGTCCAGCGTCACTTCGCCGGTTTCGATTTCGTGCAGGATACCGTCAATCGACAGCTCGAACCCGTAGTAATGGTCGATCGCATGCGCAATGTCGGAGTCGTTGACCAGCAGCGGCACCAGGGTGATGCCCTTGACCAGCATGGCATTGATCTGGTCGAGCGCGACGATATTGGTGGTGTCGGACATCGCCAGCACCAGTTCATCGGTGGCCCGTTCGTACACGATGGGGAAGACCCGGTAGCGTTTCGCCACGTCCTTGGGGATCAGCTTGAGCGCGACGGCGTCCACCACCAGGCTTTTCAGGTCGGCCGAACGGGTATTGAGCTTTTCGCTGAGGGCCTGGCGCATCGTCGCTTCCGTCACGAAGCCGAGCGCGATCAGCAACTTGCCCAGAGGTTCGTTGTTGCGCGTTTGCTCGGTCAGTGCGATCCGGAGCTGGTCTTGGCTGATGACGCCTTTCTGGATCAGCAGTTTGCCGAGCGGGATTTTCTGCGTGTCGGCCATTGTGCTTTACTGGGGCGGCGTTTCCAGCATTTGTAATCGTTTGCGGACGGCGTCGATATTGAAGGTTGGCGGACTGGATTGCGCCAGTTCCAGCGCGCGGCGGTAATAGGTCTGCGCCAGGCGCGGCTGGTTCATGCGGTCCAGGCCGACGCCAAGGTTGAAGGCGTAGTCGGCGTTTTCGGGCATGGCGCTGAAGGCGCGGAAGTAGCTTTGCTGGGCTTCCGGCCAGCGCCCCTGGCGCGCGAACACGTTGCCGAGGGCGAATTGGACCGGGCCTGAGTCGGGGTGCTGGCGGGCCAGGCCGCGCAGCTTGATTTCGTTGGCCTGCAGGTCGCCCGGCCGCAGCTCGGCCAGGCCTGCCAGCGCTTCCGGGTCGTTCGGGTCGAGTTCGAGCAGGCGCAGGTAGTTGCTGGAGGCCTGCCGGCCATCATGTTCGCGCAGCGCCACGGCGGCGGCGCCGAGCAGGGCGTCCCGGTTGTTGGGGTCTTGCAGCAGGGCGAGGTCGTATTGCTGGTGCGCTGTCGCCAGGTCGCCGGCTTTCAGGGCGGCGTAGCCGTTCTGCACGGCCGGCGCAACCTGTGCCGGCGCTGCGCCGCGAACAAATTGCACATTGCCGGTATCGCCAATTGCGGTTTTAAGCGATGCGCCGCCATCCTTGTGGGAGATGGCGTCGCCCGTGGGCCGTGCCGGCGCAGGCGACCGGTTGACCTTGACCGTTTCAGCCGCAGGGCTGTGCGTGCTGTTCATTTCGGGCGCCGGGGCTTGCGCTGCGGAGCTCTCTGCGCGGACCTGGCGGGCTGCGCGCTCGGACGCATCGCGCATCGCTTCGGCGCGGATGGCGGGATCGGTAATGGCGGCCAGCTGCTCGGGTGTGGGAACAGTCACGTCTGCATTGGGGCGTGTTGCTGGCGCCTTGGCCGCCGCGGCGGGCGGAGTGGTCGCAGTTGCCGCCCCACTGTCTACCGCGCCTGCGCCGACCAACCCTGCCGTCCCGGTCGCACCTGCAGTTCCGGCAGCGCCGCCAGGCATGGCGCCTGCGCCCTCGGCTGCCCCGGCCGCGCTACCGGGCGCCGTGGCCTGCAAGCCGGGATCAGCCCCAAGCGGAGTGACATAAGGCGTCACCGGTATCGGCGCTCCTTGCTGCGTACCATCCTGCGCAACGGGCGGCGAGCCTGGCGCCGGCATCGGAACCATGGGCAGCTGCGCGCCGGGCCCCGGGGCCGAAACGGCACGCCAATAAATAAAAGCAAACACAGCGATTAAGGCGGCCAGGCTTCCCGCCAATATTGTGATACGCCGCTGCGACGAAGCGATCGCGCGCGGCAGCCCCTGCTTGCGGGCGGTGCCAGGCCGGGAGCCGTGGTCCCTGGGACGGCCAGGTCCACCGGTTGCCGCGTTGCCAGGACCGCCCGGTGCATGGTCGGTGGAGGGCGGTGCGCGAGGGATATCGGCCATACTCGCTGCTGGCGGCACACGCGGCGCAGACGCCGGACGCACAGGTTCATGGCGCGCCTGCGGCGGCACCGGATCATGCGCCGCCTCCTGCGCCGCAACCACGGGCGGTTCGGCATCGAGCGGCTCGAGACGCCAAGCGTCCGGCATGACTGCAAACGCGGGGCCGCCTTCAATCGGCGGAGGCGAGGGAACCGACTCGGCGCCGAAGGGTGGCTCCTCCAGTTCATGCCCGGGTTCCGTATCGTGCCCATTCTGCGCGCGGGCGCGTTCGGCCTTGCGCAAGGCCTGCATGAGCAAGCTCATAGTTCCCCCGGCGGCCGCGCGGGCATGAGGTAGCGATAATTGCGATAGTCGCCCGCCAGGCTGGCGTCCTTTACCACCACCGGCCGCAGGAAGATCACCAGTTCGGTCTTGCTGGCTGTCTCATTGCGGTATGAGAACAGGTCGCCGAGCACCGGCACGGAACCGATCAACGGGATACTGTCCTTCTTGTTGTCGACCGAATCCTGCATCAGGCCACCCATGACAGCGACCTGCCCACTCTGGACTTTCAGGATGGACTCCATCTCGCGCGCCTGGATCACCGGCACCCGGCTCTTGACGTTCTGTTTGCTCAATTCGGGATTCGGATCTTCGACGTAATCGACAATGCGCGTAATGGTCGGCCGCACATTCAGCGTGACTTCATCCTCGGCCGAAATCTGCGGCGTTACGCTCATGACGAAGCCGACCGGCACGGTTTCCACTTTGGATTCATAGGTTGCCGGTGTCGCAATTGTGCCGGTAGAGGTGAGCACCGCAGGCGTCACTTTCAGCGTAAAGAAGATGCTGTTGTCGACCACCTTCAGCAAGGCAGTCTGGTTATTCAGGACGCTGATCTTGGGACTGCTCAGGACTTTCACTTTGCCGAACGATTCCAGCAACTGGATGGTGGCGGTGATATTACCGAAGCGTGTGGTCGGGTTGGCGTAATCGAAGATGAAGATCCCCGCCGAGCCATTGGGCGCGACGCCGGAGGGCAGCGGCGTGGTGCCGACCTGTCCCTGGCCCAGCTTTCCGTGGCCGTTGATGCGCGCCCAGTTGATGCCCTGCTGGTACTGGTCGCTCAGCTTGACTTCGATAATGGTCGCCTCGATCAGCACCTGCCGCTTGGCCGTGGACATAATGATGTCGAGAAATTCCTGCACCTTCTCATGCTGCCGGCTGGTGGCGCGCACCGACAGCAGGCCGCCTTCCGGATTGGCGATCACCGATGGAGAATTGCGGCCCTGTGCCGCGGCGCCGCTGCCGAATGCGGTATTGGCTGCGAGTCCGCCTACAGGGGCGCGTGACTGCGCTGCGGCGGCCTGCGCACCGGGATAGTTGGCCTCGGGGGGGGCGGCCCCGCCAGCAGCCTGCATTTGCTGCACCATGGCATTGGCTTGTTCCCGCATCTGCGCCAGCGGATCGGTGAGCTGGTCATTGAGCGTGGTCGGCCGCAGCATATCGCGGACATTCTTCTCCAGGCTGTACCAGAAATTGTTATCCGAACGATTGGCGACCGAAGTCGTCGAATTGTTGTTGCCCCCACTGCCCAGCGAACTGCCGGCCGTCGGCACGGGATTGGATGGCGTGCCTCCGCTGCTGTACGCCGAGCCGCCCGTGGTGGAGATCTGGGTTGCGATGTTCACGCTGCTATTGGTGCTGCGCGCGATATTGACGTAGTCGATCTTGTAGTGGTTCCAGTAAGGCTGGTCGGGCAGCACCACCAGGTTATTGCCCTGCAGTTCGTAACGCATATCGACTTGCTTGCCGATTCGCGCCAGCAGCTGTGGCAGGGTCTGGTCGAGCGCATTCAGCGTCACCGTGCCTTCAACGGCAGGATGCACGTCGACATTCAGCCCCGCATCGCGCGCCAGCGCAAACAGAACCGATTGTACCGGCACGCGGTGCACGGACACGCTATAGGTCTCCTGCCGCGCGGCGGGGCGAGGCGGCGGGAGTGCGGCGCTATGCTGCACTGGTTCCGGAATCGCACCAGCCACTGGCTCAGGCTCGGCCACATGGGTTGGGGACAAGGGAAATTTCGGTGCAGCGCAAGCCGCAAGCAGGACGCATAACAGGGAAGCCGCAAGGTTCTTCATGTCGTTCGCCGCCTGAAGCAAGTTGCCAGGAGTCTATCGAAAACGATCATACTGCGGTTGCCCGGAACCGCCGCGCACGAATAGCGGCTGTCTTCGATTGCCTGGCGCACGTGGTATGAATTGACATATGGAAAATCCTCGGCGAACGCCGCCATCAGCGCTTTGTCGGCCAGCACATTGATGCGCCTGACGATGCCCTGCGAGCCGCGCGCAATCAGCCGCACCGCCCCCTGGCTGAACAGTTCCGGGCCTTGGTAGCCGGCGGCGCGCAGGCGGTGCGACAGGAAGTAGGGGATCTGGTCGCGCGGCATCGGCGGCACGTTGAAGCTGTGGGTGATGCGCTCGCGCAGTTGCCGCATGCGCGGCAGTGCCAGATGCTCATCCAGCTCGGGCTGGCCGAACAGCACGATCTGCAGCAGTTTGCTTCTGGCTGTCTCGAGGTTGGTCAGCAGGCGAATTTCTTCCAGCGTTTCCAGTGGCATGGCTTGCGCCTCTTCAACCAGCAGCACCACGCGGTGGGCCGCGACATGCCGGGCGATCAGCTCGGCGTGTAATGCGCGCAACACTTCATCGGCGCGGCGGCCATTGGTGTCGAGCCCCAGCTCGGCGGCAATCGCGTGCAGGACTTCCTGCGGGCCCAGCGTGGGATTGACGAGGTAGAGCACGTCGACCCCGCGCGGCAGGCGCGCCTCCAGCATGCGGCACAGCATGGTCTTGCCGCAGCCCACCTCGCCAGTCACCTTGACGATGCCTTCGCCTTGGGTAACAGCGTAGAGCAAGGCAGACAGGATCTCCCCGCGCGTATTCCCGCTGTAGAAAAAAGCGGGGTTCGGCGTAATGCCGAATGGGGCCTCTTGCAGGCCAAAATGTTGCTGGTACATGGCGGCGTGCAGGCATCGGGTGGTTGGAGTGGCCCTGCCATTGAAGCACGTATCGCAAGAATTCGTCGCCCTCCAGCCACGCACCTGAACTGTGGTGTATCTGTTAATGAGTTTTGCTATGCTTGCACCATTCCTTCGCATACAATGCCAGCAAATAATGGATTCGGGGAAGCGGAATGACGAGGCCGGAAAAGGTTCGTTTAGGTGAAATCCTGGTGCAGCAAAAACTGCTGTCGGAAGAACAGTTGGGCATGGCGCTGGCGGAGCAAAAGCGCAGCGGCCGCAAACTGGGGCGGGTGTTCGTTGAACACGGCTTTGTCACCGAAGAACAGATTTCCGGCGCCCTGGCGCGCCAACTCAACATCCCGTATATCAACCTCAAGTTTTACCAGATCAGTTCCGACCTGGTGCGGCTGCTGCCGGAAACCCAGGCGCGCCGCTTCCGCGCGCTGGTGCTGGAGGACCGCAAGGGCACCATGCTGGTCGGCCTGTCCGATCCGACCGACCTCTTTGCCTACGACGAAATCTCGCGCCTGCTGAAGCAGACCATCGAACTGGCCGTGGTCAACGAGACCGAAGTGCTGGCCGCAATCGACCGCATCTACCGGCGCACGGAAGATATCTCGGGCCTGGCACGCGAGCTGGAACAGGAGATGGGCGAGGGCTCTGTCGACTTTGGCGCGCTTGCCGCGGCCAGCCCGGGGCTGGAAGAAGCGCCGGTGGTCAAGCTGCTGCAATCGCTGTTCGACGATGCCGCCCAGGTGCGCGCATCCGACATTCACATCGAGCCGCAGGAAGGCCGGCTGCAGATTCGCTTCCGCATCGACGGCGTACTGCACCTGCAGACGGAAGCCGATATCAAGATCGCGGCGGCACTGGCGCTGCGCCTTAAGCTGATGTCCGACCTCGACATCTCCGAGAAGCGCCTGCCGCAGGATGGCCGCTTCGCCGTGCGCGTCAAGAATGCGCGCATCGACGTGCGTATCTCCACCATGCCGACGCAGTACGGCGAATCGATCGTGATGCGTTTGCTGAACCAGAGCGGCATGACCTTGCGCCTGGACGCCATCGGCATGCCCAAGCCGATGCTGGAGCGCTTCCGCGCCATCGTGGCGCGCCCGAACGGCCTGGTGCTGGTGACCGGCCCGACCGGCAGCGGCAAGACCACGACGCTGTACTGCGCGCTGGCCGAACTGAATTCGATGGAGAAGAAGCTGATCACCGTCGAAGACCCGGTTGAATACCGCCTGGCCGGGATCAACCAGGTGCAGGTCAATGAAAAGATCGAACTGGATTTTGCGCGCGTGCTGCGTTCCGCATTGCGCCAGGACCCGGACATCGTGCTGGTCGGCGAGATGCGCGACCAGGAAACCGCGCAGATCGGCCTGCGCGCCGCCATGACCGGCCACCTGGTGCTTTCGACCCTGCACACCAACGATGCCGCCAGCACGCCGCTGCGCCTGATGGACATGGGTGTACCGCGCTATATGGTGGGCAGCTCGCTGCAGGCCGTGCTGGCGCAGCGCCTGGTGCGCGTGATCTGCGAGTCCTGCACCACGCCGTACACGCTGACGCCAAGCGAGCATGAATGGCTTAGCCTTGAGCTGAAAGACAAGGTCGACATGGGCACTTATTTCCACGGCAAGGGCTGCTCGCATTGCAATGGCCTGGGCTATCGCGGCCGGGTCGGTGTGTACGAGTTGCTGGAGATGACCCAAACCGTGGTGGACGAGGCCAACGACGTCGATCCCGCTGTATTCTTGAAGGCTGCCAACCAGCAGATGGGCGGGCAGACCTTGCGCCGCCATGCAGTGCAACTCGTGGTCGAGGGCCGCACCACGGTGTCGGAAGCAATGCGTATCAGCCACCAGCTGGAGGAGTAACGTGCCGCTGTTCGCCTACAAGGGCCGCAATGCACGCGGCGAGCTGATGCAGGGAGTGCTGGAGGCAGCCGACAGCGGCGCCGTGGCGGACCAGCTGTTCAGTACCGGCGTCACGCCGATCGAGATCAATGTCACCAAAGCTGTCGCCAAGAAAGGCGACGACAACCTGTGGGAGCGCCTGACCGAGAAAAAGGTCAGCGCGATGGACGTGCAGCTGTTCAGCCGCCAGATGTACACGCTGCTGAAGTCAGGCGTGCCGATCATGCGCGGCCTGGCGGGCCTGCAGGAATCGGCCATCAACAAGTCGTTCGGGCGCGTTATCAAGGACCTGCGCGAGTCGCTGGACTCGGGCCGTGAGCTGTCGGCGGCCATGCGGCGCCACCCGGACGTGTTCTCGGCATTCTACCTGTCGATGGTGCGCGTGGGTGAAATGACAGGCCGGCTGGAGGAAGTTTTCCTGCGCTTGTTCGATCACATGGAATTCGACCGCGACATGCGCGAACGGGTCAAGACTGCGCTGCGCTACCCGACCTTCGTAATCATTGCGATGGCGATTGCGATGATCGTGGTGAACATCTTCGTGATCCCGGCGTTCGCCAAAGTGTTCGAAAGCTTCCACGCCGAGCTGCCGCTGATGACGCGCGTGCTGCTGGCCACGTCAGGCTTCATGCAGCACTACTGGGGCCTGCTGCTGGTGGGGGCGCTGGCGGCTTTCTTCGGCTTCCGTGCCTGGATCAGGACCAGCAAGGGACGCTATGAATGGGACCGCATCAAGCTGCGGATTCCGATTGCGGGCAAGATCATCCACAAAGCGACGATGTCGCGTTTCGCGCGCAGCTTCTCGCTGTCGGCGCGCAGCGGTGTGCCCATCGTACAGGCGCTGACGGTGGTGGCGCAGACGGTCGATAACGCCTACCTGACATCACGTGTTGAGCAGATGCGCGATGGCGTGGAGCGCGGCGAGTCGATCCTGCGCACTGCCACGACAGCTGCGGTGTTCACGCCGGTGGTGCTGCAAATGATTGCGGTGGGGGAGGAGTCCGGCTCGCTGGACGACCTGATGGATGAAATCGCCGGGATGTATGAGCGTGAAGTCGATTACGAACTCAAGACGCTGGCTGCGCAAATCGAACCGATCCTGATTACCTTCCTTGGCGTCATGGTGCTGGTGCTAGCCCTCGGCATCTTCCTGCCGATCTGGGATCTTGGCAAAACGGCGCTGCGCCGATGAGCAACGAGTCTCCTCCGGAGTTTTCCACGGTAAATAATGTAGCTTTGGCGCAACGTCGGCGCCAGGCAGGCTCGGGTTACTTCGAGTTTGCCGTGGTGGGGATTGTCTTCGCCATTCTATGTGGAGTTTTGCTGCAAAAGCTGCAGTTTTACCAGCAGGAAGCCGAGCGGCTTGCAGTCGAGCAAGTTGCAACGAGCTTGCGTGCGGCCCTTGCTAGCAGGGCCGCTTCGATGTATCTAAGGGGGAAGGACATGGATTTGCCCGGTTTGGCCCGGGAAAATCCCATGGAGTGGCTGGAGCGGCGGCCGCCGAATTATGCAGGTGAGTTTGATACGCCGAATGCAGCTGCGGTGCCTTTCGGTTACTGGTATTTCGACCGAACGTCGGCAACATTGTCATATGTGTTAAATAAGCGCGGGTTTTTCGGAGCAGGCGCTCCGAAACGCTTGAAATTCAAGGTAAAATTCGCGCAGCACCCTTCAAATCTCACACAAAATCACGAAGGGCTGGGGCCGGGCGGCGTGACCCTGGAACAAATTGTTGATTAGGCCGCAAAGACACCTTCAAGTACTCGGAGAAAGCCTAATGAAAAAGTTTCAAGCACCTAAACAACAGTCCGGTTTCACCCTGATCGAATTGATCGTTGTGATGGTGATCCTCGGCATCCTGGCTGCGACTGCCTTGCCGCGCTTTATCAACCTTGGCGCCGATGCGCGCGTGGCGAGCCTGAATGGCGTGCGCGGTGCGATCGCATCGTCGGTGGCCCTGGTGCATGGCAAGTGGCTGGCATCTGGCGGCAAGGATGCGACGGTCACGGTTGATGGCATCACCCTCGACCTGGATACCAAGGGCTATCCGAAGAATGCCGATTATGCGGATATGCTCGCGGTGGCAGGGGTGACCTCCGGCGACTACAAGATTTATGGCCCCGGCACTATTGCCGGCAATAACAATCCAGGGACCAGCGCGAACGAGATTGCCATTGTCCCGAATAGCGTCGCGAGCAACCCTACCGGCCTGAAGTGCTTTATCAAGGTAACGCACACCGACGATACCGATGCCCAGCCAACTGTTTCGGCTGCGCCACCGGTCGCCGACTGCTGATCGTTTCAGGCGTAAAAAGAAACCAGGCTGCGGCCTGGTTTTTTTTCGTGCTTAGCAAGGCTCCAGCGGAAGCTGGCCATTTGCCAGCCCGCAGGCTGTGACGACCCGGCGGCGCTCTGTGTATTCGAGTGTGGCCGACTTGGCGTTGTCCGGGCAGGAAGCAGAGTTGCAGGCAACGGCGTCGATGGTAAAGACAGTCTTCGCCTGTGGCGTGCCAGGGCTGCCCGGCACTTCACCTTCGCTGAATGAAAAAGACTTGCAGTTGACGGTGACCGCGAAGCCGGTGTCGCCGCGCAGGTCCAGCGTGGTGGCTGCTGTGTCGCATTTGTTCAGGCGCAGCGCATTGTAAAGGCCCCACTCGGTGCCGGCACGCGCCGCCTGCCAGGCCCGCGCAGAGAGGATATCTTGTGCGATCCCGGCCTGCTGCGTGGTGGTGAGCCTTGCCGCGGCAACGCCCAGCATGGCCAGCACGACGACGATGACGATCGCCGCGATATAGCCGAAACCGCGCTGCTTATTTCCGGTCATGGCAAATTGTCCACGTGGACGCCGAATACCAGGCGTACGAGTTCATTGGCTTCCTCCAGCGTGATGTCCGCTTCGACGTAGCCACTTTCCTGCGTGGCGCCGGGGTTGGGGTTGTAGGCGAAACTGCAGGCCGAGACATTCTTTGCCACGACCGCGGCATTGGCACCGACCGCGGGGCATGCGCCGGGGTTGGCGAACGCGTAGCCGGAGACCCGGTACAGCGTTCTGCCCTGGCAAACGTACGAAACCGGGCCCTGCGTGCCTGGCACGACGACAAAGCGGGCGCCATCGTAGCCGGCCGGGACGCTCATGCCAGCGCCCGCGAGCTTGATTCGCTTTACGCCAATGCCGGCAACGGGCGGAGCGCTGACACTGTCGATGACAGCGCGATTGCTGCCGATGTAGACGTCGTCCGGATTCTGGTTGCCAATGACGATCCAGTCGTTCTTGTTGGCGCGAATGTCGGTCAGCACGTCGAACTCGGTCACGGTTCGGCCTGGCTCCACGGCAAGCGACTGGGCTTTATTGATGTCCGGCTCGGTGCGATAGCGCCCGCCGGCCGAAGTGGGGACCATTTCCAGGCATTGGCTGCCGTGGGTGCGCACCGAGTTTGGCACCGATGCGCGCACGTCGCGTGTCAGCTTGCGCATGGCGCGGTCGGCCGCATCGCTCAGGGCGGCGCGCCGTGAGGCGTCAAAGTAGTTCTGCATCGCGGGACGGAAAAATACCACCAGGATGCCGGCCAGGATGCCCGTCACCACCATCACAACGATCAGTTCGACCAGGGTAAATCCGCGCTGAAGCTTGTTCATGGCCCCGGTCCTCAATAGCTGTAGCGCCAGCCGACCAGCGCGTAGCTTGTCGTGCCATGGTTGACAGTGACTTCGATACGCAGGGCTTCGGTGTCGGGCACAGTTTCCGCCAATGCGTTGCCGCTTGCATTGGCCACGTTGACCTTGATCCTGTAACCAGCAACACCGGGTGTTCCGGTGATGTCGCATACTGGCTGGTCATAGCCGTTGTAGTCCTTGATCTCGTCGAACCCGGTGCGCATGCAGCCGGCGCCGGCCGGTACGGGCGTGCCGGGGCCCTTGACTGGCTTGAGCATGATTTCCTCCATCATGCCCTCGGCAAGGGCGGTCACCTGTTTCGTCACCATCGGATCGGCACTCTGCGCGCCAGTCCTGGACAGCACGGCCAGGACGCCAGCAAGTCCGACCGAGACGATCACCATGGCGATGATCATTTCGACCAGCGTAAAGCCACGCTGCGGATTACTCGACATAGCCCGTCCTTCCATCGATGTGCAAGGGGGCCTGGCCTTTGATCTTGATGTCGCCGACTGCGAAGAGGGCGCCGGCTTTATCGGTGGTGATCTCGCCGCCTGGCTGGAAATACAGGCTTTGGCCGATGAAATCGCCTTCAGCTACAGCGTTGGAATCGTGGCTTTCGTAGTCTGTTCCGTTTGGGCTTTTGAATTCCGGGCCGCAGGTTGTGTCAGGGTCGCCTGCGCTATAGGACTGCACGGCGATTGTCAGCTTGACAGTGCTTTTTGTCAGTGCGGCGCAGACCAGGCGGCGATGGCTCACTGCGCTCTTTTGCGCGTGGCGCAAGGCACTGGCAACCTCATTGCGATACGCGCTGGTACTGAAGGCGTCGGTTTGCGTGAGCCGTGGAATGGCAATCGCCGCCAGGATGCCGATGACAACCATGATCGTCACCATTTCGACAATCGTGAATCCATGCGCGGTGCGCTTCAATTGAAGGACTCCCGGACGTGGATGGTCGATTTGTTCTCACGTGTGGTGACGCCGAAGTTTGCCCGCGCTGTCGGGTCCTGCGCCCAGATGACGGCGGGATCGTTGGCGCCGCTTGGGTCGCAGGCACCGTTGCGGGAGCGCAGCCAGGCTTGGTTGGCGCCGGTCGAGGGGACCGTTGCGGTGAAGCAGGAGCTGTCTTTCGCGAGCGCGCCGAGGTTGGCTGCAATGTCGACATAGCCTACGCCATTGGAGCTTGCATCGCGCTTGGGCGGGTTGAGGATCAGCTTGCCGTTGCCGAGCAGTATGCTGACGCTTCCCGCGACGGTGACTTCCTTGATCGAGGGGCTGTGGTTGAGGGCGAAGGCGGCAGGCAGCAGCGTGGTCTTGCTGTCGTCCCTGTTCAGGATCCATGAGCTGCCGGTCCAGTATTCGACTCTTGTCGGGATCGTGACGGTACTGTTCACGCCACCAAACGCATTGCTCATGCGCAGGCGGCCGGTGCGAATCTCCAGCACGGCGTCGCAATGGCCATTTGAGCTGACGCCGTCGTTGTCCTGTGCGCAGATAGCGATCCTTGTTGGCTTGACCGGCAAGCTGGCAGCATTGAATGTATAGGGCAGGTTGGCCTGTACCACGCCTTCACTCTGGTCGGCCAGGTCCTTCGACAGTACTTTTGGCGGGGTGAGGGCGCCAGGGCCGGGGTTTGCTGTTGCCGGGGTTGGCGTAGAGCCTGTGGCGCTGAAAGCCAGGTCCTGGATGATGCCAAGCGTGCTGTTGCCCTCGATATCGTCATCCTTGTTGTAGTTGGAAGTTTTGACGTCCTGCGCATTGTATGCCGTAACCAGTACGCCGATCGGTTCGCCCGAATACGCCCATTTGCGGTTTGCATCCCCTGCGACAGTCTTGGTCGAGTCTTCGAGGGATGTCTGGAAGTAGCTTGGACGGAAGCGGCCAAATCTGCCGGTGCACTTTCCGGGCGCGGTGTCGGGATCGAGATCGCTGCTGCCCTTGATATTCACATTCAGCCCGAGGTATGTTTCGCTGATCGCCTCGATGTCGAGCGTGCCAACTTCGCCCCACTTGGTCTTGTCCGATTCTGCAGAGCCGTTGGCGAAATCACCAAGTTCGCCGCCAGTCGTGCCGTCGTCACCGCCAACCGGCTTGCAACGAACGAACTTCAGGCTCGGCTTTTTCTTGGTGCTTTCACGCCCGTAGTTTGGCGTCGTCTGGTTCGCTGCGTTCAGCGCTGTCACCTTGACCTTGAAGTCTGCGCCGGCAACCAGTGTGGTCGAGGGAGTGGGCCAGGTCACTTCAAATTTTTGCGGGTACGCGATGAAGAACGATCCGCCGGTCATTGTCGCGCTGGAGTTGTTTGCCGTGAGGTAGATCTTGCCGGCATCACCATAGGTCAGGTCGACCCGGGCCTTGCCGCCGGTGTCGAAGGTCAGATCGAGTGTTTGCGCAGAGCCGTTGCAGATCAGGTTCTTCGAGGTGTTGCCGGATGAAATGACAACCGGTTTTTCGTTGCCGGGCTGCGCTGCGCTGTCCGGATCGATATAGGTGCAGGTGAAGGATATGCCCTTGGTGCCGGAGAAGGCTGGAACGCATGTATTGCCGGTTGTGCTTTTGCTGACGGCATAAATGTCGACAGCTTGCCTGGTTGCGGATACGTGGTCGTTGACGTTGAACTTGAACCCCAAGTCATTGTATACATGCTGGCAGCTTGCGCCATCGCCATCCCAGCATGTGTAACCGGAAGCGGTCGTTGCGAAGAAGACCGTTTCGGCGCCGGCGTAAGGAACCAAGACGGTGGCGTTGGTCTGGCCTGCTGGAATGCTGAAATCGTGGGTGGCGATCACTGTTCCGCTGGCGTTTTTGACCTGCAGCTTGCCGCTCGCTCCTTTCGTAGAGGTTGGACAGGTGCCGCCATTACCGCTGCTGCCAGTGCAGGCCCAGACCGTCACTTCCGAGGGCGTGCAAGTCAGGCCGGTGCCCTCATGCTCGATCAGGAAGTGGTCGAACGCTACATCCGGTGGCGGAGTGACCTTATGACAGTAGTAGTTTGTGTTCGTGTACGAGCAGTCGCCGGTGATGCTGCTGTTCTTGCCGACCTTGAGTGTGAGCTCGGTAAACACATTGCCAACGATCAATGAATCCTTGGCGATTGTGATGTTTTCCTCAGAATCCAGATTGCCATGCAGGATAGTGTTCTTGGCGAAAGTCATGCTTTTGCCGGACTTGATGTCCAGGTAGCCGTTCATGTCTTTGGCAAAGGTGACCTTGCCTGTAACGTCAAGCAGCAGCGCCTTGCCTTGTGGGATGATGAAATTCTTCGCCGCGGTGAAGTCCCCGGCCACATGCACGACGATCGGCGATGTGATCGTGATGTAGACATCCTTGGAAAAATTCATGGCCGGGCAGTTGTATTCGCCAGGCGCCAGTTGGGTGCAATTGAAGTCGGGGCCGGTCATGTCTGCCGGCCACGTATAGCTTTGCGCGTGCGCCAACGTGGCGGCACACCACAGGAAGAGGGCGAGGAATGCGCGGAAAATCATGGTGAATCAGACCATGTGGAAACAGAATGTGTCAAGACCGTAACACCCCGGACTAAAAAATTGAGAATCCGTGAAAATTTGGTAAAAGTGTAATGTGATCTTGAATATAATCAAGCATCTACGTCGCGAACCTCGCGTAACGTTTTCTTTCTAGATTGGCGGCATGCGCTTTTTCCATAAGGCAAGAAAAAGAGAAGGCATTCTTGTGACGTCTTTCCATGCAGACGGCATCTGTGTGGCGCGCGTTGAGCGGCAGCCTGCTGCCAAACCGATCGTCAAACTTGCAGCATTTCATCCGGTGACACCAAGCCTGTCGGCAGAAGCCCTGGCGCGTGTTGCGCGCGAGGCGCATGCAGATAATTTCACAGGTTCGACCTTGCTCGCGGGCTCGGAATACCAGCTGCTGCAAGTTGAGGCGCCAAACGTGCCGCAGGATGAATTGAAGACTGCTGTGCGCTGGCGCTTGAAGGACATGCTGGACTTTCATGTCGACGATGCCACGATCGATGTACTGGATATCCCGGACGACAAAGCTGCCGGTAATCGTGCCCATTCGATGTTCGCGATTGCGGCGCGCAACAGCTTGATCCAGGCGCGACAGGACATGTTCGCGCAGGCCCAGGTGCCGTTGTCCGTTATAGACATTCCTGAAATGGCCCAGCGGAATATCTCCGCGTTGCTGGAGCCGGAGGGGCGCGGTCTGGCCATGCTGTCGTTCGATGCTGCCGGCGGCCTGTTGACGGTGAGCTACGACAAGGAACTGTACCTCGCGCGCCATTTCGACGTTACGCTGGCCATGCTGCAGGAGCAGGACCTGGAGCGGCGCCACGCGGCATTCGACAAGATCGCGCTCGAGCTGCAACGCTCGCTGGACCACTTTGACCGGCAATACCACTTCATCAGCATT
Organism: Pseudoduganella sp.; assembly: GCA_036402315.1. Lineage (GTDB taxonomy): Bacteria > Pseudomonadota > Gammaproteobacteria > Burkholderiales > Burkholderiaceae_D > Rugamonas. Next base: position 5,179 of record DASWTB010000182.1, on the reverse strand, counting down.
TCGCGCCTGATGCTGGCGCCGACTGGTGTGTCTTCGCTGCAGGACTTCCTGTCAGCGCAAATGTACATGCCGGTTGAATCATTCAGCCTGGGCGACGTGTTTGACCTGGCGGAAGTGCCGGCACTGAATTCGCCGGCGGAGCAGGTGCGGCAGTTCCTGACGCTGGGCGCGGCCTTGCGCCATGAGGAGCTTGTGCTGTGAGCCAGCAGATCAACCTGTTCAACCCGATCTTCCTCAAGCAGAAGAAGATTTTCACCGCCGTGCATATGGCGCAAACGCTTGGCCTGGTGGCGGCGGGCGCTTTGCTGCTGGCGGTGTTTGGCGCCGTGAAGACAGCGCAGCTTGAAAAACACGCGGCGGCAGGCCTGGTTGCCGTGAATGCCGCCGAAGCGCGGCTGGCCCAGGTAGCAAAAGACTTCCCGCCGAAGCAGAAGAACAAGGACATTGAAACCGAGATCGCACGCATGCAGGGCGAGTTGAAAGCCCTGCGCGAAGTGCGCTCGGTGCTGGAGCGCGGCGAACTTGGCAATACGGCGGGCTATTCGGAGTACTGGCGCGCCTTTGCGCGGCAAGGCGTCACCGGGGTTTGGCTGACCAGCATCAGCGTGGCAGGCCCGGGCAAGGAGATTGGGTTGGAAGGCCGTGCCCTGCAGCCGGAACTATTGCCGGGATATATCCAGCGCTTGACGCGCGAGGCAGTCCTGCAAGGGAAGACGTTCGGCAGCCTGGAGATTTCTCGTCCTGGCGCCGTGCCGGTGGCGCAGCTTGCCGGAGCTGCGGGCGCAGAAAGCAAGGTGGGCGCACCCTACGTTGAATTCCGTCTCGCGACGCAGCCTGCGGCGACGAAGGAGGCGGCGAAATGAAAGCGCAGTGGTTGAAGCTGAGCGGCCGCATTGACAGCATGACCCTGCGTGAACGCATCGCGATCTTTGTTGCATCGGTGGCGGTGCTGCTGTTCCTGATTAACTCGTTGATCCTGGAACCGCTGTTTGCGCGCAATCGCCAGCTTGCGGACCAGATTCACCAGCAGAATATGCGCCTGGAGACGGCAAACAATGGCGTAGCCTTGCAGATGGCGGCGTTCACTGCCAATCCCGATGCCGCAGGGGAAATGCAATTGGCGGGATTGAAGCGGGAAGCAGCCGCCATGGCCGGCTCGCTGCGCGCCATGCAGCACGGCCTGGTAGCGCCTGAAAAAATGGGCCAGTTACTGCAGCAATTGCTGCGCTCGAATGGCAAGCTGAAACTGATATCGCTGCGCACATTGCCTGTGACCGGCATGGGCGGCACCCCAGCGGCGGGCGACGCGAAAGCCGCGCCCGCGCAACGCGAACTGTTGTACCGTCATGGCGTGGAAGTGGTGCTGCAAGGCGGCTACCTGGATATGCTCGATTACATGGAAGCGCTGGAGGGCGCGCCGCAGCAAGTGTTCTGGGGCCGCGCCCAGCTGGATGCGCGCAATTATCCGGCTTCTACCCTGACGTTGACGCTGTACACCCTGGGCCTGGACGAGAAATGGATGACGCTGTGAGCGCACGCCTGCTGACCATCGCATTGCTGGCCGTTCCCCTGTATGCGGGAGCGCAATCGCGTGCGGGCCTGAGCGACCCGACGCGCCCACCGCCTGAAATCCTGCAGCCGCAGGCGCCTGGCTCGGTGCCGGTGCCGAGCGGCCCGCGCAAGCCGGTGCTGCAATCGGTCCTGGTGGGCAAAGGCCATGAAGGCCGCGAAGTTGCGGTGATCGACGGCGAAATCGTGCGCAAGGGGGAGACCTTCCACGGCGCCGTATTGGAGGAGGTCGGCACGAATGTGGCAGTACTCCGCCGCGGCAAGAAAACTGAAACACTGATTTTATTTCCCCTCGCGGCAGGCAGCCGCAAGAAGTGAGAACAATAATGAAGAACTTCCTTAAGCGTGCAAGCGTGTTATCCGTGGCCGCAGCGCTGGCGGGCTGCAGCATGAATCCGCCACGCGATACCTATAACAAGATCAACGAGGAAATGGCGGCAGCCGCCAAGCCTGCCGCCGCTGCGGCGGCACAGCCCGATGCGGTGTCGAATGCGCTGCTGCCGCCGGTCAGTTCGCTGGCGGGAGCGTTGCCGCAGGCACGGGCCGTGATGGAAGAACGCTTCAACGTCGCCTTCAACAATGTGCCCGCGCAGCAGTTCTTCGTGTCGCTGGTGGCGGGAACGCGCTACAACATGCTGGTGCATCCCGAGGTGGCCGGCACGATCACAGCCAACCTGCGCGACGTGACGATGGTTGAAGCGCTGGACGCGATCCGCGAGTTGTACGGGTACGACTACAAGATCGAGGGCACGCGCATCTATATTCGCCCGCTGACGATCCAGACTCGCATGTTCCAGGTGAATTACCTGACGGCGCAGCGTCTGGGCATGTCGAACCTGCGTGTGAGTTCGACCTCAGTGGCGGATGTGGCCGGGAACAATAGCAACAGCAACAATAACAGCGGCAATAACAACAACCAGCAGAACAACAACCAGGATAACAACCAGGGCAACAACGGGCAGGGCAGCCGCGTGCGCGACGCGAGCAATGTGATGACCCGGACCGAATCCGATTTCTGGAAGGAGCTGAAGCTCTCGCTGGAAACGCTGGTTGGCGGCAAGGAAGGCGGGCGTTCCGTGGTGATCAGTCCCCAGTCGGGCGTGATCGTGGTGCGCGGCATGCCGGACGAATTGCGCGCGGTCGACCGCTATTTGAAGGCGACGCAGCTTTCGGTTGAACGCCAGGTGATCCTGGAGGCGAAGATCCTGGAAGTGGAATTGAATTCCGGCTTCCAGTCGGGAATCAACTGGGCCGCTTTCGGCACCGGCAACAATCACCGGATTTCTGGCGGCGTAGTGCAGCCGGGCACAGGGCTGGCAGGGCTGCCGCGCAACGGCGGACGCGATGCAGTAGTGGACCCGATCGGCAACACGATCAGCGGCCTGGTCTCGACTACCGGCAAGACGCTCGTCAATGCCGGCGAGGCGGGCGGCACGTTGTTTGGCATGGCTTTCCAGACCAGTAATTTCGCTGCACTGATTTCCTTCCTGGAGTCGCAAGGCACGGTCCATGTGCTTTCCAGTCCGCGCATTACGGCAACCAATAACCAGAAGGCTGTGCTGAAGATCGGTACCGATGAATTCTTCGTTACCGGCGTGAGCACGACCACTACAACCAATTCCTCCGGCAATGGCACCGTGTCGCCGAACGTGACGCTGCAACCATTCTTCTCCGGCGTGGTGCTGGACGTTACCCCGCAGATCGACGAGCACGGCAATATCCTGATGCATGTGCACCCTTCGGTGAGTCAGGTCTCGACTGTCAACAAGTCGGTCAACCTGGGGTCTACGCTGGGCGCCTTGAACTTGCCGCTGGCATCGTCGACCACTTCCGAATTCGACAGCCTGGTGCGCGGGCAGGACGGCAAGGTGGTGGCAATTGGCGGCCTGATGCGCCAGGCAACCACCAGCGACCGTTCCGGCGTGCCAGGCGTAGGCGGCTTGCCGGTGATTGGCAATTTGTTCAGCAACCGTCAGGAGGTCATGCAGAAACGTGAACTGGTGGTCCTGATCAAGCCGACCATCATCGAAGGCGAGGCCAGTTGGAGCGAGGACTTGCTGAATGCCGAAAGCCGGATCAAGAACCTTGATCCAGCAAGGCGGGGAGCACGCTGATGTACCTGCAGCATTTCGGCTTGCGTGAGCTGCCGTTCGGGATCACGCCCGATACTTCGTATTTCTTTACCAGCGCCCATTCGCAGGAGGCGCTGAATACGTTGCTGGTTGCGGCCCGCAGCGGCGAGGGTTTCATCAAAATTACCGGCGAGGTGGGAACCGGGAAGACGCTGCTGTGCCGCAAATTCCTGGCGACGGTTGGCGAGGGATTTGTCACTGCGTATATTCCAAATCCTTATCTCGAACCGCGCACCCTGATGCTGGCACTGGCCGATGAACTGGAGGTGCCGCTTGAGCGTGACGTGGACCAGCACCATTTGCTCAAGTCGATCACGCAGAGGCTGATGGAACTTGCGGCCGATGGCAAGCAGGTGATCCTGTGCCTGGACGAGGCGCAGGCAATTCCGATCGAGAGCCTGGAAGCTTTGCGCCTGCTGACCAACCTGGAAACCGAAAAGCGCAAGCTGCTGCAGATTGTGCTGTTCGGGCAGCCGGAGTTGAACCGGCACCTGGAGGTGGATTCGATCCGCCAGCTGGCGCAGCGCATTACCTTCCACTACCACATGGGAGCGTTGTCGCGCGACGACATGGACTTCTACCTGGCGCACCGCTTGCGGGTGGCTGGCTTTACCGGCTCGCGCCTGTTCTCGCAGGCGGCGGTGAAGCGGTTGTTCGCGGCCAGTAAAGGGATTCCGCGCCTGGTCAATATCGTTGCGCATAAGGCGCTGATGCTGGCTTATGGGGAAGGAAAGCAGCAGGTAGAGAAAAAGCATGTGGTGCTCGCGGCGGAGGATACTGTCGGACGCTGCGATCCGGGTTCAGCTGCCGGCGTGCGGTGGCCCTGGATGGTCGCGGCGGCTGGCGTGCTGATGGCTGCTGGCAGCGTGGCCTGGGCGGTGCTGAAATGAGTCTGATCAATAAAATGCTGCGGGACCTGGACGCGCGTGGCGGCGACGGTGCGCGCGGAGAGGCTTCTTCGCTGGTGCGCCCAGTTGGCCGGGGCGCCCGGAGCCCATTGTCTCCGTTAGTGATTGGCGCAGGCGTCGCGGTCTTGGCCGTACTCGGTGCGAGCGGGTTCGTGGCCTGGAAGTATTTGCGTGGCCAGCAGGCTGTTTCCGCGCCAACTGGAGCTGTGGTGCAGGCGCCGCAGGCTACGCCAACGCAGCCTGTCGTCCAGAAGAATGGCCCGGTGGCCGTTGCGGTTGGCGATGAGGGCCCTGCGGTCGTGCCGGGGAATATTCCTCCTGAGGAGCACCGCGCCGCCGGCGAAAAGATGGCCCGCGAGATGGAAGAGCGGAACGCCGCAGCGCGTCGTGCTGCAGCGGGAGGCGGCGCATCCGAAGTGGGACGCCCAGTGGAGGCCGCGCCGGATGCATCGCAGCGCGCTGGACGCCGGTCGCGGTCGGATATTCTAGCGGCGGATGATGGAAGAACGAGCGGCGCTCTGGGCCGCGTGGCTTCGGGGCGTGTCGCGTCGCGAAATGCGACTGCTGCTG
>DASWTB010000181.1:0-13570 GCA_036402315.1 Pseudoduganella sp. | reverse complement strand
GGCGCTGCGCCTGCATCGCCTGATCCTCAACGTGGTATGCAATGCGGTTGGCTTGATGGGCATGTGGGCGCTGGCTTCGCTGTGCTCCTTGCTGGTACTGCCTTTGCTGGCCTGGCTCGGCTCCGCAGCCTTGGGCCTGTGGCTGGTGCCGGCGGCCTTGCTGGGCAATGAGTTGATCGTAAACGGGCTGGTGGTGGCGGGCATGCGGCGGCGTGGCTTTGCATGGCCGCTGGGAATGCGCTGGTGGGCGCGCGCGCTGTTGGCAATTGCTGCGGCGGCCGGCGTGGCGTGGCTGTTGCCGGGGCAGGGCGTGCTCGCTGCCGCTGTTGGAACATTGCTGCTGTGCGCCATTTTTGCTGTAGCGCTGTTATTGTCGGGTGCGATTGATGAGAAAGATCGACAGCTCATCAACCGAGTGCTGGGACGCCAACTACTGCGCGAGGCTGTATGAAAGTACTTGCTATCTATCCCGGGTTGAATCCCACCTTCGATGAGGTGGCGTATGTGCTGCCGCCGCTGCTTGCGAAAGGCGTGGCAGTGCAGGTGGTGACGTCGCGCGTGTCGGCGCTTAAAAGTTCCGAGCCGGGCGATGCCTACGAGAATTTCCAGGGCGTGCCGATCCACCGCATCTTTCCCAGCCTGCGGGCGCTATCGCACGAGGCAGGACGTTACCTGCCGCAGGTGCGCGAGATTGCGGACGCTTTCCAGCCCGATGTGCTGCTGGTGAATTCCTTCCATACCTTGCCTTTGCTGGAGCTGTTGCGTCCACTGTATCCGGTGCCGGTGCTGCTGCGGGTGGAGTCAGCCGATCCGGTGCAATTGCTGCGGCGGCGCTATTACGGCGGCGTGCCCGCGTTAGGACGCGTTGCCGGGCGCATGCGCTGGTGGCAGGTATGCGGACAGGTTGATGCACTCATGAGCAACGATCCGGCGGACCTGCCGCAACTGGCGACGCTCGGCCTGCGCGGCCGACGCGCCTATTACGCCGCGCATTGCGCGCAACGGCCAGCGGACTGGCGGCCGGCGCGCGAACGGAGGCAGGGCGAGATGATTTATGTCGGCTCGCTGATTCGCCACAAGAATTGCGAACGCTGGCTGGAGACCGTGCCGGCCATCCTGGAGCACACGCCGGTGGAGCGCTTCGTGGTCATTGGCCGTGGGCCATACGCGCACATCGTGAAGAAGCTGCAGGAGCAGCTTGGCGATCGCGTCGAACATGTGGAAGGCGTCACGCGCATCGAGGCCTTGCAGCGCCTGTCGTCAGCCTGGTTCGCCTATACGGAAAGCCATTCCGGCTGGGGCTTCCTGTGCGATTCATGGTCGACCCGCACGCCGGTCCTGTGTCCGCAATCGACGTTCAGCATCGTGCCAGGCTGGACCGGCATGATGCCGCAGGACGTGCCGGCCATGCTGGCCACCATCAACCGCCTGTACGACGATGCGGAGTATTACAGCACGCTGCAGGACGGCGGCGCCTTGCGCTATGCATCGGAGCATACGGCCGATGTGGTGAGCCGGCAGTACCTGCAGATCTTGCGCGAAGTCGTAGCGGAAGGGAGGCGGCCGTGATCCATGTACTCCTGCCGCAAGCAAGCAGTTATCGCGACATCACAGAGTACCTTCGTGAGCGCGGTGCGCGCGTGACGGTGGTGGGATCCGGCACTCCCGGGATGAGCGGCAAGCTTGCCATCGTGATGTCGATGTTCTCGCCCAAGCTGCTGCGCTGCTTCGGCTTGTGGACAAAAAACGACCGCCTGCTGGTCGTTGGCTGGCAGGCATTGCCGGTGCTGGCACTGATCAAGGCCCGCATGCTGCCGCGGCCGGAACGCGTGCTGGTGATGAGCTGCTTTGTCCATGGCCAGCGGGCACGCCGCCTGGCTGACCGCGTGCTGCGTGCGCTGCGCGTACCGGGCCTGGGCTTCATCGCCTTCTCGCCCGGCGAGGCGCGCAACCTGGTGCAGAACGTCGGCATGGCGCCGCAAGACGTGCATTGCCACTTATGGCGGCAGGAGCTCGATGGCCTCGCCTCACAGCAAGACGACGACGGCAGTATCTTCGCCGGCGGATTTTCCAACCGCGATTACGACCTTTTGCTGGAAGCGGCCGAATCGCTGCCGGCGCCGCTGGTGATCGTCGCTTCGCAGCGCAACCAGATTCGCCAGCCAGCGCGCAGCAGCACGCGCATCCTGCGCGATTTGCCGGAGGCCGATTTTGAAGGCTTGCTGGCGCGCAGCAGCGTAGTGGCGATGCCGCTGCGCGGCCTCGGCGAAGCTTGCGGGCAAAGCGTGTTGCTGCGCGTGCTGAGGCATGGGAAACCGCTGGTGGCGACCCGGCACGAGGCGATCGAAGCCTATCTTGGCGAAGATTATCCAGGCTTCGTGCCGCACGATGACGTGCAGGCGATGCACCAGGCACTGGCGCGCGTGCTGGAACAACCGGCACGCCGCGAGGAGCTCGCCCAACGCGTGCGCCAGGCGGCGGGAAGGCTGGAAGAACGCGGCGAACCGGGCGCTGAAATTGAGCAGTTCTTGCTAGGATGAAGCATGGCTCGCCCAGTACGCATCTTGCAGCTCGTGCCGGAACCCTTGCCGACTTTTCGCGCCGACGTGGCGACCCTTTTCGGAAAATACCTGCCACGCCATGGCGTTCAATGCCACCTGGTCGGCAAAGGCAGTGCGGCGCCAGCTGATAACCAGGGCTTCGCCTCTTCACGGCGGGCACAAGTTGGTGCGCGCTGGAAAGCGGAACTGTCTTTTCTCTGGCTATGCCTGCGCGCCTTGCTAGGCGCCAACCGCCGCACCCATGATGCGGTGCAAGTGCGCGACATGGTCAGCATAGGCTTGCTGGCATTGCTGGTGGCGCGCATGAAGGGATTGCCGATGATGTACTGGCTGTCGTACCTGATGAGCGAAGGGCGCATCGAGCGGGCGCAGGATGAACTGGCGCGGCTGAACGGGCTGCGCCGCCTGCGGCGCCTGCGGGCGCGCCTGGTGCTTGCAAAAGGTCTCACCGAACGCTGGCTGCTGTACCGCGTGCTGCTGCCGCGCGCCGACCACGTGTTCGTGCAAAGCGAAGCGATGGCAAGCCTGGTGGCTCGGCATGGCGTGCCGGTCGATCGCATCAGTGCGGTGCCTATGGGGGTCGACATGGAAGCGCTGGCGCGCCCCGAAGTGCGGCCGGCGGCACGGGCCTGGCCGGCGTGGGAGGGGCGGCCAGTGGTGGCCTATCTCGGCACGCTGGACCGGGCGCGCTGCCTGGAACGCGTGCTGGATGCGCTGGTGCTGGTGCGGCGCGAGTTGCCGGATGCGCGGTTGCTGTTGATCGGCAGTTCGCCGCAGCAGGGCGATGTGCCGCAACTGCTCGGCGCCGCGCGCGAACGGGGCTTGCAGGATGCAGTTCAGGTCACCGGCTGGCTGCCGCCGGCGCAGGCCTGGGAATACCTGCTCGGGGCGCAAGCCGCCATATCGTATGTGCCGCGCGGCGCGCTGTATGACGTCAGCTCGCCGACCAAGTTGCTGGAATACCTGGCGCTTGGCGTGCCGTGCGTGGGCAACGACATTCCGGACCAGCAAGCGGTGCTGGCAGCGAGCGGCGCGGGATGGCTGGCGGCGAGCACGCCGCAGGCCATGGCTGAAGGCTTGCTGGCCATCTTGCGCGACCCGCAGGCGGCACGGGAGCGGGCCGCGGCTGGCCCGGCGTATATCGAAGCGGCGCGCAGCTATCGAGTGCTGGGCGAAGTGGTGGCGCAACGCTATCAGAACCTGGTGGGAGGCGATCATGCTGGCCGAATTGCGTAAGGAATTCCTGTACGGCGGCCGCGCGCTGGTGCGCGACAATGCGCTGAGCCTGCGCCTGGTGCATCGCCTCCGGCGGCATGAGTTGATGGACGATTACGCGTTGAAGGTGATGGGCGACCGGCTGTTGCACCGCAGCCTGCAGGCGGCCATCGAAAAGCTGCCGTATTACGCGCACATCAAGCGCGATTTTTCTCCGGTCGAAGCGCGCCAAGCCTTGCGCGAGCTGTTCCCCATTGTCGACAAGTCGACTTTGCTGGAGCATCCGCGGGCTCTGTACCCGAACAACGGCGTGAAGCGTCCGTGGCAGGCGATTGGCAAGACCAGCGGCACAACCGGCACGCCACTGGTGATCATTCGCAGCCTGCAATCGGTGCAGATGGAGCAAGCCTTCATCAAGCGCCACTGGGCCTGGGCGGGCTATGTGGACGGCATGCCGCGCGCCACGCTGCGCGGCGACATGGTGGCTGGGCTGGACCAGCAGCGCCCGCCTTTCTGGTTCGAAAACCGTTACAACCGCCAGCTTCTGCTGTCGTCGCGCCACCTGGCCGACCACTGCATCGGTCCCATCATTGACAAGTTGCGCTCCTATGCGCCGGCCATGATGCAGGCCTATCCGTCCACTGCCTACACGCTGGCACAGCAGCTTGAGCGGCGCGGCATGACCCTGAACGTGCCATACCTGTTCACGGCATCGGAGCCGCTCTATCCGCACCAGCAAGAGCTGATTCTCGAGCGCCTGGCCGGCAAGATCATGGATATGTACGGCATGGCGGAGCGAGTCGCCTTTGCGACGCAGTGCGAATACGGTTCCATGCATGTGAACCCGGATTATTCGCACGTCGAAATCCTCGACAAACATGGCGAGCCGACCGATGGCCATGGCTATGTGGTCGGCACCACCCTGCACAATCTGGCCATGCCGCTGGTGCGCTACCGCCTGAGCGACCGCACGCGCTGGAAGCACGGCCATTGCCTTTGCGGCCGCCCATTCCCGATGATCGAACCGGTCACCGGGAAGCTGGAAGACCGGATCACGGGCGGCGACGGCTCCGAAGTCAGTCCTTCGGTGCTGACCTTTGCTTTCAAGGGCGTGGAAAACGTGCGCAAGTCGCAGGTGGCGCAGGTCGGGCCCGGAGTATGGGAGCTGCGGCTGGTGCCCGATGCGCGTTTCTCGCAGGCCGACCAGGACAAGCTGCTGCACAACATCCACACCCTGGTCGATGCCACGGTGCAGGTCAAAGTGGTGCTGCGCGACGATTTGCCGAATACGGCGTCCGGCAAATTCCGCTGGGTCGTCAACGAATGGCAGGATGGGCGGCGCTCATGAAAACCATCGTGATGCTCGGGACCGGGATGGACACCATGGGCGGCATCGCTTCCGTGGTGAGGGTGTACGAGCAGGCGGGCATGTTGCGGCGCTTCGGCGTGCGCTACCTGGCGACGCATTGCGATGGCAGCAAATGGCGCAAGCTGCGCGTCATGCTGTCGGCTTACGCGGCGTTCGCCTGGATGCTGTTGCGCGGCCAGGTCGGGCTGGTGCATGCGCACGTGGCCTCGCGCGCCAGCTTCTGGCGCAAGTCGGGCTTCTTCCTGCTGGCCTTTGCCGCGCGCGTGCCGGCGATCCTGCACCTGCACGGCGCGGAGTTTGCGATTTTCTACAGCGAGGAGTGCGGTCCCTGGCGCAGGCGTTTCATTCGCTTCATTTTCGACCGCAGCACGCGCGTGGTGGTGCTGTCGGAGGCCTGGCGGCGCTGGGTGGAAGGCATGTCGCGCAAAGCGCATGTGGTGGCGATTTACAACCCGGTGCTGCTGCCGGTTGCCAGTGCCTGGGAGCAACGGCGGCGCGGGGCTGTGCTGTCGCTGGGCCGCTTGGGACGGCGCAAGGGCAGCTACGACCTGCTGCAGGCCGCGGCGCGTGTGGCCTCCCAGGGATCGGCGCTGGAATTGCGGCTGGGCGGGGATGGCGAGCTCGATGCAGTGCGCGAGCGCGCAGCGCAGCTGGGAATTGCGAACCAGCTCAACCTGCTCGGCTGGGTCGGCGCGGAGAGCCGTCAGCAGCAACTGGCGCTGGCTTCGCTGTATGCGCTGCCTTCGTATAACGAGGGCTTGCCGATGAGCGTGCTGGAAGCGATGGCGGCCGGCCTGCCGGTGCTGGCCACGCCGGTCGGCGGGATTCCGGAGGCGGTGGCTGACGGCGTCGAAGGCTTCCTCGTTGAGCCGGGCGATGTCGATGCGCTGGCGGCGCGGCTGGCGCAGTTGCTGGAAGACGAAGCGCTGGCGCGGCGCATGGGGGAGGCAGCGCGGCGCAAGGTGGAATCCACCTTCAGCAGCGATGCCGTGTTGCCGCAAGTTGAGCGGCTGTATCGCGAATTGGGATTTTTGCCGCAATGACTGCACTGGCCTGGAAAATCAATCGCCTCAAGCTGATGGGGCCTGCCGAAGTCGTCTGGCGCGTGCACCAGCTTGCGCGTCGCAAAGCCGCTGCAATGGGGCTTGGCCTGGCGAGCTACCCGCCGGTTCCGGCGCTGGACCGCTTTGGCGCGGCCTTCATTGCCGCGCCAGCGGATGTCGACCTGGCCGCGCTTTGCATGGCTGCCGATGCGCTGCTGGCCGGGCGCTGGAATGTGTTTGCGCTGGAGGGTGCGCCGCTGGGCTTCCCGCCGCAATGGAACCGCGACCCGCGCACTGGCACCACAGCGCCGATGGCGCCCGGGCCATCGATTGACTACCGCGACGCCTCGCTGGTAGGCGATATCAAATACCTGTGGGAGCCAAGCCGCCACCTGGAGCTGGTGACGCTGGCGCAGGCGTGGCGCTGCACCGGCGAGCGCAAATACCGCGACGGCGCCCGCACGCTATTCATTTCCTGGCTTGACCAATGCCCTTATCCGCAAGGCGTGCACTGGGCCAGTTCGCTGGAACTTGGGGTGCGCCTGCTGAACTGGGCCGCCTCCTGGCAACTGCTGGCCGGAAGCCTTGATGACGACTGGCGCCATCGCTGGCTCAACGCGGTCTACAAGCATTGCCACTTCATCAGCCACCACCTGTCGCGCCACTCCTCGGCAAACAACCATTTGCTGGGCGAATACATGGGCTTGTACATCGCCAGCGTGCAATGGCCCTGCTGGCCGGAGAGCGTGCGCTGGCGCGCCATGGCCGAGCGCGGACTGGCCGAGCAGGGCTTGCAGCAGAACTGGGAGGATGGCGTCAACAAGGAGCAGGCGATCTACTATCATCATGAGGTGATGGACATGATGGTGCTCTGCCAGCTCGCGGCGCAAGCCAACGGCAGCAGCTTCCCGGCGCCTTGGCTGGCGCGCCTTGAGCGCATGGCGGAATTCCTTGCCGCCGTGATGGATGTGGGCGGCAACGTGCCGATGATCGGGGATGCCGACGACGCCCGCATGCTGCGGCTCGATGCATCGGCTGCGCCGCCGTACCGCTCCCTGCTCGCCAGTGCGGCGCTGTTGTTTGGGCGCGCCGACTTCAAAGCGAAGGCCGGCGCCCTGGATGACCGCAACCGCTGGCTGTTCGCCGATGCCGATGCGCGCTGGGCTGCCTTGCCGCCGCTCGCCACCGGTGCGCGCGAAACACCGCGCACAGCGTTTCCGCAAGGGGGCTACTACCTGCTCGGAAAAGACTTCGGCACGCCGCAGGAAGTGCGTATCGTGGTCGATTGCGGCCCGCTGGGCTATCTGTCGCTGGCGGCGCACGGACATGCCGACGCGTTGGCTTTCACGCTCTCCATGGGCGGGCAGGAAATGCTGGTCGATCCGGGCACCTACGCTTACCACACACACCGCCAGTGGCGCGACTACTTCCGCAGCACCGCCGCACACAATACGGTGCAAGTTGATGGACTGGATCAATCGGAAATCGGCGGCAACTTCATGTGGCTGCACAAGGCCCATGCCGTCGCGTTGTCGCACGACGCGACTCATTTCTTTGAGGGAAAACAAGACGGCTATATGCGCTTGCGCGATCCTGTCGTGCATCGCCGCATCATTCGCTTCGATTCCAAACGGAACGCGGTCATTGTTGAAGATATCCTAGAATGTTTTGGCGAGCACGAGGTAGCCCTGCACTGGCATTTTGCGGAAGGCTGCCATGCCGAAAAGGTTGGGCAAGCTTTGCATATCGCCAAGCGCGATAAGGGTTTGCACATGTCATGCCGTTTCGGGAATGGGCCGCAACTCCATAGCGCCAGCACGGCGCCAATCGCGGGATGGATCTCGCGCAGCTTTGACAGCAAAGCCGGCATCACGACAGCGGCGTGGCGCGGAACGATACGCGGCACCAGCACGATTGTGACCGAAATTACCTTACTGGAAGGAGCGTCATCGTGAAGATCAGTATCTTTGGCATGGGCTACGTAGGTGCAGTGTCGGCAGGCTGCCTGGCGGCAGAAGGCCATACGGTGATTGGGGTCGATCCGAACCGCACCAAGGTTGGGCTGATCAACGAAGGGCGTACGCCGATTATCGAAAAGGATATCGGCGAAATGATTGCCGGCGCGGTGCGCGATGGCCGGCTGCGCGCTACCGACAATGTGCGCGATGCGGTGATGGCGAGCGAGATATCGCTGGTCTGCGTCGGCACGCCATCGCAACTGAACGGCAATCTTGACCTGAGCGCGGTGCGCAAGGTATGCGAACAGATCGGCCAGGCTCTGCGCGAGAAGGAAAGCTTCCACGTGGTGGTGGCGCGCAGCACGATGCTGCCGGGCTCCATGCGTTCGCTGGTGATTCCGACGCTGGAAGAGGCTTCGGGAAAACGCGCGGGCATCGACTTTGGCGTGTGCAGCAATCCGGAATTCCTGCGCGAGGGGACGGCGGTGCATGATTACCATCATCCGCCGAAGACGGTGATCGGCGAGACCGACGAGCGTTCCGGCGAATTGCTGCTGCAGCTGTACGCAGGGATGGATGCGCCGGTGGTGCGCACCGATGTCGAGACGGCGGAGATGGTGAAGTACACCGACAATACCTGGCACGCGCTGAAAGTCGATTTTGCCAACGAGATCGGCAATATCTGCAAGGCGGTGGGCATCGACGGCCATGAGGTGATGGAGATCTTCTGCAAGGATACCAAGCTCAATCTCTCGCCTTACTATATGAAGCCCGGCTTTGCCTTTGGCGGCTCCTGCCTGCCGAAGGACGTGCGTGCGCTGATCTACAAGGCACGCCAGCTCGACCTGGAGCTGCCGCTGCTGAATGCGATCCTGCCGTCGAACCACAAGCAGGTGGAGAAGGGCCTGAAGATGGTAATGGAAAAGCCGGGCAAGAAAGTCGGCATCCTTGGCTTTTCGTTCAAGGCCGGCACCGACGATTTGCGCGAATCGCCGCTGGTCGATGTGATCGAACACCTGATCGGCAAGGGCTATGACCTGCGCCTGTACGACAAGAACGTGAAACTGGCGGCGCTGACAGGCGCCAACCAGGATTACATCATGAATATCATTCCCCACATCTCGCGGCTGATGGTCGATTCGATGGATGCGGTGCTGGCCTTTGCTGACACGGTGGTGATCGGCAATGGCGCGCCGGAATTCCATTCCGTGCCCGACCGGTTGCGGCCCGGACAGCACCTGGTGGACCTGGTGCGTGTCTCCGGCAAGCAGAGCGAAGGGGCATACGATGGCATCTGCTGGTAACCGCGCAGAACAGCGCCGTGTCCTCATCATCGTCGAAAACCTGCCGTCGCCGTTCGACCGGCGCGTCTGGCAGGAGGCGACGACCCTGCACGCCAATGGCTACCAGGTCGCGATCATCTGCCCGACCGGGAAAGGGTATGAGGCGCGCTACGAGGAACTGGACGGCATCCATATCTACCGCTACAAGCTGCCGATGGAGGCGGAAGGAGCGCTGGGCTATGCCATCGAGTATTCGGCGGCGCTGTTCCATAGTTCGCGGCTGGCGTGGAAGGTGTTGTTCCGGCACGGCTTCGACGTCATCCATGCCTGCAATCCGCCCGACCTGCTGTTCCTGGTGGGCGGATTTTTCAAGTTCGTGCTCGGAAAACGCTTCCTGTTCGACCACCATGACATCAATCCCGAGTTGTACGAAGCCAAGTTCGGGCGGCGCGACTTCTTCTACAAGCTGATGGTGTGGCTGGAACGGCTCTCGTTCCGCACCGCCGACATTTCGATCGCCACCAACGACTCGTACAAGCGCATCGCCATCGGCCGCGGCGGCATGGACCCGGACAAGGTGTATGTGGTGCGCAGCGGGCCGAAACTGGACCGGCTGCGCGTGCTGCCGCCGGTGGAGGCGCTGAAGCATGGGCGGCGTTTCCTGGTCGGCTACGTCGGCGTGATGGGAGCACAGGAAGGGCTCGACTTGCTGCTGCAAAGCGTGCGCGTGGTGGTGCACGAGATGGGACGGCGCGACGTGCATTTCGGCCTGGTGGGCGGCGGCACTTCGCTCGAGGAAATGAAGGAGCTGGCGCGCGAACTGGGCGTGGCAGACTACGTCACGTTCACCGGGCGCGTGCCCGACCAGCAGTTGCTGGAAATGCTGAACACGGCCGATGTATGCGTGAATCCGGACGTGGCGAACGAAATGAACGACAAGTCGACCATGAACAAGATCATGGAGTACATGGCGCTGGGCAAACCGATCGTGCAGTTCGACCTGACCGAGGGCCGGGTGTCGGCCCAGGAAGCTTCACTGTACGCGGCAAAAAACGATCCGGTCGACATGGCCGTGAAGATCGTGGAATTGCTGGATGATCCGGAGCGGCGCGCCCGCATGGGGACGTATGGACGCAACCGCGTGGTCAACGAGCTCGAATGGGAATACGAGGCGCCCAAGCTGCTGGCGGCATATGAACGCCTGTATTCCGCCCCCGAGCTGATTCTGGAAAAGGACAACCCATGAAAGCGATGATTTTGGCGGCCGGCAAGGGCACGCGGGTGCGCCCTTTGACCTATGAGCTGCCCAAGCCGATGATCCCGATCCTCGGCAAACCCGTGATGGCCTATCTGGTCGAGCATTTGCAGCGCCATGGCGTGAGCGAGATCATGGTCAACGTCAGCTACCTGCATGAAAAGATCGAGGAATATTTCGGCGAGGGGCATCAGTTCGGCGTGCAGATCGGCTATTCCTTTGAAGGCTATACCAACGACCAGGGCGAGGTTGTGCCGCAGCCGATCGGCTCCGCCGGCGGCATCAAGAAGATCCAGGAGTTTGGCGGATTCTTTGACGAGACCGTGGTGGTGCTGTGCGGCGATGCGCTGATCGACCTGGACTTGAAATCGGCGCTGTACGAGCACCGGCGCAAGGGCGCGCTGGCAACTGTCATCACACGCGAGGTGCCGTGGGATAAGGTGAGCAGCTACGGCGTCGTGGTCAGCGATAGCGATGGCCGCGTGCTCGAGTTCCAGGAAAAGCCTTCGCGCGCCCAGGCCAAGTCGAATTGCGCGAGCACCGGCATTTATCTGTTCGAACCGGAGGTGATTGACTTGATTCCGTCAGGCCAGGAATTTGATATCGGCTCCGAGCTGTTCCCGCTGCTGGCGCAGCGCGGGCTGCCGTTCTACTGCCAGACGCGCAAGTTCGACTGGATCGATATCGGCAGCGTCAAGGATTACTGGGAAGTGCTGCAAGGGGTGCTGACCGGCGGCGTGGCGCACATGACGGTGCCCGGCGTGCAGGTGGAAGAGGGCGTGTGGGTCGGCCTGAACACCAGCATCGACTGGAAGGGCACGCGCATCGTCGGGCCAGTGTACATAGGCTCCGGCTGCCGCATCGAGGCCGGCGCCACCATCATCGGGCCGACGTGGATTGGGCACGGCAGCCACATTCGGAGTGGCGCAAGGGTGGTCCGCAGCGTGTTGTTCGAATATACTCGAGTCTTACCAGACGTTACGCTCGACGAATTAATCGTGTTCAAAGAGTATAGTGTCGACCGCGCTGGCGAAATGCAGCATATTTCGCAGGCAGAAAGCGGCGGATGGGCCAATGCGCGGGATCGCCGCGCGACCCGGCGTGCCGCGCATAATGTTGCCAAAGAGACAACTTTAATATGAAAATTTATCCCGTCATCCTGTCCGGCGGCGCCGGCACCCGGCTCTGGCCTTTGTCGCGTGCGGCCTTGCCGAAGCAGTTGCTGCCGCTGGTGTCGGACAAGACGATGTTGCAGGAAACCGTGCTGCGCCTGGGGGGGCGCAACGGCATGATGGCGCCGCTGATCGTATGCGGCAATGAGCACCGTTTCCTGGTTGCCGAACAAATGCGCGAGATCGGCGTGACGCCGCTTGGCATCCTGCTCGAGCCGGTCGGCCGCAACACCGCGCCGGCGGTGGCCGCTGCCGCCCATTACCTGAAAGCGATCGATCCGCAGGCGGTCATGCTGGTGTTGCCGGCCGACCACGTGATCAAGGACGTGGAGTCGTTCTACGCTGCGATCCAGCGCGCTGCCACCCAGGTGGAAGGCGGGGCTCTGGCCACCTTCGGCATCGTGCCGACTGCGCCGGAAACCGGCTATGGCTATATCCAGAGCGGCGAGCCGTTGCCGGCCGAAGGCTGCTTCAAGGTTGCCCGGTTCGTCGAGAAGCCGGATCGCGAGACAGCGCAAGGCTTTATCGACGCCGGCAACTTCGTCTGGAACAGCGGCATGTTCCTGTTCCGCGCCGACGCTTACCTGAAAGAGCTGGCGCAATTCCAGCCTGAGATGGCCCGGTTGAGCGAGGAGGCGGTGAGCAAGGGCTATCGCGACCTGGATTTCTGCCGTCTCGATGAAGCGGCCTTCACGGCCTGCCCGTCCGACTCCATCGACTACGCGGTGATGGAGCGCACCAAACAGGCTGTCGTGGCGCCGGCGTCGATCGGCTGGAATGACGTGGGTTCCTGGTCGGCGCTGGTGGATGTGTTGCAGGCCGACGGCAATGGCAACGTGACGCGCGGCGATGTGTACACCGACAATGCGAACAACTGCCTGGTGCGCGCCGAAGGCCGCATCGTGGCAGCAATTGGCGTGCAGGACCTGGTGATCGTCGAGACTTCCGATGCGGTGCTGGTGGCGCACAAGGACCATGTGCAGCGCGTGAAGCAGGTGGTCGACCACCTGAAGGCCAATGGCCGTACCGAGCACCTGCATCACACCAAGGTGTATCGCCCCTGGGGCTCCTACGAAGGAATCGACATGGGCGACCGCTTTCAGGTCAAGCGCATCATCGTCAACCCGGGCGGCAAGCTGTCGCTGCAAATGCACCATCACCGCGCCGAGCATTGGGTAGTGGTGTCCGGCACGGCGCGTGTGACCTGCGGCGACAAGGTGACGCTGCTGACCGAGAACGAATCGACCTATATCCCGATCGGCATGAGCCACCGCCTGGAAAATCCCGGCAAGCTGCCGCTGCACCTGATTGAAGTACAGTCGGGCAGCTACCTCGGCGAGGACGATATCGTTCGCTTCGAGGATGTTTACCATCGCGGCTGAACGCTGCGCCTTTGCCGCGCTCCTGCTGTTCGCAGCCGGGGCGCGCGCCCAGCTCCAGCCGGACCAGCTCGGGCTGGTCGTCAACGATGCCGATCCCGCCAGTGTGGCGCTGGGCGCCTACTATGCCCAGCTGCGCAGCATCCCGCCGGACCACATCGCCCATGTCCGTATTCCCGGCAAGCCGCACCGGCTCGACGCCGGGGCTTTCTCGCGGTTGAAAGAGGAGATTGACCGCCAACTGCCCGCAGGCGCGCGCGCCGTGCTGTTTGCCTGGACCGCGCCGTACGCGGTTGAATGCAACAGCCTGACGTCGGCCTACACGCAGGGCTTCG
>DASWTB010000180.1:0-4056 GCA_036402315.1 Pseudoduganella sp. | reverse complement strand
GCCACAACCGCCCGCGCCGGCACCCGCCAAGCAGGCGCCGGCACCGCCACCGGCTGGCCAGCCGCAACCTGCGTTGGCGGTGGGGCAGGCACCCAAGCGCGACAGCAAGCCGCCCGAAGTCGCGCCGATTTTCGAAAGCCCCGGCGTGTTGACGGGGCGCGGCAAGTTCGTGCTGGAACCGTCCTTCCAGTTCGGCTACTCGTCGAGCAATCGGGTGGCCCTGGTCGGCTACACCATCATTCCCGCGTTGCTGGTCGGCTTGATCGATGTGCGCGAAGTCAAGCGCAATACCAGCACCGCCACGCTGAGCGGCCGCTATGGCTTGAGCAACCGTACCGAACTGGAGATGCGGATTCCCTATATTTACCGCTCCGATTCCACCGTCAGCCGCGAACTGTTTGCCGGCACGGCCGTCGAGAAAGTGTTCGACGTGAGTGGCCGCGCGCTGGGCGACGTCGAATTGTCGCTGCGCCACCAGCTCAATGACGGCGGCGCCGACAAACCATACTATGTGGCCGGCCTGCGCCTGAAGACCCGCACCGGGCGCGATCCGTTTGAAGTGGTCACCGATTGCGTGCGCCGCTGCGTCGGCGAGAACGCCAGCGGCACCGGCTTGCCGCTGGACCTGCCGACCGGCTCGGGCTTCTATGCCTTGCAGCCCAGCCTGACCTGGCTCTATCCGGCCGACCCGGCCGTGCTGTTTGGCAGTGTCAGCTACCTGCACAACTTCCAGCGCAAGAACCTGAGCCGGCGCGTGCTCGATGGCGAATGGGAACCGCTCGGCACCATCAAGCCGGGCGCCGTGATCGGCTTTAACTTCGGCGTCGGGCTGGCCCTGAACGAAAAGGCGTCGATCAGCTTCGGTTACGACCACAGCTCGATTGCGCGTACGCGCCAGAATGGCGTGCCATCGCCAGGCTCGGTGCGCACCCAGCTTGGCACCTTGCTGGTGGGGTTTTCCTACCGCTTGAATCCCAAGCGGACGGTCAATGTCTCGGTGGGCGCCGGTCTGACCCGCGATACGCCGGATGTCTCGCTGTTGCTGCGCGTACCGACGAGCATGTAGTTGCCGTATACGCTAAGCTAGCGTTTTGGCAACTAACAAGAGAGAGATCCATGATCCTGAAACCACTCGCCCTTCCATTGGCCATGGCCGCCCTGGCCGGCGCCGCCCACGCAGCCGCCCCGATGGCCAAGACCCAGGCGCCTGGCTTTTACCGCATGGCGCTGGGCGATTTCGAAGTGACCGTGCTGAGCGATGGCACGGTGGATTTGCCGATGGATAAACTGCTGCACCAGAAGACGGAGAAGACGGCCAAGGCCCTCGATCACAATTTCCTGAAAAATCCTGTCGAGACTTCAGTCAATGCATTCCTGGTCAATACCGGCAGCAAGCTGGTGCTGATCGATACCGGCGCCGGCGGCCTGTTCGGCCCGACCCTGGGCAAGATCGTCACCAGTTTGAAAGCGGCGGGCTATCAGCCGGAGCAAGTCGACGAAATCTACATCACCCACTTGCATGGCGACCACGTCGGCGGCCTGGGCGCGCTGGACAAGCCGGCGTTCCCCAACGCCGTGGTGCGCATGGATAAGCGCGATGCGGACTTCTTCCTGAGCAAAGTGAACCTGGAGAAAGCGGATGCCCAGTCCAAGGGCAATTTCCAGGGACCGATCAATGCGGTGTCGGCGTATGCCAGTGCCGGCAAGCTGCTGCCGTTCGACGGGAATACGGAACTGGTGCCGGGCGTGCGTTCGACCACCAGCTATGGCCATACGCCGGGCCATACCACCTATGTGGTGGAGAGCAAGGGGCAGAAGCTGGTGCTGATTGGGGACTTGATGCATAACGCGGCGGTGCAATTTCCCGATCCGAGCGTAACGATCCAGTTCGACAGCGATTCGAAAGCGGCGATGGCGCAGCGCAAGGCGGCGTTCGCGGAAGCGGCCAAGCAGGGGTACTGGATGGGCGCGGCGCACCTGCCGTTCCCGGGGGTGGGGCATTTGCGGGCGGAAGGGAAGGGGTATAAGTTCTTTCCTGTGAATTATTCTGTGCCGCGCTAAACCTTTTTCGCTAAAACCGGTAAACCGGGGTCAGGCCCTAGGGTCTGACCCGGATCTGCCGGTTTACCGGTTCTAGCCCAGTGCCGGATAATCGATGTAACCTTCGGCGGACGATGCATAGAACAAGTCCGGCCGCTGCGGATTCAAAGCAGCCCCAATCTGCAGCCTGCGCGGCAGATCCGGATTCGCAATGAAATCCTTGCCCCAGGCAATCGCATCGGCCCGGCCTTCCGCCAGCGCCGCCTGCGCGCCGGCCAGGTCGAACTTCTCATTGGCGATATACACACCGCCAAATTCACGCTTGAGCAAAGGCCCCAGCGAATCGTCGCCCACCGCTTCGCGCGCCGCGATGAATGCGATGCCCCGCTTGCCCAGTTCGCGCGCCAGATAGCCAAAGGTTTCTGCCGGCGTCGAATCGCCCATATCATGCACATCGCGGCGCGGCGCCAGGTGCATGCCGACGCGGTCGGCGCCCCATACCCCTATGACCGCATCGGTCACTTCCAGCATCAAGCGGGCACGGTTTTCGATGCTGCCGCCATACTGGTCGGTGCGCTGGTTGGTCGAATCCTGCAGGAACTGGTCCAACAGATAGCCGTTGGCGCCATGGATTTCCACGCCGTCGAAGCCGGCCTTCTTGGCGTTTTCCGCGCCATTGCGGTAAGCCTCCACCACTTCGGCAATTTCGGCCGTCTCCAGTGCGCGCGGCACGGAATACGCGCGGACGGGACGCAGCAGGCTGACGTTACCCTTCGGCGCCAGCGCGCTTGGCGCGACCGGCGCCTGCCCGTCCAGCAGGCTCGGGTCCGAGATGCGGCCCACGTGCCACAGCTGCAGCACGATCTTGCCGCCTTTGGCATGCACCGCTGCCGTCACCTGCTTCCAGCCCTCGACCTGTTCATCGGACCAGATGCCGGGCGTGTTTTCATAGCCGACACCCTGGGGCGTGACGGCGGTGGCTTCGCTGATGATCAAGCCGGCGCTGGCGCGCTGGGCGTAATACTCGGCCATCAGGCCATTCGGCACGCGTTTGCCGCCGACGGCGCGCGAGCGCGTCAGGGGCGCCATGATGACGCGGTTTTTCAAGGACAGTGCGCCGATGGTGATGGGGTCGAACAGGGTGCTCATAAGGTATTCCTCTCGTGTTCAATAAATCGCAGGATGACCTCTTCATTGCGCTTGAAGAAATTCCACTGGCCGACGCGCTGCACGGTCACCAGGCCTGCCTTCTGCAGGATGGCGAGGTGGCCGGAAACGGTCGACTGCGACAAGCCGGATTGGCGGTCGATCATGCTGGCGCACACGCCCAGCGAGAGCGGGTGGAGCTGCTCGCTGAAATAGGCGTCGGGCTCCTTCAGCCAGGACAGGATCTGCCGCCGGGCCGGGTTGGCCAGGGCCTTGTGGATTGCATCGATGTCAATGGTATCGGTCATATTTCGGAATTTCCCGATTAGTATATCGGAAAACTACGATACACATATCGGGACATGGCGATTTGGTTCAAGAGGAAAGTTCAAACAAATTGGAACAGCAGCAGGGCAACGGCAGCCGGCACCGTCTGTACCAGGATAATGCGGCGGCTTACCGTCAGGCCGCCCCAGATGCCTGCCACCGCCACGCACAGCAGCCCGTAGTGGACGAAGGCGGAGCGAATGCCCGGATCGCCATGCAGCAGCCCCACGGCCAGCGCCGCCACCAGGAAGCCGTTGTAGCAGCCCTGGTTGGACATGGCTGGTTTGACGATGGCCGCCTTTTCCGCCGACAGCCCGAACACGCGGCGCCCGCGCGTATCGAAGAAGACGGTTTCCAGCAGGACGATGTAGACGTGGATCAGCAGCACAATGGCGACGGCAATCTGCGCGAGCAGCAGCATGGGGGCTCCCTGAATGGTTGGAAGCGCAATGATATACTGTCGGCCTTCTCCCGCGGGGACGACCCCGCCGCCAGACAGGGAGCCAGGCGGGGACGACCCCGTCATGACTTGGGAGAACATCA
>DASWTB010000179.1:0-4503 GCA_036402315.1 Pseudoduganella sp. | reverse complement strand
CCTGCGAATGATTCTGCGGAAGCTGCGGCTTCTTTTGCTTTTGATCGCCGCTCGCCTATCGTGGCCATTCGCGGCCACTGGCGCGTCATCGCCCCGGATGCAGCCGGCCTGCGGCTGATTTTGATTTATTCAGACCGGACTCCCAAGCCAATGAGGGCAGCCGCCCCACCCTTTCTGAACCCATTTTATGTACGTACAGCAAATACTTGACTTGCGCATTTTATGTACATACGATAATCACATGGACATTACTTATGATCCCAGTAAAGACCGCAGCAACCAACAGAAACACGGAGTCTCACTGGCAGAAGCGAGCGACATGGACTGGGACACAGCGTTGGAGAGACTGGATGCCCGCGACGACTACGGCGAGGACAGATACCAGGCGCTCGGATTCATCGGCGACCGGCTTTACTGTGCGGTGTACGTAGACAGAGAAGATGGAAGACGAATGATCAGCCTGCGCAAGGCAAACAACAGGGAGTACAAGGAATATGAACGCAGCTACTAAACCGAGGGAGACGGCAAGAGCCGCCGCACAACCCGACCAGCAAAGTGAGGAAGCGCGCCGTGCCGAGGCCCGCCGCCAGAAAATGCTGACCGCGATCCGCCCAACAGCAGAAGAAGACGCCGCAATTACTGCCGCAGCGATGACGGACCCAGACAACCCGCCGCTGGCGGACGGCGTAGGCGCACAATTCAAGCCGGCCCGCCGACCGCGTGGCCGGCCAGTGCAGGAAGCCACCAAAGTTCCGACCACCATGCGCCTGGATAGCGTGGTGGTGGATTCGTTCAAGGCGACCGGCGACGGCTGGCAGACTCGCATCAACGAGGCGCTGGCTGAATACCTCGCTGCGCATAAGATGCTGGTCCACCGCTTCCACGCCACAGTGCACAAACGCGAAAAGGAAACCGAGCAGTTGGGCGAGTTTCTGGTGGTGGCCGCCAACGCTGGGCAGGCAAAGGAAAAGGTCAAACTGTACTTGATGGAGCGCGGCATGCCGGAGGTGGCACGCGGCGAGGTGTACACCGTGGACATTGGTAACGCCCGCATGGCCAACCTGGAAGTGATCTACTGATGGGGGCAACCTTGGATCTTGTCCAAGTGGCTCGGGCCAGGCTTGGCATCGATTCAGACAAAAAATTGGGGCATCCAAGCGCAAGCTTGGGCCCCCTGCCCGATGCACTGAAGTCGTTCGTCGACGAGCAAGTCGCTGAGCGCGGCTATGGTACGAGCAGCGAGTACATACGCGAACTGATCCGCAAGGACCAGGACCGCGCCCAACTGCGTTCCCTCCTGTTGCAAGGAGCGGCTTCCTAGCCGGGCAAGCCTGCCGACGAGAAGTATTTCGAGGAACTGCGCGCAAGCATCCGCAAAACAAGTGCGTCGATGAAACGCAAACCTCCCAATCATGTTGACGTTTGGCGCGTGCTGCATGCTCAACGTGACATACCCACATGGATGGCGACCGGCCACCAGCTGCAAACATGGAACGAAATCAAAGCGGGCTCAAAGTAGCGCCTAAAGTCCAGCCAAGGCCTTACCGAATGTTTTGCTGCGCCTTACCGAAAGAAGAAACAGTCCAAACGACACTAGCGACAGGCCTGTTAAAGGAATAAGCATGGCCTGGGCATCGGCGAGTTGCAGGGCCATCGCAAACGCCAGCGGCCCGCTTGCCTTGGCCAATAGCGCCGGTGCTGCCAAGGCGCCTGAGATCGCGCCGTATTCCTTTCGCCCAAACATCGCAGCGGGAATTGTTCCGCGCAGGATGGTCATCACGCCGTTGCTAAGCCCATACAGGATGCAGAACAAGCCAACCGCGTGGGCCTGTCGTCCAAACAGCGCTAACGCAAGCAGCGCCGCAGGCAAGGCGGCAAAGGTATACGCGCCTACCACGACTGGTGGCCTTCCTGCTCCCCAAATGCGTTCGATCAGCCGGCCCGCCACCTGCATGGGGCCAATCAGGGCGGCAAGGAACAATGCCAGCGCGGTGGCATGCCCCAATGCCTGGATCAAGCGAATCAGGTGGACTGCGAAGGCGGAGAAGATGAATGCGTTGACTGCAAACGCCGAGGCGAGCAGCCAGAAGTGCGGCTGGCGGATGGCTTGTGGCAGCGTCAGCCCGGCATGTTGCGCGCCATCCGCGCGCTGTTGGCGGGATGAACCAAGCAGGCAGTGCAACGGAGCGCAGAGGATCAACTGCATTGCCGCATACAGCATTAAGGTGTCGCGCCAGCCAAGCCGGGCGGCCAATGCTTCGGTCAACGGCCAAAAGACGGTACTCGCCAGGCCGCCGGCCAGCGTAACGGTCGAAATCGATTTTGCGGCGCCAGCCATCAGTGACCTGTTCAGCGTGGCGAACGCCGCTTCATACAAGGTCATGGACATGGCCGCGCCCAAGACGCCCCATGCCATCCAATAAGCCACAACGGAGGTGGCCGTCGCCATCAAGCACAGTCCAGCGGCAGCTGTGAGCGAGCCGAGCACCATGATCCAGCGCCCGCCATGCCGGTCAATCGCAATGCCGACAGGCGTCGCTGCCAATCCCGCCACCAGCACACTCAACGAGAAGGCGCCGAAGGTCTGGCCAGCCGACAGCGCGAGTTCGGCTTGGATCCTGGCCGATAGCACGCCGAATGCGTAGTACAGCATGCCCCACGATATCAGCTGCGTGATCGCGAGGATGGCGACCGGTTTTCGGCTCTGCATGCCGGCTCTCCTAAACCGTGGCCCGGCAGCAGCCCGGCAGGAACATGGAACCAAGCTGTCGGGCGAACGACGCGTGCGCAGGGTAGCGTGTCGGCCGGTACAAGCCAACTGCTGCGGGATCGTTGGCTTTCGCGTTATAGCGGAAGGTTCCGAACACCCAATCCCACACAACCAGAGCCCTGCCGAAATTGCAGTCGCCCTCTGTCGGATTGTCGGCGTGATGCCCGCGATGGACTTCATTGGTGCTGAATACGTAGTTCAGCCAACCGCTGCGGAGCGGCAGGTTCGCGTGCTGCAGCATCAGCACCGGATACGTCAGGGCCAGGTAGCCGAGGATAACGTCCGTCGGTGTCCCGATCAGGAGCAGCGGCGCAAAGCCAAGCACGTAGTTGATCGCATAGTTCAGCGGGTGAATGCGGAAGTTGTTCAGCCAGTACATGCGCTCACTGCCATGATGCAGGGCGTGCAGCCACCATAGCGCGGGCCAACGATGGTGCAGGCGATGCGACCAATAGCTGGTGAACTCTGCCACCATTGCGGCAACCAGAACCTGGACGGCGAATGGCCAATCTGCCGGAACGATCGTTGCACCTGCTGCCGGCGCGCCCACTCCGGCAAAGGCCAGGAGTGCTAACGGGAGGCCCCACTTCAGCAGCGGGTCAATCACTGCGAAGAGCAAGGCAGCACTGGTGATGTCGGTCCGCAGGTCGCCGCGCTCTGCCGCCCAGTCACGCCGGTACGGCAGGCGGCGTTCGGCAAGTGCCGCAGCCACCAGGATCAACATGTTCGGCACGATCACAGCAAGCTCCAGGCTGATGCCTGCACGCTTCGCCGCCAGGAATGAGCCGAGGCTGAAGACCAGGGCGGCCAGAAGGAAGTACCGTGTGAGCAGTCGTTTCAACATGGAACATCCCTTCAGGCGCAGCAAGCGCTAGCCTTGGGGCGCGGGCTGCACGCGTTCAGGGTTGCGCAGCCTGAGCGCCCCTGCGACTTTTCGGCTTCATCCAACGCGCAGCACGCTGAAGTGGCATCGGTGGCTGGACCACCGCAGCACCCTGGCTCCTCCGCAGCCTCGACTTCATAGGCAAAGCGGGTATTACATACGCCGGTTTCGGGCAAATCAAGCTGCACATCGTCAGCGGCAGCTGTATCTCCAACCAGGCTCGCTGCGACAGACCGCACCTGCTCGTAGCCAGTGGCCATCAGGAAGTTAGGGGCCCTGCCATAGCTTTTGGCGCCAACGGCGTAATAGCCAGGTTCCGGGTGGGCCAGTTCGCGATGGCCATGCGGTCGCACGGTACCGCAGCTATGCTCGTTCGGATCAATCAGCGGCGCCAGCGCATCGGTACTTTCCAGCCAGGGGTCATGACGCACGCGTATTTCTCGCGTCAAGCTCAAGTCGGGGCGGGCACCTGTTGCGGCGACAATGCGGTCGATACCGCTGATCACTGCAGTCTTTCCGTCCGGCGCTTCACCGGCCACCTCGATGCCGCCCTGTCTCTCGTGTAAGGCAGTCATGCGGAAATTCGTGTGCAACTCAAGCTTGCCCGAGTCGCGCAGCGCCTTCAGGCGCAAACCCAGTTGGCCGCGGGCCGGCAGCCCATCGGCTTCGCCGCCGCCGAAGACACGCGCCAGTTGGTCGCCGCGTGTTGCCCACACGATGGACGTTCCCGGCACGGCTTCCGCCAGGTCGGCCAGTGCCAGCAACGTGCCCGCGGCGGAATGGCCAGCGCCGGCGACCAGGGTGCGCTTGCCAGCGTAAGTGGCACGCTCCGCCCCGGCCACGTCCGGCA
>DASWTB010000178.1:0-22557 GCA_036402315.1 Pseudoduganella sp. | reverse complement strand
ACAGCATCTCGCAGCCCAGCAGCTTGATGGTGCGCACCGCGGAAGTCATCACCGCAGGGCCATAGCCCTCGTAGAAGTGGCCGCGGCCCTTCAGGCAGACAACCTGCACGCCAGCCAGCGTGCCCAGTACCAGCTGGCCGGCGTGGCCATGCACGGTGGAGATCGGGAAACCCGGCAGTTCGTCGAAGGAGATCGACACTGCATCGGTCATCTGTTCGGCCAGCACGCCCAGGCCGGAGCCCAGGATCATTGCAACGCGTGGCTGGAAATTGGCCGGCATGCGGGCACGGATGATGGCGGCGGCCTGGAATGGAGTATTGGAAGACATGGAGTTCCTCGTTTTTATATCTTTAGGTGAGCTGGCCAGAACAGGCCCTTGAACGTACCACGACACTATGCATCATCGTCTATATGTATGGCAAATACCATTTTTCTTTGTCATTTATATGCAGGCGCTATAAATATGGGTTTATTATAGTAGCGGCTTCCGTTTGACACGCAACGGACAAATGTTTAGCATCACAAACAAATGTTTATAGCGAGCTTTTCGTGACCGATCTTTCCCGCAAGGAACAGCTTTACGAGCTGATCCGAGCCAACCCCTTCATCTCCCAGCAAGAGCTGGCGGAGCAGCTCGCCTTGTCGCGCTCGGCCGTGGCTGGCCATATTGCCAGCCTGATCCGCGAGCGCAAGCTGCTGGGCCGCGCCTATGTCCTGCGCAACGAGCGCACTGTGCTGTGCATCGGCGCTGCCTGCCTCGACCGCAAGCTGCGCCCGCATGCCCCGCTGCAAATGGCCACCTCCAATCCGGCCTGCGCCGAGGAAAGTTTTGGCGGTGTGGCAAGAAATATCGCCGCCAACCTGGCCCAGCTCGGCCTGCCTTGCTCCCTGCTGACCGCGCTCGGCGACGATTCCTCCGGCCGCGCCCTGCGCGCCCAGGCGGAAGCCTTCGGCATTGGCATGGAAGGCAGCCTGCAGGTCAATGGCATTGGCAGCGGCACTTACACCGCCGTGCTGGACGCTTCCGGGGAAATGGTGGTCGCACTGGCCGACATGGCCATTTTCGACCAGCTTACGCCGGGCTGGGTGGCCAGCCGCCAGCCGCAGCGCAATGCCGCCGGCATGGTGGTGGCGGACCTGAACCTGCCGGTCGAATCGGTCGCCATGCTGCTGGCCGACGCCAACGCTTCCGGAGTTCCGCTGGTGGTGGTCGCCGTGTCGCAGCCGAAAATGGCGCGCCTGCCAAAGAACCTGCACGGCCTGTCCTTATTGATTCTGAACCGCGGCGAACTGGAAACCCGCGCCGGCCGGCCGCTGCCGACCGAAGCCGACGTGCAGGCAGCTTGCCACGAGCTGCAAGCCGATGGCGCGCGCGACATCATCGTCACCTGCGGCGCCAGCGGCGTCTATCACACGCTGGGCCAGGCCCTGCACTGGTTGCCGGCGCATGACGCCAAAGTAGTCGACGTGACCGGCGCCGGCGATGCCTTCTCGGCCGCAGTCTGCTGGTCGCTGCTGCAAGAACCCGAACAACTGACCCTGGCC
This sequence comes from Pseudoduganella sp., assembly GCA_036402315.1. Classification (GTDB taxonomy): domain Bacteria; phylum Pseudomonadota; class Gammaproteobacteria; order Burkholderiales; family Burkholderiaceae_D; genus Rugamonas. Next base: position 21,012 of record DASWTB010000178.1, on the reverse strand, counting down.
TGCGAACGCGGACTGAAAGCCGCTTCCATCACCCTGGCCAGCCCGCACACTGTGTCGCCCGAGCTGAGCGCAGACGTGCTCGCCACCGCGCATATCGAGGAGTAAAACCATGCACCAATTCCTGTCCTTCTCCCCAGAAGTCGCCAACGCCCGCGCCACCGGCAAACCGATCGTCGCGCTGGAGTCGACCATCATTTCGCACGGCATGCCTTACCCGCAGAACGTACAGACAGCGCGCGAAGTGGAACAGATCATCCGAGATGCCGGCGCCGTGCCGGCCACCATCGCCATCATCGGCGGCAAGATCTGCGTTGGCCTGACCGAAGAACAGCTGGAAGAACTGGGCAACTCCCCTGACGCGATCAAAGTGTCGCGCCGCGACCTGGCCTACGTGCTGTCGCAGGGCAAGCTGGGCGCGACCACCGTGGCCGCCACCATGATTTGCGCGCAACTGGCCGGCATTAAAGTGTTCGTCACCGGCGGCATCGGCGGCGTGCACCGCGGCGCGGAAACCAGCATGGACATTTCCGCCGACCTGCAGGAGCTGGCCCAGACCAACGTGGCTGTGGTGTGCGCGGGCGTGAAATCCATCCTCGACATCGGCCTGACGCTGGAATACCTGGAGACGCATGGCGTGCCGGTAGTATCCGTCGGCCAGCCTGGCTTCCCGGCCTTCTTCACGCGCGACAGCGGCTTCAATGCCGACTTCCAGCTGGACACGGCCGCCGAGCAGGCATCGTTCATCGCGACCAAGTGGGCCCTGGGCCTGAATGGCGGCGTAGTGGTCTCCGCGCCTGTGCCGGTGGAAGAAGCCATGCCAAAAGACGAAATCGACGCCATCACCCTGCGCGCCTTGCAGGAAGCGCAGGAAAACGGCGTCACCGGCAAGAAGGTTACCCCCTTCCTGCTGGCCCGCATCAAGACCCTTACCGAGGGCCGCAGCCTGAAGACAAACATCGCACTGGTGAAAAACAACGCACGCGTCGGCGCTGCCCTGGCGCGTGAGCTGCAGGAGCATCCATGTCCATCGACCTGAAACAGTTAAAGTACTTCCTCGCCGTCGCAGAAGAGAAGAGCTTCAGCCGCGCCGCCGAACGCCTCCATATTTCACAGCCGCCGCTTTCCCAGCAGATCATGAAGCTGGAAGCCGAACTGGGCGTGAAGCTTTTCGCCCGCACCACGCGTACCTTCGAGCTGACCGTCGCCGGCAAGGCCCTGATGCAGGAGGCCTCGGACCTGCTGGCGAAGATGCGGATGACCATCGACACCGTGCGCCAGATCGACCGCGGCGAAGTGGGACGCCTGCGGGTTGGCATCGTGGGCTCGGCCATGTGGGGACCGATTCCTTCGATGCTGGAAGAATTCCAGAGCAAATATCCGCGCGTGACCTGGACCATCCACGAGTCCGGCCCGACGGTGCAATACGACGCGCTGCGCGCCAAGCAGATCGACGTCGGCTTCTGGCGCGAGCCGAAACTGGACGACGATGAGCTGCGGCGCGACAACCTGAAGCAGGAGCTGTGCTTCCGCGAGAACGTCTGCGTGGCGGTGAACGAACACCACCCGCTGGCGAAGATGGACGCGATCGAGCTTGCCGATATCGCCGATGATCCAATGCTGACCCTGGCCCTGGATAAGTCGGCGTTCCCGCGCTACCTGATCCAGTGCTGCGTGAACGCGGGCTTCCAGCCAGAGATTTTCCAGGAGGCGCACGAGCCGCAAACGCTGCTCGCCATGGTGGGCGCTGGGCTTGGCGTAACGCTGATGCCCGAAACGACGGCCCGTATCGGATGGCCCGGCGTAGTGTTCCTGCCGATCCGCACCAACCCACCGTCGGCCAACCTCTACATCACTTACACCACGCTGGACGACGCCCCGGTCGTGCGCGCCTTCCTCAACATCCTGCGCCCGCCCAGCGCCTGAGCACTAGTGGGTAGCGCCGGCGGCTACCGCAGCATCGCGGTCCACCGCCAGCGCCGTTCGGATCGCAACCCGCAGCCCTTCTTTCATCTGCTCCAGCGACATGCTGGCCGCGCCGGGGTGGCGTGCGGCCTGCTCCGGCAAATAGGGAATATGAATGAAGCCGGCTTTCACGTCGTTGCGGCCAGCCACAGCGTGCATCATGCCATAGAACACATGGTTGCAAACGAAGGTGCCGGCAGTCTGCGACACCGAGGCCGGCAAGCCGGCCGTCCGCAGCGCGGCGACAATCGCCTTGATCGGCAGCGTCGAAAAATATGCCGCCGGTCCGCCCCGCACGATTGGCTCATCGACCAGTTGCTTGTCCGCGTTGTCCTTGATCGGCGCATCGTCGACATTGATCGCCACCCGCTCCACCGACAAGTCCACTCGCCCGCCAGCCTGGCCGACGGCAATCACCAGCGCCGGCCGCAGCTCGTCGACCAGCGCCCGCATGGCCTCATTCGCATCGCCAAACACACAGGGCAACTGTCGCGCCACAACGCGGAAATCGCCCTCGCCCCAACCATCGAGCGCCCGCACGGTTTCCCAAGCCGGGTTGATAGGCTCTTTGTTAAAAGGCTCGAAGCCGGTCAGCAGAACAGTTTTCATAATAAGAAGTACAGCAGGATGATGTTTGCCCCCAGGAGCGGCAAGGCCGTCGGCACCTGGGCCTTGATCACGGCATTGCGGTCCGTCAGGTCCAGCAGTGCAGTCGGGATGATGTTGAAATTGGCCGCCATCGGCGTCATCAGCGTACCGCAATAAGCACTGAACATGCCGATCGCCGCCATCACGGCAGGATTCCCGCCAAACTTCGCCACAAGCACAGGCACGCCGACGCCGCCCGCCATGACCGGGAACGCCGCAAAGCCATTTCCCATCACGATGGTGAACAGCGCCATGCCGACACAATACACTGCCACGGCAACCAGCTTCGAATCGAGGCCGATATAGGTCGTCGTCACCTGCGCCACCGCCTTGCCCACACCCGCCTCGCTGAACAGCAGTCCGAGCACCGCCAGCATATGCGGCAGCACAATCATCCAGCTCATGGCATCGATCAGGCGGCGCGACTCGCGGCCTGCCTGCAGCGGCGTGGAACGGGTCAGCCAGCAGGCCACACCAACGGCAATCACCGCCGCGCAACCAAGGCTGACCAGGGTCAGGTGCTTTGGGTCCAGGACGAACAGTTCGCCGATGCGCACATCCTTGAGCAGCGTGGAGCCAGCCATCGTCACGGCGGGAATGACCAGCGCCGGCACAAACAGCTTATGGCCAAGCCGCACGGCGCTGGCGCGGCGCACATCGTCCGTCAGCGCCTCAGGCTTGCCGCTGCGTACGCCGCCAAAGCCCGCCAGCACAGCCATCACGATCATCGCCAGGCCCACCATCGCCGGCGGCAAGCGCTCGCCCACCAGGTAGACCGTTGCGTACAGCGTCCAGAACAGGCCCGTGGTCCAGCGGCGGGGATTCGTGCGGTCGCCGAACGACATCAGCGCGACCAGTGCCAGCATGATGCCCAGGAAGTAATAGAAATATTCGACGCGGATGATCATGCGCGCCCTCCACCGCTTGGGCCCAAGTAGCGGTCCAGCCGGCGCAGCCGCCAGGCGTGGATGATGAAGGCGCTGATGGCCGTCGGTATACCCCACAGGGCCATGTGCAGCGGATCGACTTCAATGCCTTCCGCACGCAGCACGGTCTGCATCAGGACGATGGCGCCGAACGCGACGAAAATGTCCTCGCCGAAAAACAGTCCAATGTTGTCGGTGGCGGCGGCCATAGCGCGGACATGCTGGCGTTGGTCGTCGCTGAGCAAAGGGTTGCGCTGCTGCGCAGCGCCTTCCGCCATCGGCGCCACGACCGGGCGCACCATATTCGGATGCCCCCCCAGCGAGGTCAGGCCCATCGCGGCGGAAAGCTCGCGGACTGCGAGATAAACGATCAGCAGCCGTCCGGCAGTCGCAGAACGCATGCGCGCCACAACCGCCTGCGCATGCTCGCGCAATCCGAAACGCTCCAGCAGCCCGATCGCCGCCAGCGGCAGCAGGTAGATCATCGGCAGGTTGCGCGTCTTGACGAAAGCCGTGCCCAGCGAGGCAAGCAGCGCCTCGACCGGCATGAATGCCGCGAAGCCGGTCGTGAAGCAGGCCGCCACCACCACCAGCACCGGATGCAGCCGCAGCAAAAACCCAAGCACGATAACGGCCACGCCGAGCAGCGGCCACATATTGACAGCAGTTTGCATCTCCACTCCTAGTAGTTGCTTCGCATGTTACAGCAGGAAGCGAAGCGCTCAGCAGACTAGTCTTTGGTTGACCGCATCAATAATTTGGCCGACATTGCAAGCGTAGAAGCCCGCGGAATTGGCCGAATTGAGTTCGATTACTTTCAGGCCAGTATCCGTTTCCGCGATGTCGATCGTAAACGCATCATTGGGGCGCCATTGTTCGACGGCTCGTTCCGCGAAGGCCAGCACTTCGGCAGGAACCTGCAGCGACGACTCCACGCGCTCACCCAGCTTGTAGCGCGACGCCGCAGCTAATTCTCCGCCAATGACGAAAATCCGATATTCCGCGCGGATTGCAGTCAATGGCGCCATGACGACACGATCCGACAATCGCAGCGTCTTTTTCATCAGCGATGCCGGCAACACCGGCCCGGAACTGCTCAAGCTCATGCCAGGTCATGATGGTGCCAGCAAACGACTTGTTGTCCAGTACTGGGCGGATAAAGAAGCGTTCCATGGCGCGGGGGAGTTCTCCCAGCGGCGCGCAAACTGCCCCGGCATTCAATGCAAGGGCGCCATATTGGTCGAGCATTAATTCGTAATCGAGATTCTGGTCGAAATATCCGGGGCTCCAGCCGCGGGTCTTGGCCACTTCACCCAGCCCGGTGCTGCCATAGACGAATATACTCTGCCCATCCGCATGGACTTCTCCTTCGATCTGGTGAAAGAACGGTATCAACTTGACCAGCGTGAACGGAACGTTCCGCTCTTTCAGGAGCAGGACAAGCTGGTCACGCGTTTGTGGATTGATCAGGTTTTCCTGGATTACCCAATGCAGCATTTGCCCTCCAGAGTACGATGGGTATGGATGATAACCGCAAAAAAAAACGCGCACCGGAGTGCGCGTTCTTGCGGGACGGCAGAACGATCAGAAGTTCGCCTTGAACTGCACGCCGTAGGTGCGTGGTTCGTTGACGATACCGGTCAGGTTGTTGAAGTCGATCGCGCCCAGGGCCTGGATACGGTTGGTGATGTTGCGGCCGTATGCTGCCAGCTCATACTTGCCATCGTTCCAACGGTAGCCCACGCGCAGGCCGCCTTCCAGCAGTTCCTTGGCCTTGTACTCGGCGGCTTCGTACAGGAAGAAGTTGTACGAGGTGCGATATGCCCAGTCGGTGTAGGCGTAGATCTCGCCATCGCCCAGCGGCTGGCTGAAGCGCAGGGTGAAGTTATGTTGCCACTTCGGTGCGCGCGGCAGCGGGTTGCCGTTGATGAGGGCTACGGTCCCGCCGGAGATCGTCTTGGTCGGGTCCAGCACGGTGCAACCGCCACCGCACGGCTGAACGAACAGGTTCGGGTCCTTGATCTCGGTGTCGTTGTAGCTGGTGCCGAAGGTAACGGCCCATGCATCGCTCAGGTTGGCCTGCAGGTCCAGTTCCACGCCGCGACCGGTCACCTTGTCGGCGTTGATCAGCTGGTTCATGTTCACGGTACCGGAACCTGCGGTCAGCTGCTTGTCCTTCATGCGGTAGTTGAACACGGTGGCCGACATGCGTGCACGGCGGTCGAACAGGTCCTGCTTCACGCCGAATTCGACGGACAGCGCCTTTTCGGCATCGGCTTGCGATGGCTTGGAAGTCAGGTCGAACAGGCGGCCCTGCATGGAAGGAGCGCGGTAGCCGGTAGCGACGCGGCCGAACAGGTTGGTGTCCTTGTTCAGGGTGTAGGTTCCGCTCAGGTCCCAGCTGACGTTGCTCGAAGTGTCGTGCAGGGTGTTGGAGGCCGACTGAGGCGGTTCCACGCGGGTAGCGATGAAGTCCTTCTTGTCCTTGGTGTAGCGCAGGCCAGCGCGCAGTTTGAAGGCTTCGTTCACGGTGTAGTTGATGGTACCGAAGGCCGCGTACGACTTGGCGTCCTGCTGCTGCGTGGCATAGGCCGCGTTCTGCGGATTGCCAGCGGTGAAGGAGTCGAAGGAGATCGAGTCGATCTGGATATGCTCGTCGAAGTAGAACACGCCGGCGATCCATTGCAGCGGGCCTTTGTTGTTCGATTCGACGCGGAATTCCTGCGAAAGCTGCTTATGGTCAGGAATCAGGTCGGCGGTTTCGACCGGGAACGGGATGAAGCCTGGGCCCATTGGAGGATGGAAGGAGGCGCCATAGCCGCCATCCACGTCGCCGCGGCTGTAGAACTCCAGCTTTTCATAGCCGGTGATCGAGTGGAAGGTCAGGCCCGGGGTATCCCAGCGCAGGCGCAGGTTGGCGCCTTTGTTCTTCAGGTGCTGCTCGTTGCCGCCATCGGTCGGATAGGACTTGTAGTCGAAGTTGTCGACCAGCTCATTGGTGCCCTTCTTCAGGATATTGGCGCGGAACAGGGTGGCATTGCCGTCCATGTCGCGGCCGTGCAGGTTCAGCAGCGCGCTGAAGTCCTTATTAGGCTTCAGCAGGAACTGGATACGGCCGGCGTTGTCCTTGTAGCCTTCGAAATCGGTGGTCGGCGCGCCTGGGCGGTCGTTATGCACACGGTTGCCGCGGTGCTGCGACTGCAGCGAGATGCGGGTGGCCAGCACGTCATTGACCGGGAAGTTGTACGCGCCTTCATAGTTGCGCACGCGGTCCTTGCCGAAGCCGACGTTGACATAGCCTTCCTGGCGGAATACCGGCTTGGCGGAATCGAACTTGATCACGCCGGCCGGGGAGTTACGGCCGAACAGGGTGCCTTGCGGGCCGCGCAGCACTTCCACCTGGTCCACGTCGAACACCGGGAAGCCCTTCAGCATCGGGTTTTCCTGCACGATGTCATCCATCACCAGGCCAACCGGCTGGGAAGCGTTCAGGTCGAAGTCGGTGTTGCCCAGGCCGCGGATGTAGAAACGCGGGAAGGTACGGCCGTAGTCAGACTCCACGGAAACGGATGGCGAACGGCCGTTCAGGAAACGGATGTCCTGGCCGCCGGAAGTCAGCACGTCCAGCTTCTCGCCCTTCAGGGTGGCGATCGCCATCGGCACGTCCTTGATGTTTTCAGCGCGGCGCTGTGCCGTAACAATCACGGTCTCCAGCTGGCCCGGCTTTTTCACTTCTTCGGTGGTGGTGGTAGCTTCTTGCGCGATGGCGCCGTGAAGGGGAAATGCGCTGGCCACGGCCAGGGCGATCAGGGAGTGCTTGAGGCGTTTATCCATACCCGATGTTCCAATCTTTAAAAGAAAAGTAACGTAATGTTGCGATGGCGCGAATGTAACACGAAAGCAAACGCCCTTTCTTACTTACGAGAAACCCCTCATTTAGTTGACTTGCATATAAATAAGTAAGTAAAAACGTATTTGCCATACATATAGCGCCTGCTGCATAGTAGTGATCCACGAATCCATGCCGTGAGAAGCGGATTCGACTGCAAGAACAAGTGATTGCAGTTTGATTACGTGCCCAAGAATTAATCAAGGGTACATGTTCAAAATTTGCATTTGTGCGTTGTTGGCAAGCTACAAGGTGCCGTGGCGGGGGTAGCCGCGAAAAAGCGGAACGAGGCACTCCATAAAAATATACAATAACGAACTTCGACGGAGCCCTTACATGAAAATCAAACAACTTAGCATGATGATCGCCGCAGTTGCGGTGGCAACCAGCGCAAATGCGGCTGATCCGAAGCTGGGCATCGTGTACGACGCTGGCGGCAAGTTCGACAAGTCGTTCAACCAGTCCGCTTTCGAAGGCGCATCGCGCTTCTCGAAGGAAACCGGCATCAAATTCATCGAAGTGCAAGCCAGCAGCGACACCCAGGCTGAGCAAGTGATGCGCGGCCTGGCCCGCAAGAAGCTCGACCTGATTGCCGCCATCGGCTTCGCCCAGACCCAGGCCGTGCAGAAAGTCGCCAAGGAATTCCCGAATGTGAAATTCGTGCTGATCGACGGCGTAGCCCAGGGCAACAACGTTAACTCCGTGACGTTCAAGGAAGAAGAAGGCTCTTACCTGGTCGGCGTGGCCGCGGCCATGGCGTCCAAGACCAAGAAGCTGGGCTTCATCGGCGGCATCGACATTCCCCTGATCCGCACCTTCGCCTGCGGCTACGCCCAGGGCGCCAAGTCGGTCGACAAGAAGTCCGAAGTGATCTCTAACATGGTCGGCACCACTTCCGCCGCCTGGAACGACCCTGCCAAGGGCGGCGAGCTGGCACGTGCCCAGTTTGACCGCGGCGTGGACGTGGTGTTCGCCGTAGCCGGCGGTTCCGGCATGGGCACCCTGCAGACTGCAAAGGAAAAAGGCAAGCTGTCGATTGGCGTGGACTCCAACCAGAACCACCTGTATCCAGGCTCCGTGCTGACCTCCATGGTCAAGCGCGTCGACAACGCCGTCTATGACTCCTTCATGCAGATGAAGAACGGCACCTGGAAGGCTGGCGTGACCGCCAAGGGCCTGAAGGAAGGTGGCGTGGATTGGGCGCTGGACGCTCACAACCGCAAGGTGATCACGCCTGAGATCGAGAAGAAGGTCATGGGCGCGCGCAAGGACATCATCGATGGCAAAGTGAAGGTCATCGACATCCGCACCACCAACGCCGCTTGCCCGGCCTAACCAGCAGTTCCATTAAAGAGAACGCGCCGACGGGATTTCCCGTCCGGCGCGTTTTTCAGTAAATAAGACCGAAAATCCCTATGACGCCAGCAGTAGAATTCCGCAATATCTCCAAGCATTTTGGGGCGGTTAAGGCGAATACGGACGTCAGTTTCTCCATCGCCAAAGGGGCCATCCATGGCCTGGTGGGCGAGAACGGCGCCGGCAAGTCGACCTTGATGAGCATCCTTTACGGCTATTACCGCGCAGATGGCGGTGAGATCCTGCTGGACGGTAAGGTGCAGCACATCCACAACCCGCACGAAGCGATCCGCCTCGGCATCGGCATGGTGCACCAGCACTTCATGCTGGTCGAGAACATGACCGTGCTCGATAACGTGATGCTGGGCAGCGAGGGCGGCTTCCGCCTGCGCGAGCACCGCGCCACGGTCGAAAAGAAGCTGCGCGAAATCTGCGACCGCTATCGCCTCGACGTCGACCCGCTGGCCACCATCCACGACCTGTCGGTGGGCGCCCAGCAGCGCGTCGAGATCCTGAAGCAGATCTACCGCTCGGCCAACATCCTGATCCTGGACGAGCCGACCGCCGTGCTGACCGCCCAGGAAACCGAATCGCTGTTCGAGATCCTCAAGCTGTTCAAGGAACAGGGCAAGACCATCATCCTGATCACCCACAAGCTGCAGGAGATCAAGGACATCACCGACACTGTCACCGTGATGCGCGGCGGCCGCGTGGTGGGCGCAGTGCAGACTGCCGACACCACCAAGGAAGAGCTGGCGCAGATGATGGTCGGCCGTCCGATCGAAAACAACCTGCCGCGCGGCGCCTACAACCCGGGCAAGCCGGTGCTGGAAGTGAAGAACCTGCAACTGTCCGACGCTAACGGCGTCAAGCTGCTGCAGGACATCAACTTCACCCTGCGTGCCGGTGAGATCGTGGCGATTGCAGGCGTGTCCGGCAACGGCCAGTCCGAACTGATGGAAATCCTGTCCGGCATGAGCTTGCCGACCTCCGGCGAGGTGGATTTTGAAGGCAAGGCCCTGCCCTTCCCGAAAAACGGCGATGCCGACGGCCTGCCGACCAAGTTCCGCGAACTGGGCATCGGCCACGTGCCGGAAGACCGCCTGCGCGACGGCGTGATCAAGGCCTTCTCCGTGATGCAGAACACCTTCTTCGGCTACCAGGACAAGGTCAAGAACAAATGGGGCCTGATCGACTTCAAGGGCATCGCCCAGCGCTGCGCCGGTTTGATGAAAGAGTTCGACGTGCGCCCGGCCAACCCAGACCTGCGCATTGGCCTGCTGTCCGGCGGTAACCAGCAGAAGGTGGTGATCGCACGCGAAGTGCTGGCCAAGCCGAAGCTGATGCTGGTCGGCCAGCCGACCCGCGGCGTGGACATCGGCACCATCGAATCCATCCACACCCAGCTGCTGGCCCTACGCGACCAAGGCGTGGCGATCTTGCTGGTATCGGTGGAACTGGAAGAAGTGCGCGCCCTGGCCGACCGCATCCTCGTGATGTGCGGCGGCAAAATCACCGGCGAACTGAAAATCGACGAATTCGACACCACCCGCATCGGCTTGCTGATGGGTGGCATGCACAAACACTGATTATGACCACGAACGATATGCCACGTTGGGCAACCGGCTTTGTCCTGCCCATCCTGAACCTGATGTCCGCCCTGCTGGTGGCCGCGCTGGTGATCCACCTGCTCGGCGAAGACCCGCTGGAGTCGATGCAGATCCTGATCAACAGCGCCGTGGTCAATCCGGAAGGGCTGAGCTACACGCTGTTCTACGCCTCCACCTTCATCTTCACCGGCCTGGCCGTGTCGATCGCGATGCAGGCAGGCCTGTTCAACATCGGCGCCGAAGGCCAGATGTACTTCGGTGGCCTCGGCCTGACGCTGGCCATGCTGGCCTTCGACGCCTCGCTGCCGTGGTACCTGCTGATCCCTGCCGGCATCATCGGCGCCGCCCTGTTCGGCGCGCTGTGGGCCTTCATTCCGGGCTACCTGCAGGCGAAGCGCGGCTCTCACATTGTGGTGACCACCATCATGTTCAACTTCATCTGCGCCTCGCTGATGAACTTCGTGATCGTGAAATACCTGATCCCGCCAGGCGAACAGAATACCGCTTCGCGAGTGTTCTCGGCTGCTGCTGAAATGCCGCGCCTGGGCAACTGGATCACCGTGCTCGGCGACACCCCGCTGAACATCAGCTTCTTCTTCGCCATCATTGCACTGGTGATTTACGGTGTCGTGATGTGGCGCTCCTCATGGGGCTACAAGGTACGCGCGCTGGGCCTGAACCAGCATGCCGCTCACTACGCCGGCGTCAAGATCAGCGCCATGATCATCATCGTGATGGCGATTTCCGGCGCGCTGGCTGGCCTCGGTTCGGTCAACTCGATCATGGGCTCGACCCACTACCTGTCGCTGAACTTCGTCGGTGGTGCGGGCTTTGTCGGCATTGCGATTGCACTGATGGGCCGCCAGCATCCGGTCGGCATCTTCCTGTCGGCAGTGCTGTTTGGTGCACTGATCCAGGGCGGCTTCGACCTGTCGCTGGAAAAACCGAATATTCCAACCGAAACCTTTATCTTCATCCAGGGCTTGATCATCCTGTTCTGCGGCGCTATGGAAAACCTGTACGCCCCGGCCATCATCAAGCTGATCAAATCGCGCAAGGGCTAAGACCATGACTTTCGAAGATCTCCACCTGGGCTCCATCCTCGTCTCCACCGTGCGCAATGCGCCGGTGCTGATTTTCGCCGCCATGGCCGGCTTGTTTGCGGAACGCTCCGGCGTGATCGACATCGGCCTGGAAGGCAAGATCCTGGCCTCCGCCTTCGTGTCGGCAGCCGTGGCCTTCGCCACCAAAAATCCCTGGCTCGGCATCCTGGCCGGCATGGGCGTGTCCGTCTTGCTGGCGATGCTGCAAGGCTTCGTCGCCATCACCCAGAAGGGCAACCAGCTGGTGGGCGGCATTGCCATCAACATCGCCATGAGCGGCCTGACTTTCGTGGTCGCGCAGTACTTCTTCCAGCAAGGCGGCCGCACTCCTGACCTGGGCGACGCGCGCCTGTTCGACGTGGTGCTGCCGGGCAGCGCCGCCGTGGCGGACGTGCCATTCCTCGGCTGGTTCTACACCAGGCTGATTGGCGGCCATTCCGTGCTGGTCTACCTGGCCTTCATCCTGGTGCCGCTGGTGCACTGGTTCCTGTACCACTCGCGCTTCGGCCTGCGCCTGCGCGCCTGCGGCGAGAACCCGCACGCAGCCGATGCAGCCGGCGTATCCGTCGAACGCACCCGCTACGCCGCCATGCTGATCGCCGGCATCCTGTGCTCGTTCTCGGGCGCCTACCTGGCCATCGTGCAATCGGGCTTCTTCCTGCGCGACATGTCGGCCGGCGCCGGCTACCTGGCGCTGACCGCCATGGTGTTCGGCAACTGGCGTCCTGTGTACACCTTCCTCGGCTGCCTGATGTTCGGCTTCTTCGGCGCCGTGCAGATCCAGCTGGAAGGCGTGGACCTGCCGGTGATCGGCCGCATTCCCGGCGCCCTGATCCAGATGGTGCCTTACGTCGTGACGGTGATCGTACTCGCCGGCCTGATGGCCAAGTCGGTAGCGCCGAAAGCTATCGGCGTGCCGTTCGTCAAATCGCGCTAAGCACTTCCTCCTTTGCCCTGCGCCGGCCCAGGCCGGCCAGGGTCGCCAATCCCGCCAGCAACATCGCAGCGCCCGCCGGTTCCGGTATCGGCGCCGGCAGGATTTCGTAAATGGTGAGGCTGGTCCAGGTCCAGTCGCGCCGCCATTCATTCATCCCATAGCTCCACTCCGAATAGCGGTCGCCGGTGCGCAGCCCTGCGCCCCAGCCGGAGAAGGCCTCGTCATTGCCCCACCAGTTGGCGTCGATCGTCAACTGCCCCGTCAAGCTGTAGTTGAACGCATCAATCTCGCAGCGGAAATAGGGGTCGCTGAGGCTCAGGCAGCCATCCAGGTATTCGCGCCCCTGGATATACAGCGATGTCAGCTCCGGCAGGGAAATGACGCCATCCAGGTCCAGGTCTGTGCCACGGAAGCTGCCGTCCACGCGAGCGTCATGCTGGAATACCCCGTTTTCATTGAACCCCGTATAGCTGAAATGCCAGTCTTCAGCGCAAGCGCCACCCGCAGCGCAAGCAAATGCCAGCGCCAAAACAAGTTTGCAAGCCATGATGCCCTCCTTCGCAAGAAGTGGAGTTTGATGCTATCAGCACGACGGCCAGGAGCGAGCCCAGCCGGTATGCCGTGCGCAACACGCATTGCTGTTGTGCCCGGAGTGCGGGAGGTCTATATTGCAAAGAGCAAGGAGGGCCCCCATGAAGCGGCGCACCTGGATTGTGCGGAGAATGTTGCCTGCGGCACTGTGCTGCCTGGGCCTGGTCCGGCCCGCGTACGCACAGGAGCCGCCGGCCACGCACGTGGTGTTTCCCCGCTATTTCTCGATACTCGACACCAGCAAGGGTTTTGACTGGATCGTGCTGCAGGCCGCCCTGGAAAAGACACGCGCCAGGTTCGGCCCTTTCACGCTGTCGCCTTCGCGCGAGCCGGTATCGATCCCGCGCATGCTGCAGGAGCTGGCCCGTCCCGATGGCGCCATCAACATCATTGCCCGCGCTACCCAGCGCGAGCTGGAGGCGCAATTTCAGCCGATCCGCATCCCGATCGACCGCGGCCTGATGGGCATGCGTTTGCTGCTGGTGCGCCAGGCCGACCTGCCGCGTTTTGCCAATATACGCACGCTGGAAGACTTGCGGCACCTGAGCGCGGGCCAGGGCAAGGGCTGGGTCGACTCCATGGTGCTGTCGGCCGCCGGCATCAGCGTGGTGGAATCGCCGCGGCCGGGTAGCCTGTTTAGCATGCTGGAGGCGGGCCGCTTCGACTTTTTCCCGCGCGCGCTGGATGAAGCACCGCGCGAGTACGATGTCATACGGAAGGCCCACACCAGTATCGTGATCGAACCGACGCTGATGCTGCGCTATCCCCTGCCCCGCTATTTCTTCGTTCGCCGCGATGCGGAAGGCGACAAGCTCGCCGAGCGTATCAGGACCGGTATGGAGATGATGGTCAAAGACGGATCGCTTGCAGCGCTATTCCAGAAACACAAAGGCCCGCTGGTAGAGCGGGCCCGGATCGGCAAGCGGCGTATCATCGAGCTGCGCAACCCGAAGTTGCCGCCGGAGACTCCGCTCCAGCGCAGCGAGTTGTGGATCAAGCCTTGAGCTGCGGCGCATCGCGCCGATCCATCGGCACCAACGCGAGTAGCCCCAGTGCCAGCACGGCAAACGCGGCGCCCGCCCCAAAAGTGAAGGCGGGACCGTAGCGGTCCCACAGCAATCCTGCCAATGCACTCGATACCAGCAGCGCAACTCCGCTGGCAAGGTTGAACAGGCCAAAGGCCGTTCCGCGCAAGTGGGCCGGCGCTGCGTTTGCCACCATGGCCGCCAGCAGGCCTTGCGTCATCCCCATGTGCAGGCCCCACAGGAACACGCCGGCAATGACGCCCTGCCAGCCGTGCGCCATTGCCAGCACGGCGTCCGCTGCCACCAGCACCAGCAGGCCGCATGCCAGCAACACCTTCTGGCTCACGCGGTCCGACAATTCCCCAAAGGGATAGGCGGACAGCGCATAGACCAGGCTCATTGCAGCCATCACCAGCGGCACCTGGGCCAGGCCGATGCCGCGCTCCTGTGCGCGCAAGACAAGGAAAGCTTCGCTGAAGCGGGCCAGCATGAACATCACGCCAAGGCCGACCAGCCACCAGTAGGAGCGGCCAAGAAGACGCAACTGGTCGCGCCGCAACGGATTGATGCGCTCCCGGACTGACAAGGCGGCTGGCTCGTGCACGCCCACCGCCAGCAATATTGTCGCCAGCGCGCCGGGAATCACGGCAACCCAGAACACACTGCGGAAATCATTGGCCCATAACAGCATCAAGCCTGCAGCAAGCAAAGGGCCGGCGCAGGCCCCCACCGTATCAAGAGCCTGGCGCAAGCCGAAAGCTGCGCCGCGCATCGATTGCGGCGCCAAGTCGGCCAGCAAGGCGTCGCGCGGTGCTTCGCGTATCCCCTTGCCCACCCGGTCCAGCAGACGCGCAGCGGTAATCATCGCCATCGAGCCGGCAATTGCAAACAGCGGTTTGGAAATTGCGGCCAGTCCGTAACCGATAACGGCTAGCCGTTTGCGTTTGCCCAGGTAGTCGCTGAGGATGCCGGAGAATACTTTGACGCCCAGCGCGGTCGCTTCTGCCAGGCCTTCCAGAATGCCGACCGCCAGGCCGCTGGCGCCCAGCGTCCCGACCATGAACAAGGGCAGCAGGCTGTGGATCATCTCGGATGAAACATCCATCAGCATGCTCACCAGCCCCAGCACCCAAATACCCCCAGGAAGCCGGTTGTCGGGTGGGTGCCGGGAGGCCATCGCTCAGGTCCTTAAGGCCAGATCTTTTGCAGCAGGCCGGCCAGGTTGTAGCCGCCTTTGATCAGCTGCTCGCGCGCCAGCGCGGAGGACGGCACCGGATAGCTGTCCGGCACGGTCATCGCCCATACGGTGTAGGACTCGCCATTGCGGCTGGTTTGCTTGCTTGCCACGCCTACTTTCACGTCGGCGTATGCCTGCTTGGCTGCCACCAGCGAATAGTTGGCCCACTGCTCCGGCCAGGTGATGGCGTCACCCTTCGGCAGGGTGACGGCCGGCTTGCCGTCGATGGCCCACTGGCTGAACTTGTCCACGGTGCGCATGCTGCTGCGGCGCATGGCGTAGTCGACCACCGTAGTATCCCAGTAGGAGTGGAACGGCTTGGTCGGGTACTTGGATGGCGCTTCGTCACCGGCAGGAATGCCGCTCTTGGCACTGGCCGCGGCCAGGGCTGCTTCATCCATCTGCAGGTTGTTGCCGCCGCGCGAGTCGAAGATGTTCAGGGAGTCGATTTCCTTGTCTGTCTTCGGCACCACGAACTTGCCTTCCTTGTCGACGAAGG
The DNA here is from genome assembly GCA_036402315.1 of Pseudoduganella sp. Lineage (GTDB taxonomy): Bacteria > Pseudomonadota > Gammaproteobacteria > Burkholderiales > Burkholderiaceae_D > Rugamonas. The sequence continues at coordinate 5,229 of DASWTB010000178.1, read as the reverse complement.
CCGCGCCAACGTGCAGCGGCTGGTGGATATCGCCGGCCAGGTGGGTCAGGATCAGCAGCGCCTGGCGCTTGGTGAACTTGCCGTCGCCTTTGTCCTGCAGGGTCGCGATGCACTGCTGCAGCGTCTGCACCACGTCGTGGCCGGATGTGCCGGCGCCATGCAAGTGGTACTCGGTAAGCTGGAATGGCACGTCGGTGTAGTGGTATTCGCTGTGCTTCGGATGCGCCGCCACGTAGTCATTCATTTCCTGCGTCTGCGGGCCGCAGAAAGTACCCTTCACGCAGTCAGCCCAGTTGGCGATCTTTTCCAGGTCTTCGCCCGGCTGCAGCAGGGCTTTCACCTGCTTTTCCGCGTTGGAGCCTTTGATCAGGTTATCGGCAATCGCGCCCACGATGCGGTGGCCAGCATTGCCCCAGGCCATGGCGTTGGTGGACAGGAAGGCGCCGGACAGCGCCGCGATCAGTACTAACTTCTTCATTCTTCTTTCCCTTTGTTCGGTTTCGGGTAATCCTTGCTGATGTCCAGCACCTCAGCATATTGCGAACTCCAGGCCTGCTCCTGCAGTGCATGCAGGCGCCTGGCCATGGCCTCGTTGCGCATCACCACTTCCATATTGCGCGACAGGTCGAAATAGCCGCCGGCCCAGTTGCTGGTGCCGACCCATGCCAGCTTGCCGTCGATCACCAGAGTCTTGCTATGCCATACGCGGGCGAACGGAATGAAGCCGGTGGACGCTTTCGGAATCGTCACGATGCGCACTTCAACGTTTGGCAGGATGGCCAGCGATTTCAGGTGGGCGATGGCAGGCTTTTCCAGGTTCCAGTTCGACACCAGCAGCTTGACCTTGACGCCGCGCGTAGCCGCCGCGCGCAGCGCGTTGTCGACCACCGCGTAGAACGGGCGCGTGCCGTTCGGGCCGTAGCTCAGCGGCGCGTAGTCCAGCATCGAGACGCGGATCTCCTGTTTGGCGTCGGCCAGCAAGGCAGGCAAAACGACTTCGGAATCGGGCACGCCGGCCGGGTTGAAGCCACCCGGGCTGGCGATCAGGAAGTTGGCGTCGGAGGGCAGCGCCGATGCCAGCGCAGTGGCCGACGGTGCGCCGGCCAGGATGGCGGCCTTCGCTTGCAGCGGCGCAACCGTCTTGCCTGCAGCCAGCGCCGCTTGCGCGGCCCAGTCCTGCTCGAAGATCGCCTGAACCTGGCCGACTATCCTGGCATCGCTGATGCGCAAGCCGGTTTCGTGGATATGCGTGAACGCGCGCCAGTCGAAATTCTGGCTGCCGATAAAGGCCACCTTGCGGTCCACGGTCAGGTATTTGGCGTGAATAATGCCGTTGCCGGTGAGCTGGTTTACGTCCAGCACGCGCATGTCGAGGTTGGGGATGGCGCGCAGGCGATCCACGGAGGCCTTTTCGGACAGGCCCGCCACGCCCTTCTTGTCGATCAGGAAGCGGATTTTCACGCCGCGCTTGCCGGCAGCTTCCAGGCGCTCGATGACCTTCTCGAACGGCGCGCCGGGCACGCTGGCGACGTAGAACTGGCCGATGCAGATCTCGGACTTCGCGTTGTCGAACAACTCGGACCAGACTTCAATCGGGCCGCGCAGATCGTCGCTTTTGAGCGTAGTTTCGACCGGCGCGGTTTGCACCAGTTCGAAGCCGGGGATCTGGAAAGCCGCGTGGGCACTGGCGAAACAGGCAGCCAGTGCGGCTGCGAGGAGATAGCGGCGCATAGCCTTCCTTTCTTTACTTGACGCGAATAATGCGCGGAACTGCGCCGAAAGTGCCGGCCGGTTTATTGTCCTGCTCAAGGCGCACCAGGTAGCTGCGCAGCGAATCGACGTCGCGTACGCCAGTCGCCGCCTGGTTGGTGCCCTGGCGGAACGTCACGAAACCGTCATTGCCTTCGGCCAGGAAGTTATACACCGCCACGCGATAGCTGGCGCCATCCTCGATCGCCGTGCCATTCAGCTTGACGCTGTCGCGCACGATGCGCTGGCCTTTCGGCTTGCGCCCATCCCAAGCGTAGCCGAAGCCTTCCGACACCTGCAGCATACCGCGCTTCTCCGCTTCATTGCCGCTCCACTGGCCCTCCAGAAGCGCCAGGATCTGGGCGCCCGTCAGGTTCATCACCACGATCTCGTTCCCGAACGGCAGCACGGCAGCCGCCTGGCCAACGCTTACCACGTTGCCGGCACCGGCGTCGAGCGCAGTGCGGATCCCGCCGGTGTTGGTAAACGCAATCTGCGCCCCCCATTTGCGGGCCGAAGCAAGGATTGCATCGGCGACAAGCTGGCCTAAAGGCGACTCGTCGGCATTAGGCATCATGTGTTTGCTGATCGACGGCACGGCGATTTTCGCCACCGATTTGCCCAACTCAGCGCTGCTGCGTGCACGCACCGACGCCACCAGCGCATCGACTTCCGGTACGCCTGGGTACTTTCCAGGCTCCACCACGATGTTGCGCGCACTGGCATCAACCACCTTGCCGGTCTGGCGGTCCACCACGAGCGAGATGCGCGACAGCATATGGCCGTATTTTTCGGCCTGCGTCACCAGCTTGCCGTCCACACGGCACAGGTAGCCGTTGTGCGAATGACCGCTCACCACCACACGCACCTCGGGATCGAGGCGCTTGACCACATCGGCGATCTCGCCGTCGAGGTCACTGCAGTACTGCTGGTCGAAGCGCGCCTTGGTATGACCACCCTGGTGGATCAGCACCACGAACGCGGTCGCACCTTGCGCGCGCAGTTCGGGAAGCAAGCGGTTGACCGCTTCGGCTTCGTCGATGAATTGCAGGCCGCTGATGCCGCTGGCGGCCACCAGCTCCGGTGTGTTCTTTACCACGGTACCGATGAAGGCGACTTTCACGCCCTTCACTTCGTCGATGCGGTAAGCCGGCAGCAGTGCCAGCCCGGTACGAGTGTCGATCACGTTAGCGGCCAGGTAGCTGAACTTGGCGCCTTCCCAGACAGGGTTGAACTTGCAGGCTTTTTCCGGGCGTGGCGAGTTTGCACAGCCCCCCTTGGCCTGGCGCAGCAGTTCCACCCGCCCCGCATCGAATTCATGATTGCCGACCGAAGTCGCGCGCATGCCGAGCAGGTTCAGCGCCTGGATGGTCGGCTCGTCGGCGAACATCGCCGACATGGCCGGGCTGGCCCCGATCATGTCGCCGGCGCCCACTACCACCAGCTCAGGATCTTCCTTGCGCCACGCTTGCAGCGTGGCTGCCACGGCATCGATACCACCCGCTTTGCCGTTTTCGAACCGGGACGCTTCGATATGTCCATGCAGGTCGTTCAGGCCAACCACGGTCAGTTCAACCCGGCTGTCGGGACGCTGTCCGATAGAACTACAACCGGCCAGCAGCAAGGCCAGGACGAGGGGACGCAAGTAGGTGGTCTTCATGGAAGTTCGCTTGGATTTAAAGGGAGATTGTACAGGCGCAAGCACCACAAGCCTACGCCGGGAAACGATATGTTACGCACAAAAAAAACGGGCCCGAAGGCCCGTTTCCGCTCACGCCGTCAGGCGGAAGTTAGAAGTCGACCGACAGGGTGGCCGAGATGAAGCGTGGAGCGCCCAGGTAGTAACGGCTGGCGCCGGAAGCAGCCACACCCTTGTACGGCAAGGCATTGACCACGGTGGTGGACGATGGATTGCGGTACTGCTTGTTGTTCAGGTTGCTCATGTTCACAGTCAGCTTCGGACGCTTGAACACGCCGAAGTTCGGGAAGGTATAGCCGCCGTCCACACCGTAGGTGGTGTAGCCTGGAGCCACTTCATCGTTAAGCATGGAGGCGTATTGACGGCTGGTCGCACGTGCTTTCACGCGCACCCAGAATGGGCCGTCCTGGTATTCAACCGAAACGCCTGCCTTGCGGCGCGGCGCAGCTGGCGCATCCTTGCCTGCGGTCGGCAGCACCACGCCGGAGCTGCTTGGCAGGTTGTCTTTCAGCTCGGTCTTCAGCAAGCCGAAGGAGCCATAGAAGGACCAGCCGTTAACCGGCATATTGCCGACTTCGATTTCCAGGCCGGAGTGCTTTTCGCGCCCCACGTTGACGTAGGTGTTGCGCTTGGTTTCCGGGTCGAAGGAAGTAGCCTGCTTGTTCTTGAAGTCGGTGTAGAAGGCGGTCACGGTCGCAATGAACTTGCTGTCCTGGTGACGATAGCCAACGTCGCCGCTCCACGAGGTTTCCGGAACCACGTCGCGGAAGGCGCTTGGATTCAGGCTCGCAGGATCAACAGTCACGCTGGTGCCGACGTTGCCGAACACGAAGTTCGGAGGAGTCTTCATGTTTTTCGCGACGGAGGTGAATACCTGGTCGTCAGGGGTGAAGCGGTAGCGGGCACCGAATTGCGGCAGGACCTCGTCATACTTCTTCTCGTAGCCGTATGGCTTGACGTTGTTATTTTCGTCGCCGTAGTTGGTGAACTCACGCTTGACGTGCGGGGCACGCACACCGAAGTTCAGCTTCAGCTTGTCGTCCATCAGGCTGATGGTGTCTTGCAGGAAGGCCTGGTAAGCAGTCGAAATGGAGAGCCAGTCGCGGCTGTTGGCGGCGTGGCCGTCAGGGCGCAGGATCTGGCCATCTTCCAGCCATACGTCGGCACGGTTGCCGTCGTTGGTCAGGGCCAGCATCGGGCCGGTCTGGCCGTGGCGTGCGCGCTCGTACCAGACGCCGGTCTTGACTTCGTGGTTGCCCACATTCCAGATGAAGGCCAGGTTGAAGCCAGGACGGAAGGTCTTGGTCACGGAAGCGTTAGCCACCAGCACGGTATCGAGAGTATCGCCGTCGCCGTTCAGGTCAACGGTGCCGTTGCGCATGCCGGTTGCCGGGTTGTAGAAGGCACGCTCGGACTGAGCGCGCTGCTGAATGCCGCCGTTGCCGAAGCCGTACCACAGGTACGGGGTGAAGGCCACGTCCAGGTTTTCGTTGAGGCGGAACTTGGAAACTGCCGAGGCGATCAGATTCTTGAACGGGTTGATGCCCAGGCCATAATAGGCTGGCGACTGGGTGGTTTCAACCTGCGCGCTGCCGCGGACCGGGGTCAGGTGGCCCTTGAAGGTGTCGGCGTAGTCGCCGTAGTAGCCGAGGGTATTCAGTTCAGCCAGGGTCAGGTTGTTAATGTTGTTGTTAACAGCCTTGTTGTACAGGATGTTGGCGTGGATGTAGTTGAAACGGTCCCAGTCGTAGTTCAGGCCGAAGTCGATGTGGTTACGGTCG
>DASWTB010000177.1:0-2557 GCA_036402315.1 Pseudoduganella sp. | reverse complement strand
CTGACCCCGACTTTTAAGCAAATAGTTCTTCGCGGGTGACGGTGGCGGTGCCGAGCTTGCCGACCACGATGCCGCCGGCGCGGTTGGCGGTTTCGACGGCTTCTTGCCAGCCGGCGCCGGAGCCGAGCATGGCGGCCATGGTGGCGATTACGGTGTCGCCGGCGCCAGAGACGTCGAATACTTCGCGGGCGCTGGCGTGGACGTTGAAGATGCCTTCGTCAGTAAACAGGGTCATGCCCTCTTCCGAACGGGTCAGCAGCAGCGCGTCCAGCGACAGCTCGGCGCGCAGGTTCTGCGCCTTGGTCACCAGTTGCTCTTCGCTGTTCCAGGAGCCGACGATGCGCTTCAGTTCGGATTTGTTCGGGGTCAGCACGGTGGCGCCTTTGTACGGCGAGAAGTCGTCGCCTTTCGGGTCGACCATCACGATCTTGCCGGCCGCGCGGGCGGTGGCGATCATTTCGGCCACGTCAACCAGGCCGCCCTTGTTGTAGTCGGACAGCACGATCACGTCGTATTCCGGCAGCAAGGTCTTGAACTGCACCAGCTTGTTGCGCAGCACAGCGTCGCTTGGCGGCTCTTCGAAGTCGATGCGCACCATCTGCTGCTGGCGGCCAATCACACGCAGCTTGATGATGGTGGAAATCGCGTTGTCGTGCTTCAGGTAGCTGTGGATGCTGCCGCTTTGCAGCAACTGCTCCACTTCCGATCCTGCTTCGTCGGCGCCGACGATGCCCAGCAGGCCGGCGTGTGCGCCGAGGGCTGCGGCATTGCGTGCGACGTTGGCGGCGCCGCCCAGGCGGGCTTCGCGGCGTTCGATGCGGACCACGGGGACCGGGGCTTCCGGCGAAATGCGGCTGACGTCGCCGAACCAGTAACGGTCCAGCATGACGTCGCCTGCGACCAGGATGCGTACTTTGTCGAGTGCGGGCGCTTTGTGTTTGGTCATTTTGTTTAAACCGGTAAACCGGTGTCTGACCCGCAGGGTCAGACACCTATCAATTCATTACGTTGAGTTCTTCGGTGCGGCGCGGCGGGTAAGAATCCCAGCGGCTGCATCCCGGGCAATGCCAGTAGAACTGGCGGGCTTTGAAGCCGCAGTGGCTGCATTGGTAGCGGGCCAGCTTTTGCGTGTAGCCGTGCACCAGGTTCTTTACCATCGACAGCTCGGACAGCACGGAGGCCGGGGCGTCCATCATGCGCGCTTCCAGCAGCTTGTCGAGGCCCAGCAGGGTCGGCGTGCGGCGCAGCTCGTCCAGCACCACTTGCTTGGCGGCGTCCACGCCATCGAGTTCGATCACGGCCTTGAATACGACTTCCAGCAGGTCGATGGACGATGCCTGTTCCAGGTAGGACTTGAGCAGGCTGACGCCTTCCTGCGGTCGGCCCACCTTGCGGTAGCCGTCCATCAGGCGCGTTGCCACCAGGGCGGTGTGCGGCACGGATTGCTGTTCGACGCGGCGCCAGGTCACCAGCGCGGCCTCGGTGTCGCCTTTGGCCAGTTGCGCGTCGCCGCACAGAATGGTGGCGCGCACGCTCGAACGGTCAGCTTGCAGGGCTTGCTCCAGCAGGGATTCCGCTTCTTCTGGCTTCATGTGCACCAGCGCGTCCTGCGCCAATTCACAGTAGAACTGCGAGATTTCCTTCTGGCGCGAGCCGGCGCCGGCTTCCTGCAGTGCGAGGGCGGCTTCGATGGCGCGCTTCCATTCCTTTTCGCGCTGGTAGATTTCCAGCAGCGCCTTGCGGCCTTGCACGGCGTACGAGGTGTCCAGCAGGCGGGTATAGGTTTCTTCGGCGCGGTCCAGCAGGCCGGCTTTCAGGTAGTCCTGGCCCAGCTCATATTCGGCGTGGGCGCGCTGTTCGGCCGGCAGGTCGGGACGCGACAGCAGGTTCTGGTGCACGCGGATGGCGCGCTCCGTTTCGCCGCGGCGGCGGAACAGGTTGCCCAGTGCGAAGTGCATGTCGGCCGTCTCGGGGTCGAGCTTGACGATCTCGATGAAGGAGTCGATGGCCTTGTCGGGCTGGTCGTTCAACAGGTGGTTCAGGCCGCGGAAATAGCCGCGCGGCAGGGTGCGCGATTCGGACACCACGGCGCGGATATCGACGCGTGCGGCGATCCAGCCGAGGGCAAACATAGCTGGGATGCCCAGCAGCCACCAGAGTTCAAAATCCATGTTTTTTCTTAGTGCTGGGTGTTGATGCTATCCGGCAGCGGGCGCTCGTTCACTTGCATGGCCGCGGTCTGCAGGGATTCGATAGTGGATTTCTGCTTGTTCGATTCGCGGCGCTGGCGGAACAAGGTAGGAGTCAGCGCGAGGAAGCACAGGGCGGCGCCGGCCACGAAGAAGGCCAGCAGCATCAGCACCAGCGGGCCGCGCAGCTCGTAATTCAGGAACAGGTGCAGGTCGACTTCCTGCGTGTTTTTCAGGGCAAAACCAAAGAACAGGATAAACAGGACAACGCCGATGGCGGTGGAAATAAATTTCATTCTTGGTTCCTATCTTTTAAAACCGGTAAACCAGGGTCTGACCCATAGGGTCAGGCCCTGTCTGATCAGCGG
>DASWTB010000176.1:0-37087 GCA_036402315.1 Pseudoduganella sp. | reverse complement strand
TCAGCTCCGGCAATCGGAGATTTTGTCCGATTGCCGGAGCTGACCCCGACTTTTTGTTTTATAGCTTTTCGGGGTAGCCGGTGATTGCGGCGATTTCGGCGTACATCGGCTGCAGGCGCTTGTACATCTTCAGGTAGACGCGGTGGTATAGCTGGTCGTAAGTCTTGCGGTGCGCGGGGTCGGGCTGGAACACGCGGCCTTTGCGCGTCATGGCATTAATGGCGGTGTGGAAGTCCTTGTGCAGGCCCAGGCCGGCTGCAATGGCGATGGCGGCGCCGAGGCCGCTGGTTTCGTAGACGTGGGCGCGCGCTGCGGGCAGGCCGAATATGTCGGCCGTGAGCTGCATGGCTGCATCGCTTTGCGAGCCACCGCCTGCCACGCGCAATTCCGTGATCTTCGTGCCGCTGCGCCTTTCGATGCGCTCGCGGCCTTCGCGCAGGGCGTAGGCCAGCCCTTCAAGAATGGCGCGGTACATGTGGGCGCGGGTGTGCACGTCGCCGAAGCCGATCATGGCGCCTTTCGCTTCCGGCCCGGGCACCTTGATGCCGGGGCTCCAGTACGGCTGCAGCATGAGGCCCATCGAGCCGGGCGGCACTTCATTCACCAGGCGGTCGAACAGCGCTTCCGGCGGCATGCCCTGCTCCATCGCGGCTGATTGTTCGAGGTGGCCGAACTGCTCCTTGAACCAGTTGACCATCCAGTAGCCGCGGAAGATCTGCACTTCGGTGCTGTAGGCGCCCGGGATGGCCGCTGGATATGGCGGGATGTAGGGCGTGACCTCCACATATTTGCTGGTGGTGGTGTTGATCGTGGCAGTAGTGCCGTAACTGAGGCAGCCGATATGCGGCTCCAGGCCGCCGGCGCCGATCACTTCGCAGGCTTTGTCGGCGGCGGCGGCTACCAGCGGCACGCCTTCCGGTATGCCGGTGGCGGCTGCGGCGCTGGCGTTGATGGCGCCAATCACTTCGCCCGGCTGCAGCAGTTCGGGCAACTGGTCGGGGCGCACGGCCAGCGCCTGCCATTTCCAGTCGCGCGCGCCGGCCCAGGCGTGGCGCTTGTAGTCGAACGGCATGTAGGCAACCTGGGAGCCGATGGAGTCGGCAAAGCGGCCACTCAGGCAGTGATTCAGGTAGCCGGACAGCAGCAGGAATTTGTGCGTGCGGTCCCACAGGCCGGGCTGGTGGGCCTTGATCCAGTTGACTTCCGCTTCGCGGCGGAAGTAGTCGATCGTTCCATCGACGCCGGCCAGCTTGAAGGCGGCCGTCCACAATGGGCCGATCGGCGGCACTTGTTCGGTGCGGCGCTGGTCGAGCCAGGTGATGGCGGCGCGCAAAGGCTTGCCGTCGCTGTCGACGGCAAGCACCGTGCCGCGCTGGGTGGTGACGGCGACGCCGGCGATGGCGCTGCGCGGGATGTCGGTAACGGTCCACAGGCGCTGGCAAGCGGCGCATACGGCGTCCCAATAGCCTTCGGCCTTGTGCTCGGCCCAGCCGGGTTGTTCGGAATAGTATGCCGGTTGCAGGTGCACCTGGGTCTTGGCCACCAGGTTGCCCTGCAGGTCGAACAGCAGCGCGCGTACGCTTTGCGTGCCGTTGTCGATGGAGAGAAGGTATTTGCTCATTCGCGTGCTTTCGGCAGGCTGTAGTTTGATCGGCATAATGCCAGATATGCCGCTTCTTCGGCAGCCCATCGCTGGTCATCCCAGCCCAACTCCGCCTGGCAGATGGGGCGTACGCGGCCCAGCACCGCTGCCCCGCCTTTGGCGAGCAGGATGCCGAGGCGGCTGCGGCGCAGCATCAGGTCTTCCAGGTGTTGCACGGATTCGTGGCGCGCGGCCCAGCGCAGTTGTACCCAAAGGGTTTCCGTGCCCGGGATTTCCTCCAGCTCTCCCTCTTGCGCAGCAGCGACCACGGCTTCGGCTTGCGCGCCGTAGCGGCCCTGCAGGCGCCGGGCCTGGCCTGGCGGCAGGCTCCACGACCTGGCGAGGCTGGCTGCTTCGGTGGAACCGGCTGGCGGCGCGAAAATGGCGCTTGGCGCGAGGTCGGCTTGCCAGTGCTGCAGCTGCGGCGCGGCGTGGCGCAGCACGTCCAGCGCTATGGCGCGGAAGGTGGTGAGCTTGCCGCCGGTGACGGTCAGCAGGCCGTCCTGCTGCCACAGCACGTGGTCGCGCGCTTCTTTCGAGGGATCGGCCTTGCCGGTGTCGATCACTGGGCGCACGCCGGCGTAGGTGGCCAGTACGTCGGCTTCGCTGATCGCGAGCGTTGGAAACTGGTCGTGCAGCGCGGCCATCAGGTAGTCGGTTTCTTCCTGCGTGATGGCAGCTTCCTGTTGCAGGTCGGTGCGGTGGTCGACATCCGTGGTGCCGACGATGGTGACGCCCTCCCACGGAAATGCGAATACCGGCCGGCCGTCGTGCGGGTGCATCAGGCTGATCGCCTGCGCCAGCGGAAGGCGCCAGGCAGGAAGCACCAGGTGGCTGCCGCGCAGTGGCCGCAGCCGCGCCGCGGGCTTGTCGTGCAGGCGGTCGGCCCAGGCGCCAGTGGCGTTCACCACCAGTTTGGCACGCACCTCGTGCGTTTCGCCGCTGATCGCACAGCGCACTCGCGCGCCCCGTACGCGTCCGGCCGCCCCGGTATCTGCGTGCGAGTGGGCACCAAGCGTGGCAATTGCAGCGCCGATGGTCAACGCCGGGCCGGTGGAAGTCTTTGCACCAGCGGCGTCGCCCGGCGTGTATGCACCGCCGGCAGCAGGCAACACGGTGGCGTCATCACGCAGCAGCGACTGCACCGCGCAGTAATTGAGAGCAACGCCGCCGTGCGACTGCGCCTCTTGCAGCACCCGCATGACCAGGCGCGCATCGTCGGTCCTGGCGTCCTGGTAGCAGATCCCGCCCTGCAGGCCTTCCTTGCGGATATGCGGCGCCATCGCCAGGAATTCCTGCGCGCCGAAATAGTGGCGCGCGCGCTGCCCTGCCATGCGGTCATAGATCGCAAGGCCCAGCAGGAAGGCACGGCGGCCCGGCTTGCGCCCGGCGTAGTCGCCGAATGCAAAGCCAAGCGGCTCGACCAACCCCGGCGCATCGCGCAGCAAGGCATCGCGTTCATGGACCGACTCCCGGGTCAGACCGAACTGCCCTTCCTTCAGGTAGCGCAAGCCGCCGTGAACCAGCTTGGACGAGCGGCTCGATGTGCCCCAAGCGAAGTCGCGCTGCTCGACCAGCAAGGCCCGCAGGCCACGCCGCGAGGCTTCGAGCAGGATGCCGGCGCCGGTAATGCCGCCGCCGACCACCAGCAGGTCCCACTCCTGCGCCAGCAGGCCGGCCACCTGCGCGCGGCCGCCCGGCAACCAGTGGGGCGCCGCCTTCGCGCCGGCCTGGGCCGCAGCCGGCTTCATGCGGCCTGCCCCGCCGGCAGCAGCTTGCCGGGATTCATGATGCCCTGCGGGTCGAAGTGCGAGAACAACGCCTGCATGGCGGCGATGCCCGCTGCGCCCTTTTCTGCTTGCAGGTAGGGCGCGTGGTCGCTGCCCACGCCGTGCTGGTGGCTGATGGTGCCGCCGTTGTCGACAATTGCCATGCTGACCGCGTGCTTGAGCGCACGCCAGCGCGCCATATCGGTTTCGAAGTCGCCGCCAAGGCGGTATACAAACGTCGTATAAACGCTGGCGCCCTGGGCATACAGGTGTGACAGGTGGGTATAGGTGTGGACCATCTCTCCCAAGCTGCCCAGCGCACCGGTTGCTGCCGCTTCGACCGCCTGCATCATCAGCGAAACGCGTGGCCAGTCGACCGCCGTTTCCACCGTGTCGATCACATAGCCCTGCTTCCAGGCAGCGTTGCGCAGGTAGACGTTGCGGAAGCGGCCTTCTTTCCACTTGTCGCCCATGCGACGGCCGACGTGCACGCCATTGAAGCCGCGGCAGCTCGAGATAGCGGCGCGCAGGGCTGCACGGGCCTGCGCGCGCGGACCGCTGGCGCCGATCATCAGCATGCATTTTCCTTCGCCGCAGCCGCGCAGCTTCAGCCAGCCTTCCAGCAAGCTAATCAGGCGCTTGTGGCCGGCCAGCGCCAGCATGGTCACAGTCTCCAATGGATTCGACAGGCGCAGCATCGACAAGCCACCGCGTGCCTGTGCCAGTGCGCGCACGGCTGCTTCGGCGCGTTCCCAGTCGGGGAAGAAGATCGCGTGGAAGGCCTCATACTCCGGCACCTGGCTCACGCGCACGGTGGCTTCGGTCAGGATGCCCATGCGGCCCTCGGAGCCGAGCACGATTTCGCGCAGGTCGGTGCCGGCTGCGGATGCCGGGAAAGTCTGGATATCCAGCCGCCCTTGCGGGGTCTCCACCACGCCGCCCGCAAACATCTGCTCGATGCGGCCATAGCGCAGGGATTGCTGGCCGGACGAACGCGTAACCACCCAGCCGCCCAGCGTGGAGTATTCGAACGATTGCGGGAAATGGCCCAGCATGTAGCCGTGTGCCCGCAATTGCGCTTCCAGGTCCGGTCCCAGCACGCCGGCCCCGAAGGTGGCGAGCAGCGACTGCTTGTCCAGGTGGTGCAGGCGCCCCATGCGCGTCATATTAACCGCCAGCACCGGCTTGTCGCCGTCCGGCGCGGTCAGGTGGCCGGCCACGCTGGTGCCGCCGCCTTGCGGAATCAGGGCCACGCCGTGGCGCTGTGCAAATTCAATCAGCTCGCGCACCTGCTGCGAGCTTTCCGGGTAGGCCACGCCATCGGGGGCGCTGCCAATGCGGCCGTAGCGCAGCTTGAGCCAGTCCGGCAGGCTTTGGCCAAGCGCATTGCGCAGGCGGGTAGCGGGCGTGGCATCAATCAGGGGATGCGCTGGCAGGCGCGATGCCGCAAGCGATTCGCAGGCCGCGTCGAAGCTGGCATCCCGCACCGGCTTGCCCGGGCCAATGCGGCTGGCCAGGAAAGCGAGTGCGTCATCATGCAGCGGGAACTCGACCGTCTCCTCGCCCCAACCGTTCCATCGTTTCATGTGCAATCCCTTGTTATACTTTGCTCAATAAAAGCTTAATCCATTGCCACCCGCCAGTCTTGCGTTTTCATGCCAGCCGAATTGTTCGATCATGCCAAGCTTGCTCGCGTAGCGGGCTCCTACCTGCAACCCATGCTGGAGGCGGCGGCTGCGCGCGGGGTCACGCCCCAAACGCTTGAGCAGGCAGCCGGATTGCCCGCAGGCTCCCTGGAACCGCTGCCTGAAGCCCTGCCGGCCGACACTTATGTGAAACTGCTCGACATCGCCGCCAGGCTGGCCAATGACGCGCATTTCGGCCTGCACGTGGGCGAGCGCGTCAAACTGGGCACTTACACGGTATATGGCCTGATCCTGCTTAGCTGCCGCGATTTCGGCCAGGCTTTCGAGCAAACCATGCGCTACGAGCAGCTGGCGCACGACCTGGGACGCTCCACGCTTGAAATCCATGGCGCGCTGGCCGATTACACCTGGCACTCGAACTACCCGGCACACCACCGCCACCTGGCAGACAGCGTGTTTGCCGGCATCCGCGTGTTCGGCAACTGGCTGGCCGGCACCACGCTGCCGCCGGCCGAACTGTCGCTGATGCACGATGGCGGCGATCCGGCCGGCCACGCCGAGTACCTGCGCGTATTCGGCGCCCTGCCCCGTTTCAACGCCGTGTCCAATTTGGCGCAGTTTCAAGCCGCGCTGCTCGGGTGGCCGGTGCCGAATGCGGATGTGAGCCTCTATCCCGTGCTGCAGCAGCACGCCGAACAGCTCCTCAAGCAGCGCGCCACGCCGGCCAATGCCGGCATCGTGGCGCAGGTACATGAAGCCATCGTGCACCGGCTGTCGCAGGGCCAGGTGCGCGTTGCCAGCGTGGCGGAAGGCCTGGGACTGGCGCCGCGCACCTTGCAGCGCAAGCTGGCCGATGCCGGCTCCAGCTTCCAGCAGGTGCTGGACGAGGCGCGCTTTGCGCTGGCGCGCGACTATCTGCGCCAGCCCGGCTTGTCGCTGGTCGATATTGCCTTCCTGCTTGGCTACCAGGAGCAAAGCGCCTTCACCCATGCCTTCCGCGAGTGGTCCGGCATGAATCCCGGGGCGTGGCGCGCGGCGGGCCGCTAGATTTCCGTGCCGCGCACGCGGATGAAGGGGCCGATGCAGCTGCCCATATCGCGCCGCTGGCACATCAGGAACATATTGTTCGAAGGGTGGAACACGATGAAGGACTGGATGACGTGGCCGACCTGGGTAATCTCGCCGGTGCAATCCTTCTTGCCGTTGTCTTTCACGATCTTGTCATTGGACTGGTAAAAACCATCGCTGTCGGGCTGGTCGTCGATCTGGAATTCCGTTTCGGCTATCTCTGCAGCGCTGGTGATCAGGGCTGAGCCGTCGGCGCGAATGCGGTACACCTCGTGACAAGAACCGTCAGGCAATTCGAAACGCCAGGTGCCGACAATGGGATGGTCGTTACGCAATGGGCCCGCCAGCGCACCTTGGGCAGCCAGCAGGGCTGCGGCAAACAACAGGATTCTTTTCATGGCAGCCCCCGGCGCAGTGAATAGATTCAGTATAGCCCTGTTGGACTATTTGCATTTTCCTGTTGCATTCATTTTTCAGCGGCTTCCTTCAGTTGCGCCAGGCCCTGTTCAAAGTCTTTCCCGATCATTTTGTCCATGTTGATGAACACGCCCATCACCTTGGTCACGAACAGGCTCGGGCCGGTCATGGTCCAGGTCACCACAGTGGATTCACCTTGCGGCTGCAACACGAATTCAGTGCGGTTGGAGGAAGCAAACGGCTTGATGAAATCGAGCCTGATGGCAAGCTGGGTGGGCGCGTTGTTCTCAATGATTTCCATGCGGCCCTGCCCCACTTCACCATTGCCGCTCCAGGAATAGACTGCCCCCTTGCCGCTTGCCGCGCCCTCGAACATGCGCTGCATGTTCGGGTCTTTCTTTTCCCATGGCGACCATGCCGTCCACTGATGGAAGTCGTTCAGGTAGCCCATGATTTTCGCGGGCGGCGCCTTGATGCGGGCACTGCGCTGTACTTTGAAGCTGTCCGGCTGTGTCAGCGCCAGGCCGAGGATCACAACAATCACCAGGATCAGGCCCATCGAAATCTTTTTCAACATGCTTCCCTCTCTGTCAATGTTGGCATGCTTGCAAACCTATCACAGGGTACGGGGCCGTAAAAGCACCGGCAATGCGCTTGGCGTCATGGTGACGGTAAATACCTCCTCCACCGGCGGTGCTCCGGGCGCGGCCTCGATGGCGAAGCTGCGCGCCACCATCAGCATCAGGGTCCGGATCTCGCTCATGGCCAGGTAGCGCCCCGGACAGAAGCGCGGCCCGCCGCCAAAGGGCACCATCTTGCGCGCAGGGTCTTCCAGCTTTTCCTTCGTGGCGGGATCGAGCCATCGTTCGGGCCGGAACTCGGCGCCATCAGCCAGCGGCACTTCGCGCTCGAAGGAGTGGCGCAGCAGCATGAAGGCCACGGTGCCGGCAGGCACCTGCACGCCATCCAGGGTCGCGTCCTGCACTGCCTCCGCGCCGAGGATCGGCGCCACCGGCTTGAGACGCATGGATTCCTGGATGCAGGCGTCGAGGTATGGCGTCTGCGCTGCGTCGCGTGCGGCATCGGCTTCTTCGGCCAGGCGTGCGGCGGCTTGCGGGTTGCGCGACAACAGGTAGAGCAGCCAGGCGATGGTATTGGCCGTGGTGTCTTCGCCGGCAAACACCATGATGATTGCATTGGCCCGCACCGTTTCGTCGCTGATGCCGGAGCCGGGAATGTCCGCCGCTGCCAGCATTGCTTCCAGCAGGTTGCCTGGCTTGTCGGACAGCGCCGGGTCGGCCGCCATGCGCGCCCGTGCGTCAGCAACGAAGCCGTCCACCGTGGCGCGGATACGCAGGCCCGCAGCCTCGGTGGCGCGGTCTGATGGCAGCTTGATGGAGCGCCAATAAGCGATGGGCGCCACCAGGCGGCGCGCAACCTGGGTGAACACGAATTCGATATCCTGCTGCAGCGGATTGTCCTCGTTCTGCACCATGTCCTGGTCCTGGCCCATGGCCATGCCGATTGCCACATCGAGCGCGAATGCCTTCAGGTCGCGCAGCAAGCGTTGCGGCTGCCCCGCTTCGGCCGCTGCCAGCCAGCGCAGGCACAAGCGCTCGGTCATGGCTGCCAGCTTTGGGTGGAAGCGATTGATGACTTCCGGCGTCAGCGCATGCATCACCAGCTTGCGCTGGCGGCGCCATTCTTCGCCCTCGGCTGCGAAGACGCCCACTGCTGCCGCTTCTTCGAGGATGCTGGCCACGCGCCGCGAACGGCGCCATTGGTCGGGGCGGTCGTGCAGGATCTGCCCGATATCCGCGCGCCGGCTGGTGACGATGAAGCGCCGGTCCATCAGGCGCATGCGGTAGATAGGGCCGTACTCGCGCGCCCACTCCTCCAGCTTCTGGTGGAAATGGTCCGTATCGATTCCAACGTTACCCAGCAGCGGCAAGCCGGTGGGGCCAGGCAGGCGATCCATGGTGCACCTCCTTCAGAAACCGCACTCCCGCAAATAGTCGATGAACAGCCGCAGCCGCGCCGGCGTGAACTGGCGCGAAGGCCGCACCGCGAACAGGCCGAAAGGCTCGGGGCTGGCGTCCGCCAGCAACTGCACCAGGCGGCCGTCCGCCAGCGCCGGCGCCAGCACGAATTCCGGCAGCAGCACGATGCCCATGCCCTGGATCGCGCATTCGGCCAGCGCCTCCGCATTATTGGCTGCCAGCGGCACCTTCAGGTCGAGCTGCTCGCCCGGATCGCCGATCAGGCGGCCCCACTCTTCGCGCACGCTGAGCAAGCTGTAATTTAACACCGAGTGGCCGCGCAATTCCGCCAGCGTGGTCGGCTTACCGGCGCACCGCAAATAGGCCGGCGATGCGGCAAACACGCGGCCGACAGTGCCAATGCGGGTCGCCACCAGCGAGGAATCGCGCAGGAAGCCGATACGCAGCGCGACATCGATGGCTTCCGCATGCAGGTCGGTGGTGCGGTCTTCCAGCAGCAGCTGGACTTTCAACTCGGGATGGCGCTGCATGAAGGGCGGCAGCACCGGCGCTACCTTCTGGATGCCGAAGCTGAGTGGCGCCGCCACGCGCAAGGTGCCGCTGGCGCTGTCCTGGCCCTGGCGCACGCGGTCGTGAGCCTCGTCCAGCAACTGGAACACGGCCAGCGCATCGGCGTAGAAGGCGCGTCCCGCATCGGTGATGTCGTTGCGGCGCGTGGTGCGGGTGATCAGCTGGCTGCCCAGCGCCGCCTCCAGCGTCGCGATGCGGCGGCTGATGGCGGCCGTGCTGACCGCCAGCTGCTCCGCTGCCCGCACAAAGCTGCCGCTTTCCACCACCGTGATGAAGGCGCGCAGGTCGGTCAGGTCATATTGTTCCATTTTACGTAAATATCATTTGCACATTCTCTAGTTTATTACGCAATCCGGATTTATTAAAGTTCACTCCATCGCAATCCCACAACAAAGGAGCACATCATGAACGTCAAATCCCTGATCAAAGCAGCACTGCCAGTCATCTTCGCCTTCAGCGCCAGCGCCCACGCAGCGCCGCCAGCCGAACAACTGCTGACGCCAAAGAACCACACCCTGGTGCTGATCGACCACCAGCCGCAGATGGCTTTCGCCACCCGCTCCATCGACATCGCAGAACTGCGCAACAACGTAACCGGCCTGGCCAAGGCAGCCAAGACCTTCAAGGTGCCGACCATCCTTACCACCGTCGCCGCCAAATCCTTCAGCGGCCCGATTTTCCCCGAACTTCAAGCGGTGTTCCCTGAACAGACTCCGATCGACCGCACCACCATGAACACCTGGGAAGACCAGCGCGTCGTCGATGCAGTGCAGAAGAACAGCCACAAGAAAGTCGTGATGGCGGCGCTGTGGACCGAGGTATGCCTGGTGCAGCCCGCGCTGTCGGCCATCGACCAGGGCTACGAGGTGTACATCGTGACCGACGCCTCCGGTGGCGTCAGCAAGGAAGCGCACGACATGGCTGTGCAGCGCATGGTGCAAGCCGGCGCCCGTCCTGTGACCTGGCTGCAGTACATGCTGGAACTGCAGCGCGACTGGGCACGCGGCGAAACCTACGCTCCTGTGACGAAGATCGCCTCTGAACACGGCGGCGGCTATGGCCTGGGCATCGTCTACGCCAAGGAAATGTTCAACGCCAAGGAAGGCAAGAAGTAATCATGCGGCTGGCAACCGCCCTGCTGGCAGCCTGCGGGCTGCTGGCCAGCCTGCCGGTACTGGCCCAGGGCCAGGGCCGGCAAGTCGGCCGGGAAGTATATGAATCGGTCTGCATCGCCTGCCACGCCAGCGAGAATGTGATGGTCAGCTCGCCGAAACTTGGCGACAGCAAGGAGTGGCAGCAGCGCATGGCGCGTGCCGGCGGCCTGGATGGCCTGGTGCGCAATGCAGTGCAAGGGGTCGGCGCCATGCCGGCCCGCGGCGGCAAACCGGAGCTCGATGCCAGCCAGCTTAAAGCCGCGATCCGCTACATGATGCAGGCGGATTAACCCTGCTCCATTCGCACCAGCCGCCGTCGTATACGCTGATGCGTTCCCAGTCCATCAACCAGGCATAGAAGAATGCCAGCGAAGCCCGCCAGCCGGTGCCGCAGTAGAAAGCGGTACGCTGGCCGGGCTCGATCCCCGCCTGGCGCCATAGCGCGCTGATTTCCGCTGAAGGTTTCATCGTCCCGTCAGCGCGCTGGTAGTCGCTCATGCTGTGGACATCGCCATCGTTGCCGGCACGGCCCCAGCGTGCGCCCGGGATGTCGCCGCGCGCATCGATATAGCTGTAGCCGGACGTGGCGCCCACGTGCTCTTGCCAGGTACGGATGCTGACCAGGGCGCCGTCCGGCCGCCGCAGCAGTTCGCGCGCCTGCGCAGTGTCGATCATGTAGTCGGGGCGTAGCGGGAAGGCGGCGCCAAAGGATGCCGCGGCCTGCGGCGCCGGGCCGGGCCCCTGCTCCAGCGCGTGGCTGGCCCGCAGCCAGCCATCGAAGCCGCCATCGAGCAGGCGCACGTCGGCCACGCCGGCATACAGCATCAGGTGGGCGGCGCGGGCGGCGGCCAGCGAGCTGCGGCCGTACAGGATGACAGTGGTGTCGTGGCGGATGCCGTTTTCCAGCAGCAGCGCCAGCAAGGCATCGTCGGAAACCTTGTTCCACAGCGGCTGCCGTTCGAGACGGTTGGTATCGATGTAGCCGGCGCCAGGGATATGGCCGGACTGGTAGGCGGCGAGGCTGTCGCAGCCTACTTCAAACAGGCGCCACACTCCGCCCGGCGCTGCCAGCACAGGCACACCATCGAGCAGGCGCGCCAGCCAGGCAGGCGATGGCAACTGGCGCCAGCGCGCCAGGTCGGGACGGAAACCATGCATTTAAAACAACTCGAAATCACAATCAGTCCGGCAGTTTAGCAGCTTCGGCGGCCGCTTCCGGCTTTGCCTCCGGCTTGGCTTCAGGCTTGCTCTCCGCCGGATGCAGCGCCACCTGCACATAATTATTGAAGTCGAAATAGCGCTTGGCTGCCGCCTGCACGTCCGCCACGGTCAGGCTGGCGATCATTTCGTTCTGCCGCAGCAGCAGCTTGGGATCGGTCTTGTTGACCAGCGACTGCTGCAGGCTGACGATCCACCAGCCGTTTTCGCGCAGCGACTTGCGGTAGTTGGTGGTCCAGTTTTCCTTGACCTTGGCCAGGTCGGCCTCCTCCGGTCCCATTTCCTGCAGCTTGCGTACTTCGGCGAAAGTGGCCTCAATCGCCTTGTCCACGTTTTCAGGCGCCGTTGGCAGGCCGATATTGATGGAGTAATTGGCGTAGGGATGGCGAGCCATGCCGCCCGAAATGTTCGCGGTATAGACCAGGCCCCGCTGCTCGCGCAGCGCTTCGGTCGCCTTGATCTGCATGATTTCGATCAGTGCGCGCAGGCGCAACTGCTCGACTTCATTGAAATTGGCCTCGCCGGCAAAGGCGATGCTGACCTGGCTCTTTTGTTCCCGGCCGCGGCGCACTTCCTTCTTCACCACGCCACGTACCGGACGTACCATGCGGTCCTTGTACTCGGTTGGGATTTTCGCTGCCGGCAGGCCGCCCAGGTAGGTCGCCAGCAGAGGCTTGATCTTCGCCACGTCAAAGCTGCCGACGAAGAAGAAAGTCATGCCATAGGCGCTCGACATGCGCTGCTTCTGCAGCGCCATCACGCGGTCAAGCCGGATGCCATCCAGTTCTTCCGGGCGCGGCGTCAGGCCCACGCGCGGATGGTTGCCGTACATGGTGGTGCGCATGGTATCCGTCAGCACCGCCTCCGGGCGCGCCTGGGCGTTGCGTGCCTGCTCCTGCTGCTTGTCGATGAACACATCGAACAAGGCCTGGTCACGGCGCGGCTGCGTCATCTGCAGGTAGACCAGTTGCAGCATGGTCTCCACGTCGCTGCTGCTGGAACCGCCGCCATAACCTTCCGTGACACCACCAATCGCAAAGGCTGAACGCACGCTGCGGCCGGCCAGCATTTTCTGCAAATCCAGCGGCGCATAGCCATTGACGCCCATGCTGGCGAGGATGGCGGTGGCATAGCGGGCGTTGACAATATCGCCCTCCTCGGCCAGCGACTGCCCGCCGAAGCGGGTTGAAGTCATCAGCACCTGGTCGTTTTTGAAGTCGGTCGGCTTCAGCACGACTTTCACCCCGTTCGACAACATCAGCTCTGTGGTGCCCAGCAGCTTGTCGGTGGTTTCCTTGACGATGCGGCCGGCTTTGGGCGGTTGCGCCATCAGGCTCGCTGCCAAGGCTTTTTCCTCGTGCGCCGACACGGTGGCTTTTTCGGCTTCTTCCACGGTGGCCAGCATCTGGTTCGGCTGCGGCACTACGGTGCCGGACTTGTCGTTGCCCATGAAGATAACGAGCTTCTTCTGCCCGACCGGAATCGCGCTGCGCACCTGGGCGTTGACCTCCTCCAGCGTTACACCCGGCAGCAGGTCCTTGTAATAGCCATATTCATTTTCGATGCCCGGCATCGATTCGCCATCCAGGAAATGACGTGTGAATTCGCTCACATAGGCCGAGGATTCTGTCTTGTCACGCTCGTTGTACAGGTTCTCGATGAAACGCATCATGTTTTTCTTGGCGCGCTCCAGTTCCGCCGCGCTGAAGCCAAGCTGGCGGGCACGTTCGCCCTCCTCCACCACTGCGCGAATGGCTGGCAATGCGCCTGCCTTGCCTACCACCGCACTTGAAACGAAAGCCTGGTAGCCATGCACCGCCTTGGCCATATTGCTATAGCCTTGCAGGAAGGGCGGATTGGATTGCTGCGACAGTTCGGCAATGCGCTGGCTCAGCATGGCCGCCGACAGCAGTTCCACCATGCGCGCGCGGTACTCGCCGACCGTCCTGGACTCGGTGCGTTCGCTGAAGGGATAACGGATCGTCACCAGGTTCGACGTCGCTTCGCGGTCGGTGACCACGATGGCCTCCGACTCCTTGCGTTCCGGGATCGGCGGGTAAATGCGCGGGCGCGGATTGGCCGGGTTCACCAGCTTCGAGAAATGGCTGGCGACCAGGCGCTCGGCCTCCTGCGGATCGACGTCGCCCACCACGATGACCGCCATCAGGTCCGGGCGGTACCAGTCCTTGTAGAAGCGGCGAATCGCCTCTGGCTTGAATGACTTGAGGATTTCCGCTTTGCCGATCGGCAGCCGGCGTGCATACAGCGAGCCATTGAAGATCTTCGGCAGCAGCACCTTGTTCATGCGGTCGGTCGCACCTTTGCCCAGGCGCAGTTCTTCCAGTACGATACCGCGCTCGCTTTCAATGTCGGCATCGTTGAAGGTTACGCCCTGCGCCCAGTCCTCCAGCACCAGCAAGCCCTTGTCCAGGTTTTCCTTCTTGTCGACCGGGATCGGCAGCATGTACACCGTTTCATCGAAGCTGGTATAAGCATTCAGGTCGGCGCCGAATTTAACGCCCACCGACTGCAGCCACGAAATCAGTTCATGGCGCTTGAAATGGGTCGAACCGTTGAAGGCCATGTGCTCGGTGAAGTGGGCCAGGCCAAGCTGGTCCTCGTCCTCCAGCACCGAACCCGCTTTCACCACCAGGCGCAGTTCAACGCGCTTTTCAGGGCGGCGGTTTTGCTGGATGTAGTAAGTCAGACCGTTCGCCAGCTTGCCAGTCCTGATCTGGGGATCGAGCGGCAGCGGCGTAGCGGGATCGGGGGCGGCGGAAGCCACGAAAGAGCAGCAAACCAACGTCGCTGCCAGGAGCAATTTTAGTAGTTTCATAACATAGTACGATACACCATAGCTTATCCTTAATGCTAGTATGCCAACCATGAACGCTCACCGCTCTGCAATCGCATGGCTGACCAGTTGGTGGCAGCTGCTGCAGTTCGCCGCACTGCTGCTGACGCGCGCCATGGCGCCATCCAGCTACCGGCGCGATAATCGGCGCATGCTGTCCGAACAGATCGTCGTTGCCACCACCGTCAACCTGGCATGGTTCTCCGTGCTTTGCGCACTGATCAGCCTTGTCATCATCCGCATCGTCGTCGTGACTTCGGCGAGCTATGGCCTGTCGCGCTATGCGCTGGAAATGGTGGTGCGGGTACTGGTGCTGGAACTGGTGCCGCTGACGGCAGCGCTTTTTGTGGCCCTGCGCACCACCCTGCCGGCCGGCGTCGAATTCGCGCAGCAAAGGCTGGCTGGCCATGCGCCCGATCCGCGTGCGGCCTTGCGCACGCAATTCTATCCGCGCGCCGCCGCCGGTGTGTTCGCGGTGTGGATGCTGGCTGCTGTCAGCTGCCTGGTGACCCTGGTGCTGGCCTACCTGGTGATGTATGGCTTCACGCCATGGGCGCTGCCGGGCTACACGCGCGTGGTGGGACAGATTTTCAATCCGGCCGTGTGCCTGATCCTGGTGCTGAAGGTGGTGTTTTTCAGCCTCGCGGTGGCGGTGATTCCGCTGGCCTCTTCCTACTACACCGGCGCCTCCAGCCCGCTGCGGCGCCGAGGCGTCGCGCATGGGCTGGCCGACATGGTGCGCATGTTCTCAGTGATCCTGGTGGTGGAAGCGGCATCCCTGACGGGTAATTATTATTGACGATATGAGCGAAACGACTCCTCCAACTTCCGGCCCAGAGCCGGCGCCGATCCACAACGCGGAAGCCAAGGCCGTGGCCCTGCTGGTGCTGCTGGTTGCACTGGTGCTTGGCGCAGTGCTTTACCTGATGTACGCGCGCGGCGCTTTCGAGCCGACGCAGCGGCTGGTGTTGACCGCCGACGATTCCGAAGGCGTGACGGTCGGCATGGACGTGACTTTTGCCGGCTTCCCCATCGGCCGCGTGCAGCGCATCGAGCTGGCGCAGGACGGCAAGGCACGCATCCTGGTCGACGTGCCGAGCAAGGACGCGCACTGGCTGCGCACCACCAGTATCTTCACGCTGGAAAAGAGCCTGGTGGGCGGCGCCAAACTGCGCGCCTTCACCGGCATCCCGGCCGACCCGCCGCTGCCGCCGGACGCCGAGCGCGCGCTGCTGGTGGGCGACATGGCCGCCGAAATCCCGCGCCTGCTGCAGTCGGCCAAGGACTTGCTGAACAACCTGGCAGCGCTGACGGCGGAAGAATCCGCCCTCGGCAACAGCCTGCGCAACGTGCAAGGAGTCACCGAGAAACTGAATGGCCCCGGCGGCGCGCTTGGCGTGCTGGCCGGCGAAGACCAGAAGGCACGCGAACTGCTTCGCAATGCCAACTCGCTGGTGGTCAAGGCCGACAGCCTGGTGGGCAACGCCGACAAGCGCGTATTCGGCGACAAAGGCCTGGCCAACGATACGCAGGCGGCAGTACAGCAGCTGAACGCCCTGCTGGCCGATGCGCGCAACTCGCTGAAGAAGCTCGATGCAGTGCTGGTGGAAGCGCAAGCGGTCGGCGCCAACACGCGCGCCGCCACCGAGGACCTCAGCACCCTGCGCGCCGAAGTCGACGCCAACCTGCGCAAGGTTGAACAGATGATCAATGAGCTGAACCGCAAATGGCCATTCAAGCGCAGCGAACCGGAGATCAAGCTCCCATGAGAATGACGACAATCGCAGCGGCACTGGCTGCCGCGCTGCTCGCCGCCTGCAGCAGTGGCCCGCGCGTGCCGGACTGGCAGTTAAACGCCGCCGGAGCCACCGAGCGCGCCACCTCCGCCTACATGGAAGGCAAGACCGCCGTCGCCGAACGCGAATTCGGCCTGGCACGCAACCAGGTAGGCAGCACCGCCCAGCCAGCGCTGGCGATTCGCATCGAGTTGCTGCGCTGCGCGGTACAGGTAGCAGCGCTGGTGTTCGAGGAATGTTCCGGCTTCACGCCGCTACAGCCGGACGCAACGGCCGCTGACCAGGCCTATGCCCGTTACCTCGCAGGCCGCGCCACGCCATCCGACGCCGCCCTGCTGCCCGAGCCGCAACGTGCGGTGGCTGGCGCCGCAAGCGATACAGCCGCCGCATCGGCAGCAGCCGCGATCAGCGACCCGCTATCGCGCATGGTCGCCGCCGGCGCCCTGATGCGCGCCAACCGCGCCACGCCCGAGCTGGTAACGACAGCCATCAACACCGCCTCAGCCCAAGGCTGGCGCCGCGCCGTGCTGGCCTGGCTGAACGTCCAGCTCCAGCGCGCCGAACAAGCCGGCGACAGCGCCGAAGCCGACCGCCTCCGCCGCCGCATCAAGCTCGCCACCACTCCATAACAGCCCAGCCCGTGTCACACCCTGGGGTCACACCCTGGGGTCACACCCCAAGTGTGACACGGGCTCATCTGTGCGCGTGCTCGAGGCCGTGTCCCACCATGGGGTCACACCCGAATCGGGACACGACTTCAGCCGTTCAATACACGAGCTCGTGTCACACTTGGGGTGTGACCCCAAGGTGTGACACGGGCTCAGCCAGACGCTCAAACGGCGGCCTTGGCGGCGGCTTCGCGCAGCCTGTCTTTTTTGCTCTTGCGCTTGCCCTTGATGCCGCCGGTGCCGTCGTTGGCGCCGGGCGGGAGCGGCTTGGCTTCTGTCGTCGGTTCGAAGCCGGCCAGGCGCTCGCGGGGAACGCGGACGTTTTGGCGCTTTTCGATCAGGCGGAAGTGCTGTTCGGCCTCGGGGGGGATGAAGCTGACCGCCAGGCCGGCGGCGCCGGCGCGTCCGGTGCGGCCGATACGGTGCGTATAGTCGGCTGGTGAGCGCGGCAGGTCGTAGTTGACCACCACCGGCAATTGGGCGATGTCGATGCCGCGCGCGGCGACGTCGGTTGCAACCAGCACTTTCAGCTTGCCTTCGCGGAAGTCGTTCAGCACCGAGGTGCGGGCGCCCTGGCTGAAATCGCCATGGAAGGCTTCCGCTGCCACGCCGCCGCGCCGCAGCTTGTCGGCCACGTGTTCTGAGGCGTACTTGGTGGCGACAAACACCAGCACCTGGCGCCAGCCCTCTTCTTTCAGCAGGATGCGCAGCAGCGAGGTGCGCTGCGCCTGGTCGACTTCTATCGCGCGCTGGGTGATGTCGGGCGTGTGCGCCGCCTGGTCCAGCGTGGCGATCCGCACCGGGTCGTGCAGCAGCCTGTCGGCCAGCGCCTGCACGGCAGGCGGGAAGGTGGCGGAGAAGAACAGGCTCTGGCGGCGCGCCGGCAGCAGCGCCATGATGCGGGCGATTTCGTCGGAAAAGCCCATGTCCAGCAGCTTGTCGGCTTCGTCCAGTACCAGCACCGAAGTGCCATCCAGCTTGAGCGCATTGTGCTCGACCAGGTCGAGCAGGCGGCCGGGCGTGGCGACCATGATGTCGGTGCCGCCGCGCAGTGCCATCATTTGCGGGTTGATCGAAACGCCGCCAAAGGCGACCGAGATCTTGACCGGCGACGGCAGGTGGGAAGCCAGTCCACGCAATGTCTCGCCAACCTGCGCGGCCAGTTCGCGCGTCGGCGCCAGCACCAGCGCGTACAGCTTGCGCGGCCCTGCGCCGTGGCGCCCCGCTTCCAGCATGGCGTGCAGCAGGGGCAGCGCGAATGCGGCCGTCTTGCCGGAACCGGTTTGCGCCTGTCCCAGCACGTCGGCGCCGCGCAAGGCTGGCGGGATGGCGGCGGTCTGGATGGCGGTGGGCGTGCTGTAGCCGGTCTCGGTGATGGCGTTGAGCAGTGCGGGCGCGAGGCCCAGGCTGGTAAATGTCATGGCTTGCTTCGTTGGGATAAGCCGGCAGTATACCTTGCGCCGGGTTTCGTGCGACTATACGTTTGCTATCAAACTACCAACTATTACGAAAGAAATGATCAATTGGGATGCCCACCTCTGCCTGCCGCAGCATCCGCAGGCGGACTTTTCACCCCTTGTCCAGCTGCATTCCGCTGGCGTGAATTACGTGTCGATCAACGTGGGCGCCGACATGAATCCGGTATCGCAAGTGATGTCGGTGATCGCCGGCTACCGCGCCACCATTGCCGCCCATCCCGACCGCTATCGCCTGGTATCGGGCGTGGACGAAGTGATCCAGGCCGCGGCCGACGGGGTGCTGGCCATCGGCTTCGATCTGGAAGGTGCCATGCCGCTGATGGAACAGCCGGAAATGGCGGAGGTCTATGCGCGGCTGGGCGTGCGCCAAATGCTGTTCGCCTATAACCGCAACAACAACGTGGCCGATGGCTGCCACGATACGGCGCGCGGCCTGACGCGCCTGGGCCATCGGGTTCTGAAAGCGGTCAACGACGCCGGCATCATTGTCGACTGCTCCCACACCGGCCGCCTGTGCAGTCTGGAGATCATGGCCGCTTCCAGCAAGCCGGTGGTGTTCAGCCACTCCAATCCATTTGCGCTGGTACCGCACGGGCGCAATGTGACCGATGAACAGATCCAGGCATGTGCCGCGACCGGCGGCGTGGTGTGCGTGTCGGGATTGTCCTGGTTCCTGGGCAACGAGACGCCATCGGCGGCGGACGTCGCGCGCCACGTGGCCTATGTGGCGGACCTGGTGGGCGTGGCGCACGTTGGCATCGGCCTCGATATCTGCTTTACTGAAAAAGACCTGGACGATACGCCGCCTGTCGGCTTCAATCCGGGCTGGTGGTGGCCAGAGCCGGCCGGCTATCGCGCCGGCCGTTCGCCTTCCTTCGTGCCGCTCTATGCCTGGCGCTCGCTGCCGCTGGAATTGCGCAAGCTGGGCATGGCGCCCAATGAGATCGAGCAAGTCCTGGGCCGCAATATGTTGCGCGTGGCGCGTGCGACATGGTCAGTCTGAGAAAACTCTGAAGGTATCTCGCCCCTCCTCCTTGGCGCGGTACAGGGCGCGTTCGGCACAGGTCATCAGCGTTTCGGCAGTGACACCATCGTCCGGGTAGAAGGCTATGCCCATGCTGGCGCATGCCCGGACTTCATGTTCCTCCAACTGGATAGGCTGCCGTATCACTTCAAGCGCTTTGTCCGCAAGGGCTAGGACGCTGTCGCGGCTTTCCAGCCTCGGGACGATGAACGCAAATTCGTCGCCGCCCGTCCGGGCCAGAATATGGTGTGCTGTCCTGCATTGCCCGAGCCGATGCGCAACTTGACGCAGCATTTCATCGCCAAGCCGGAACCCCAGTGGTACATTGACATTCCTGAAGCGGTCCAGGTCGAGCAGGAGCAACGCGACCGAGCGGCGATATACTTCGGTACGGTGCAAGGCATTCTGCAGCATCGCCAGGAACAGCACCCGGGCAGGCAGCCCGGTGAGTGAATCGAACAGTGGCGACAAATGACTCGCCTCAAGCGTGTTACGCACCCGTACCAGCACTTCGGCCATGTCAAGAGGCTTGCTGATGAAGTCTTTGGCTCCTTACTGAATGGCTCGCATCCTGCGGCATTGCTGTTCCGCCAAAACCACCACAGGCGGACAGGCATCCGGTGCCAATCCTCTTAATTCGTACATGAGCTGAGAGCCGTCCAGGCTGGGCGCATCCAGGTCAACCAGGACCAGGTCGTAGCGGTTCTTGTTGTGAAGCTCCCGGGCGCCCAGGTGGTCATTGGCCAGCGCGATCGAAGTGTAACCGGCATCCCGCAGCATCGGTTCCAGCGCGCCGGCGTCGCTATCCGTGCCCCCTACGATAAGGATTCTGGCATCGTGGATCATGGAGAAGGTATCCATCGCATTCACATGCCGACATCTCCGTAAGGCCCGGCCAGTACGACCACATAGCCTTCCGGATCGCGCAGCCACAACTCGCGGTGCTGCGCATTGCTGTTCTCTTTGGGCCCTTCCAGCACTGTGGCGCCGGCGGCGGTAGCACGCTCGACCGCATCGTCGAAATCGTCGGTCCAGAACCACAGCAGCGCACCATTGCCATACGGGCGCTGTTCGGGATTGCCGATGTGAGGATGGTGGTGGGCGTCCCATCGGTGCAGTTGCAGCACCAGGCGTCCGTCATGCAGCAATTGCTCGTATTCGTTGCCGCCGTGGCCGCTCTTCAGGCCCAGGGTTTTCTGGTACCAGCGGCTGGCTGCTTCGACGTTACTGACAGCAATTAAAGGTTGCGCTTGCATATCACCCTCCCCTTTTGCTCATCGGAGGAACAGCATACCACTGCGCGACACCCCATGCGAATTCGGGTATGACGAACAACCACACCAGCGGCAAGCCGCCGCTGGCCAGCGTCCATGCGAACCAGGTGCTGAACATGAAGCGCGCGGCACCGTCGTAGGTGGCAAACTTCGGCTGCGGGTCGCGCAGGCGCAGCCAGGACCACACCAGCACGATGCTGCCCATCATGCAGGCGAACAGGATGTGGATGGCGCCGAAGGCCGGCAGCGCTGAGCCGCCCAGCGCCTGGTTCAGCGCGGAGAGGTGGCCGTGCGCGATGGCGAAGGTCCATGGGGTGGCAAAAGGTGCTGTGAGCAGCAGGTCGTAGGTGGCGCTGGCGCGCACCAGTTTCTGGATGTTTAGAGTTTTCATGCCGTGCAGCTTAAACCTTGGAGTACACTCCATGGTCAAGCATTTTTTGGAGGAACAGCAGCATGCAGATCGGCGAACTGGCCGAGGCCACCGGCCTCAGCCGCGATACCTTGCGCTATTACGAGAAGCGCGGCTTGCTGGCCGCACGCCGCAGCGGCAACGGCTACCGCGACTATCCCGAGGAAGCGGCGGACTTGCTGCGCTATATCCGCATGGCGCAGGCACTTGGCTTCACACTGCAGGAAATCGAGGCCGACCTGCCCCTGCTGTCGGCGCCGGCCCGCGACAGCGCGGCCACGGCAGCGGCGCTGCGCGCGGCCCTGCAAGCCAAGATGACGGAGATCGACCGCCGCATCGACGGCCTGCAGGAACTGCGCGGCGAACTGGCACGCCGCCTCAGCGCGCAGATGGAGGAGTGCCCGCTGCGCGCCGGCGCGGCAGCGGCCTAGCCGTTGTAGGCCTTGCGCAGCGCGGCCAGGTCCATCTTCCGCATCTTCATGAGGGCGCCCATGGCGCGGCCGGCTTTCTCGCGGTCGGAGTCGAGCAGCATCTTCTGCACTTCCTGCGGGAAGACTTGCCAGCTCACGCCGTATTTATCTTTCAGCCAGCCGCAGACCTGGGCAGCCGGGTCGCCGCCGTTGCACAGCTTGTCCCAGTAGTAGTCGATTTCTTCCTGGGTATCGCATGGCACTTGCAGCGAAATCGCTTCGTTGAACTTGAACAGCGGACCGCCGTTCAGCGCCGCAAACGGCTGCCCATTCAGCTCGAAGCCCACCGCCAGCACGCTGCCGGCCGATTGGCCATGGGTTTCCTTGCCCGCTTCGGTGTAGTAGCTGATCTCCGTGATCTTGCTGTTCTTGAAGATGCCAACGTAATAGCGGGCTGCTTCTTCGGCCTGGCTGTCGAACCACAGGCATGGGGTGATCTTTTGCATGGTCGTCTCCTGTTCGGGGTTGTACTGCCCTGACGACGATTGGCGCAGCCGGAATTCGACAGCCGGCGCCAAATATTTATACTGGCGTATGGTCAGCGCCACCTTCCGTTTCTACGAAGAACTAAACGACTTCCTGCCGCGCGAGCGCCGCAAGGTTGAGTTCACTGTGCCGTGCGCCCGCGCCGCCACCACCAAGCACATGATCGAGGCCTTGGGCGTGCCGCATACCGAAGTTGAGCTGATTCTGGTCAATGGCGAATCGTCCGGCTTCGAGCGCCTGCTGTGCAATGGCGACCGGGTGGCGGTCTACCCCAAGTTCGAGGCGTTCGACGTGCGGCCGCTGTTGCGCGTGCGCGCCGAGCCACTGCGCGAAGTGCGCTTTGTGGCGGACGCCCATCTCGGCGGACTGGCGCGGCTGCTGCGCATGGCGGGCTTCGATACCCTGTACGACAACCGGATCGACGATCCAACCGTGGCTTCGCTGTCGGAAGACGAGGGCCGGGTTGCCCTCACCCGCGACCGCGAACTGCTGAAGCGGCGCGGCATCACGCATGGCTGTTATGTGCGCGCCCTGAAGCCTGCGGAGCAGTTTGCGGAAATCTTCCAGCGCCTGGACCTGGCGAGCAGTGCCCGCCCCTTCACACTGTGCCTGGCTTGCAACGCGCCGCTGCGGCCGGTCCCGAAAACTGAAGTGGCGCAGCAATTGCCGCCTTCCGTACGCGCTTCCCACGATGAATTCCTGACTTGCGACGTATGCCGCGGCATATTCTGGCGCGGCTCGCACTGGCGCCGCATGAAGGCGCTGCTGGAGAGCCAGGGCGTGGCCAGCGGCTAGCGTGCTGGCGCCGCGCTGTCCTGCGGCATGCAATCGGGCACCGCGGGTTCCGGCGGCACCAGGACGATACGCTGGCCGCCAACCTCGATGTCGCGCAAAGGCTTGGGAGCGAGCGTGAATTGGCCGGCGCGCAACCGCTCCAGCAAGCCGCGGCAACCCGCCAGCCCGATTCGAGACCGGCCAATGACTTGCCACTTGCCGTTTCGTTCAGAGAGCAGCACGGCGCCATCGCCGCGTTCCGCACCCAGCAGCAGTACGTCCTGCCGGCCATCGCCATCGCCGTCGAGCACGATGGCGTCGCAACGGCTGCCGGCACTGCGCACACAGCCCGGCGGTGCATTCGGCCGCCAGGTTGACGCCCAATCCTGCGTCAGGAAGCCGTCCGGCAATTGCGCTCCTTCAGGCCAGACACGCACGGTTGGGACGACGGAAAGCTGGGCCGGCCCCTGTCCTGTCCGGTCTTCATACAGTTCGTTCATGACGCTGGCTGCGCGCGTACGGACCGCGTCCGCTTGCGGGCCGGCGCCGCGCGCAGCGAGCGCCTGCAATGCCTCGCGCCCATAACGTGCGCCGTGGTAGCGCAGGAACCCGTAATCGAACTTGTCGGCCGGGGTGGCGCCGCGCGCCAGGCGCGCCATCTGGTCGGCAACCGAAATGCGCGCAGGATCGGCAATTGGCGTGAACATGGCAAATGCCACCGCCAGCGACAGGAAGGCTGCCGCGATGTTCACCATACGCAGGCCGTCGAGCCACGGACCGCCACGGCGCAGCGCCGCCCGCAGGTAGCCGCCGGCATAGAACAAGGCCACCACCAGGCAGGCTGCGGCGATCACGCGGTCCGGAGTCCAGCCGTAATCGGCCACGCGCAAGCCCAGCGCGTAGACGCCCAGCACGGCCAGCGGCGGCAGCAGCAAGCACGCCACGCGGGCCGCCAGGCGCACGATGGGCGCCAGCCCGGCTGCGGCGTCGCCCGCCTGGAATGCGGCATTGACCAGCACCACCAGCACTGCGCAACTGCCCAGCAGCACGGCGGTAGCGTGGCGCGTCTGCCACAGCACCTCGAGACCGGTGAACGGCAAGGATGCCAGGAAGCCGCCCACCAGCAGCACGGCAATCGGCAGGATCCAGGCCTTCAGCACCAGCAGCAGGCTGCGGACGCCGCGCACGATGGCCGGCCGCACGTCGGTGGTGTGCATGGCGCTGGAAAACGCCAGGCACACCAGCGGCACCGAGAACCAGGACTTCTGCAGCAGCCGCTCCAGGAAGTTCAGCTTCAGGAGCCCGAACAGCGCGGCGCCCATCCACATCACCAGCCATACGCCAAGTACAAACAGTGCGGAAAACAGGAGCTGGATGGCAAGCTTCCAGGCGCTTTCAAAACAGGTGCTGTAATGCGCAATCCAGCGCCGGTCGTGCGCCCCGGCCATCACCAGGCTGTGTGCGACGAAGAAAAAGCCTATGCAGAACGGGAATACCAGCAAGGATGGGCGCGTCAGGGGCGCGTGGTCCAGGGCATTGCGCCACGCGTCATGCAGGCCCACGACCGCCAGCACGGCGGCAGCAATGCACAGCCATAAGGCCAGGGGCCGCCGTTCCAGGTGGCCCAGGCCGGAAATCAGCAGTACCGGCAGCACGATCCCGCCCAGCACCAGCGGCAGGTACAGCGCCGGATGGTTGGCAGGCCAGCCGCCCGACTGCTGGGCGAAATATAAAAAATACAACAAACCGCCCTGGACCAGCCCTGCGATCAGGCGTAGCTGGCCAACGCGCCGTGTTACTGCGGCATCGCGTACGGGTTCCTGCGGCAGCAGGCTGGGGTTGGGTGTTGTGGCTTCCATGTATCGATCATAGCCCGTTGTCAATTTTGCAGCAACGCCACTGTTGCCCAGTACGGCTATAATCGATGGTTCAACCAGCCGTACGCGCCATGAATCCACATCTCGACAAGCTGCAGTCCTACCCGTTTGAAAAACTGCGCCAGCTCTTCGCCGGCAGCACGCCCAACCCCGCTTTCAAGCCGATCAGCCTGGGCATGGGCGAGCCGAAACACCCTACCCCGGCCTTCATCCGCCAGGCCCTGATCGATAACCTGGACGGGCTGGCCAACTACCCGGTGACCGCCGGCACCGAGGCGCTGCGCCACGCGATCGCCTCCTGGCTGGAGCGCCGCTACGACCTGCCGACACTGGACCGCGCCACCCAGGTATTGCCGGTGAACGGTTCGCGCGAGGCGCTGTTCTCCTTCGCGCAGACCGTGATTGCACCCGATACCGGCGCGCTGGTAATGTGCCCCAACCCGTTCTACCAGATCTATGAAGGCGCGGCTTTCCTGGCCGGCGCCGAGCCGTATTTCGTCAATTCCGACCCGGCCCGCAATTTCTCGCCGGACTACGACAGCGTGCCGGAAGAAGTCTGGCAGCGCGTGCGCCTGCTGTACCTCTGCTCGCCGGGCAACCCGACCGGCGCCGTGCTGACACTGACCGACTGGGAACACCTGTTCGCGCTGTCCGAACGCTACAACTTCATCATCGCCGCCGACGAGTGCTATTCGGAGATCTACCATAGCGAAGAGCCGCCGCTGGGCGCCATGCAGGCCGCCAATATGCTTGGCCTGACCAGGGAAGGCGAGCCGTACGCCCGCCTGGTGGTGTTTTCCAGCCTGTCCAAGCGCTCCAACGTGCCGGGCATGCGCTCCGGTTTCGTGGCTGGCGATGCGCAAGTGCTGAAGAAATTCCTGCTGTACCGCACCTACCACGGCAGCGCCATGGGCCCGCATGTGCAGGCCGCCTCTGTCGCTGCCTGGGCCGACGAAACCCATGTCGAGGAAAACCGCGCGCAATACCGCGCCAAGTTTGCCGCCATCACGCCCCTTATCCAGGAGGTGCTGGACGTGCAAATGCCGGACGCCGGCTTCTATTTGTGGGCTGACGTAACCCGCACCGGCCTGTCCGACACCGAATTCGCCCGCCGCCTGCACGCCGAGTACAATGTTACCGTGCTGCCGGGTAGTTACCTGGCGCGCGACGCCCATGGCATCAATCCGGGCCGCAACCGCATCCGCATGGCGCTGGTTGCCGAAACCGGGGAAGGCCTGGAAGCGGCGCGCCGCATCGTCCAATTCTGCCAACAACTGAAGAAATCATGAGCATCCAGCAAATCATTGAAACCGCGTGGGACAACCGCGCCGAGATCAACCCGTCCAATGCCACCGCCGAAGTGCGCGATGCCGTCAACCACGTGCTGGCCGGCCTGGACAACGGCTCGCTGCGCGTAGCCCAGAAGGAAAACGGCGCCTGGGTGGTCAACCAGTGGATCAAGAAGGCCGTGCTGCTGTCCTTCCGCCTGGAGAACAACGTGGTCATGCCTTCCGACGGCACCATGCAGTTCTACGACAAGGTTCCTACCAAGTTCGCCAACTACTCGGCCGAAGATTTCGCCAAGGGCGGCTTCCGCGTGGTGCCGCCGGCTGTGGCGCGCCGCGGCTCCTTCATCGGCAAGAACGTGGTGCTGATGCCTTCCTACGTGAACATCGGCGCCTACGTTGACGAAGGCGCGATGGTCGACACCTGGGCCACCGTGGGTTCCTGCGCCCAGATCGGCAAGAACGTGCACCTGTCCGGCGGCGTGGGCATCGGCGGCGTGCTGGAGCCGATGCAGGCCAACCCGACCATCATCGAAGACAACTGCTTCATCGGCGCCCGCTCCGAGATCGTGGAAGGCGTGATCGTGGAAGAAAACTCGGTGATTTCGATGGGCGTGTACATCGGCCAGTCGACCAAGATTTACGACCGCACCACTGGCGAGGTATTCTACGGCCGTGTGCCGGCAGGCTCCGTCGTGGTTTCGGGCTCGCTGCCGTCGGCTGACGGCAAGTACAGCCTGTACTGCGCCGTCATCGTCAAGCGCGTCGACGCACAAACCCGCGCCAAAACAGGCATTAACGAATTGCTGCGCGGCGTATAACCGTACTAAGGAGATACCCAAAAAATGGCTATGGACCGCCTGTTCCAGCTAATGAAGGAAAAAAACGCCTCGGACATGTTTTTTGCCGTAGGCTCGCCGGTGCATCTGAAGATCAACGGCCTTCTGATCCCGATCAACCAGCAAAAACTCGAGCCCGAGAACCTGCAAGCCTTGCTGGCTGAGGTCTGCTCGCCCGAGCAGCTGGAAGAACTGGACACGTCCAATGAGCTGAACATGGGTATCTCCGTGCCCAACCTGGGCCGCTTCCGCCTGTCGGCATTCCGCCAGCGCGGCAGCATTTCCGCGGTGTTCCGTTTCGTTCCTGCAGCCATCCCGCCGCTGGGCGAACTGGGCCTGCCGCCGGTGCTGGCCGACCTGATCATGGAAAAGCGCGGCCTGGTGCTGCTGGTCGGCGCTACCGGCTCCGGCAAGTCGACCACCATCGCGTCCATGCTGGATCATCGCAACGAACTACGTTCGGGCCACATCCTGACCCTGGAAGACCCGATCGAATACCTGTTCCGCAATAAGAAGTCGATCGTCAACCAGCGCGAAATCGGCAGCGACGCCAAGGACTTCTACACCGCGCTGCGCAACTCGATGCGCCAGGCGCCGGACTGCATCCTGATCGGTGAGATCCGCGACCGCGAAACCATGGCCTCCGCCATGGCCTACGCGCAGTCGGGCCACCTGGTGCTGGCCACCCTGCACGCCAACAACTCGTACAACGCGCTGAACCGTATTATTTCCTTCTACCCGATCGAGAACCGCCCTGCACTGCTGCAGGATTTGTCGTCGACCATCAAGGCCATCGTGTCGCAGCGCCTGATCCGCTCAGCCGGCGGCGGCACCCGCACGCCAGCGGTCGAAATCATGGTCAATACCCGCTACATTTCAGACCTGATCGAAAAAGGCGAGATCGGCCAGATCAAGGAAGCGCTGGAAAAATCGCTGTCGCCAGGCTCGCAGTCCTTCGAACAGGCGCTGTACAAGCTGGTGATGGAAGGCGCCATTACCAAGGACGAAGCGCTGGCCAACGCCGACTCGGCCACCAACTTGCTGTGGCTGCTGAACCACGGCATGGAAGCGCCTCCCCCTGTCGAGGAAGAAGAGCTGAAATCCCCATCGGACGCTTCGTTCACCGAGTTCACCCTGAACTCTTGAGCTGCACCGGAATACGCGGCGGGCGCCAGTTTGCCCGCCGTGTCGTAAATCTTTACACTCCTGCCCACCCTCGGCAAAGCCGCGACCATAAGTTACTGAATTAATGGAACTGAGGTAAGGCGGGTGCATTTCTTGCGTTCACCTCCAGACAGCAATCGACATTGCGGCGCCCAGACTGGAGGGGATCATGACATCCTTATTACGCCTGTTCCTGTTGGCGATCTTGCTGTTGAGCGGACGGTTCGCCAGCGCCTCGTTATTGTCGAGTATTTCCTATTTCTCGTGCGGAACGCCGTGCCCGACCGCCGTCACTTCAACGGTCCAGGACAGCAGTGCGCTCTCCTTCAGCGACCAATATGGGGCCATCTTCGCGCAAGCCGGCTATGGCGTGCTGAAAGCGAGCGTTGACAGCTCATACGTCAGCGCGCCTGGCGGCGGCTTCATCAGCATGAGTACGGGTTCGTCCCTGGCCCAGTTCAGCGATACCTTCACTTTGGGTGGACTGAGCGGCTCACAGGAAGTCTCGGTAGTCCTTCATTTCGACGGCGGCCTGGGATCCGCTGGGGAGGAAACCTTCGGCACCTCGGCCAGCATGACCATCGCCCTGACCGTCGATGGGAACTATATTGCCCTCGTCGCTGACTTCTTTGGTGGCCTGCCGGAGCTTCAGGCAAGCGCCAGCGGCGCCGGGCTGTCTGGCACATTCACGCTGGATTACGGGGTTCCCATTTCACTGGAAGCCCTGCTGCAGGTCAGCGGCACTTCCGGCGGCTTTGCCCATTTCGGAAATACGGCAACGCTGGAATTCATTGTCCCGGAAGGGACAACGATCCAGTCCGGCTCCGGAACGCAATACCTGGCGACGACCACCGCGGTTCCCGAACCGGCGACCACCGCCCTGCTTTTGCTTGGTCTCGCCGCGCTGGCGGCAGCCCATCACCTGTATCGTCGAAGCTGAAATTCCGATGGTATGATCGGAATTTCATATCAACAAGAAATTCCGTCCCAATATGAGCACCGCCCTGCCGATCGCCAAAACCGACACCCTCCCCCTCGACATGCTGTCCAACCTGGTGAACCGCCACGGTTGCATTACCGGCGCCACCGGCACCGGCAAAACGGTCACCCTGCAGCGCATTGCGCAGTCGCTGTCCGACATCGGCGTGCCGGTCTTCATGGCCGACATCAAGGGCGACTTGTCCGGCATGGCCAAGCCCGGTGTGCTGGGCGAGAAAATGGCCAAGCGCCTGGAGTCGCTGAAGCTGGAAGCCCCGCATTGGGCCGGCTGCCCGGTCACGTTCTGGGACGTGTTCGGCGAACAGGGCCACCCGGTGCGCGCCACCATTTCCGACCTCGGCCCGACCCTGCTGGCGCGCATGCTCAACCTGAACGATACGCAGGAAGGCGTGCTGCAACTGGTGTTCAAGATCGCCGACGACAACGGCATGCTGCTGCTCGATACCAAAGACTTGCGCGCCATGCTGCAGCACGTGGGCGACAATGCCGCCGACTACAAGACCAGCTACGGCAACGTCAGCGCGGCCAGCATCGGTGCCATCCAGCGCGGCCTGCTGGCGATCGAGGAACAAGGCGGCGAGCATTTCTTCGGCGAGCCGATGCTGAACATCGACGACCTGATTCAGACCGATGCGGCCGG
Organism: Pseudoduganella sp.; assembly: GCA_036402315.1. GTDB lineage: Bacteria > Pseudomonadota > Gammaproteobacteria > Burkholderiales > Burkholderiaceae_D > Rugamonas. The sequence continues at coordinate 7,565 of DASWTB010000176.1, read as the reverse complement.
CAAGGGCGTGGTGAATATCCTGGCGGCTGACAAGCTGATGAACGCGCCGCGCATTTACGCCGTGTTCCTGCTGTGGATGCTGTCCGAGCTGTTCGAAAACCTGCCGGAAGTGGGCGACCTCGATAAGCCAAAGCTGGTGTTCTTCTTCGACGAAGCCCACCTGCTGTTCGCCGAAGCGCCAAAGGCGCTGCTGCAAAAGATCGAACAGGTGGTGCGCCTGATCCGCTCCAAAGGCGTGGGCGTGTTCTTCATCACCCAGAATCCGCTCGATATTCCCGAGACCGTGCTGGGCCAGCTCGGCAACCGCGTGCAGCACGCCTTGCGCGCCTATACCCCGCGCGACCAGAAGGCCGTCAAATCCGCCGCCGAAACCTTCCGCCCTAACCCGGCGATCGACGTGGCGCAGGTGATCACCGAGCTTGGCGTGGGCGAAGCGCTGGTGTCCTTCCTTGACGAAAAAGGCACGCCGCAAATCGTGCAGCGCGCCTTCGTGCTGCCGCCGGCCTCGCAACTCGGCCCCGTCACGCCAGCCGAACGCCAGGCAGCGCGCGACAGCTCGGTCGTGGCAGGCGTGTACGAGAAAGCGGTGGACCGCGAATCGGCCTACGAGAAACTGACCGGTCGCGTCGCCAACAGCGGCGGCAGCGCAACCCCGGCTCCAGGCGGTCGTGCCCCGATGGGCCGCGGCACCGCGCCAGCGCCAGCCGAAGCCCCCGCCGACAGTGGCGGCTCCATCTTCGGCGACGTGCTGGGCGGCCTGTTCGGCGGCAGCAACAAGCGCGATACCGCCGTGCAGGCGATGGTCAAATCGGCCGCCCGCAGCATTGGCTCGCAAGTCGGTCGCGAAATCATCCGCGGCGTGCTCGGCTCGATCCTGAAGAAGCGCTGATGGCACAGTCCGGAGTTGCCTGGGACCGGCCGGCGCCCTTCATCTTTCCGGTCACGCCGCAAGCGAGCGACATCGACGGTCTCGATCATACCAACAACGCGGTCTACGTGCGCTGGTGCGAGGAAGCCGGTTGGGCGCATTCCAATGCGCTTGGCCTGACGCTGGCCGACTACAAACGGCTGGACCGCGGCATGGCGATCCGCCGCAGCGAGTTCGATTACATCTTCGCCACCAACGCAGGTGAAGAACTGCTGCTTGGCACCTGGCTGCTGCCTGGCGACAGCCCGCTGTCGATGCAGCGCTGCTTTCAGCTGATACGCCAGCGTGACAACACCACGGTGCTGCGCGCCCGCTGGGACCTGGTGTGTATCGAGCTCTCCAGCGGCCGGCCCAGGCGCCTGCCGCCTGAATTCAGCGCGGTCTACGTGCCGGCGTTCCACGCGGCGTAGCCGCGACGCCGCTCCGGTTAGCGAGATCGAAACATTGGCAAAACATACACGGCTTGCCTCCCTTCTCGCCACGATATAATGTCGTCCTTCGGCCGCGGCGCGGCCCCAGCACAACAATACTTTTCCGAATGATTACCCTCTACGGCATCCCCAACTGCGACACCGTCAAGAAAGCCCGCGTATGGCTGGCCGACCAGCAGCACGACTTCACCTTCCACGACTTCAAGAAACAGGGCCTGGACGAAGCCACCGTGCGCACCTGGCTGAAAACCCTGGACTGGGAAGTGCTGGTCAATAAGAAGGGCACCACCTGGCGCGCCCTGCCCGACGAGCGCAAGGCTGCCGTCAACAGCGCCGATGCCGCAATCGCCCTGATGCTGGAGAATCCGTCCGTGATCAAGCGCCCGGTGCTGGTTGGCGCCGGCCCGAAAGCCCACGTCGGCTTCAACGACGCCATGTACCAGGAAATCTTCGCAGCATGAGCGCTTCCCGTACCCTCGACCTGACCGAAAAGCTGCTGGGCCGCGAATCCGTTACGCCGGACGACAAGGGCTGCCAGGACCATTTGAAGTCGTGGCTGGAGCCGCTGGGCTTCCACTGCGAGACCATCATTTCGGGCGAAGTCACCAACCTGTGGGCGCGCAAGGGCACCGAGAGCCCGGTGCTGGTGTTCGCCGGCCATACCGACGTGGTACCGACCGGCCCGGTCGAGAAATGGTCGTCCGAGCCGTTCTACCCGACCCATCGCGACGGCAAGCTGTATGGCCGCGGCGCAGCCGACATGAAGACCTCGATCGCCGCCATGGTTGTGGCCTGCGAGGAATTCCTGGCAGCGAACCCTGGCCATCAAGGATCGATCGCTTTCCTGATCACCTCCGACGAGGAAGGCCCGGCTACCGACGGCACCGTCAAGGTGGTGGAAAAGCTCAAGGCGCGCAACGAGACCATCGACTACTGCATCGTCGGCGAACCGACTTCCGACAAGACCCTGGGCGACATGATCAAGAATGGCCGCCGCGGTTCGCTCTCGGGCAGCCTGACCATCAAGGGCGTGCAGGGCCACATCGCCTACCCGCAACTGGCGAAGAACCCGATCCACCTGGCCGCGCCGGCACTGGCCGATCTGGTGGCGGAAGTGTGGGACCACGGCAACGAGTACTACCTGCCGACCTCCTGGCAGATGTCGAACATCAAGGCCGGCACCGGCGCCAACAACGTGATCCCGGGCGACCTGCACATCGACTTCAACTTCCGCTTCTCGACTGCTTCCACGCACGAGAGCCTGCGCGAGCGGGTGCATGCCATCCTCGACAAGCACGGCCTCGAGTACCAGCTGGACTGGACCCTGTCCGGCCTGCCCTTCCTGACGCCGCGCGGCACGCTGTCCGAAGCGCTGTGCCACGCGATCAAGGATGAAACGGGCGTGGACACCGAACTCTCCACCACCGGCGGCACTTCCGACGGGCGCTTCATCGCCCAGATCTGCCCCCAGGTGATAGAATTTGGCCCCCCGAACGCCAGCATCCACAAGATCGACGAGCACATCGAAATCCGCTTCATCGATCCGCTGAAGAACATCTACCGCCGCACCCTGGAAAACCTCCTGCGCTAAGAACAAGACTATGGATACCACCCTGTACACCACCCCGCGCGACCTGATTCGCCACGCAGTCACCCGTTTCAACAAGGCCAAGCTGTTCTTCGGCCATGGCAGCGCCGAAGCTTACGATGAGGCGGCCTACCTGACCCTGCACACCCTGGCGCTGCCGCTGGACCGCCTGGAGCCGTTCATGGATGCGCGCCTGCAGCCGGAAGAAGTGGCCGAAGTGCTGGCCGTGATCGACCGCCGCGCCAACGAGCGCGTGCCGGCTGCCTACATCACCAATGAGGCTTGGCTGGGTACCTACAACTTCTACGTGGACGAGCGCACCATCGTGCCGCGCTCCTTTATCGCGGAACTGATCCCTAACTATTTCGCGCCGTGGGTGAACGAGCCGGAAGGCGTGTCGAACATCCTGGAATTGTGCACGGGCTCCGGTTGCCTGGCGATCATGATGGCCGATGCCTTCCCGGATGCGGAAGTCGATGCGGTCGACATTTCCGGCGATGCGCTGGAAGTGGCGCGCAGGAACGTCGATACCTACAAGCTGAACGACCGCGTGAACCTGATCCAGTCGGACCTGTACGCCAATGTCCCGGCGGGCAAGAAATATGACCTGATCATCACCAACCCGCCGTATGTGAATTCCTCGTCGATGGCCAAGCTGCCGCAGGAATACCTGCACGAGCCGCAGATCGCCCTGGACGGCGGCGCCGATGGCATGGACCTGGTGCGCAAGATCATCGAAGGCGCGGCTGAGCGCTTGACTGATGACGGGCTGCTGATCGTTGAAATCGGCAATGAGAAAGAGTTTGCGGAAGCGGCCTTCGGGCACCTGGGGCTGACCTGGCTGACCACCAGCCAGGGGGATGACATGGTGTTCCTGCTCACCGCTGACCAACTGAAAATCTAAACCGGTAGTGCGATGTCTGACCCGCAGGGTCAGACACCGGTGCGCCGGGGCCGCGGACTGCGGAACAGATGGTGTCTGACCCTGCGGGTCGGACGGGACGGCCACCCGGCCGGTTTACCGGCTTTATAGAAACGACCAAGAAAATGATCCGCTTCACCAACGTCAGCCTGATGCGCGGCCTGAAGCCGCTGCTGGAAAACGCCGACCTGACCCTGAATCCAGGCGACAAAATCGGCCTGATCGGCGCCAATGGCGCCGGCAAATCCAGCCTGTTCGCGATGCTGCGCAACGAGCTGCACCCGGACCTGGGCGACATCGACTTCCCGAAAAGCTGGCGCATGGCCTACGTAGCGCAGGAAACCCCTGCCCTGCCGCGTACCGCCATCGATTACGCTATCGACGGCGACGCCCACCTGCGCCAGCTGCAGGCCGACCTGGCACGCCTGGAAGCCCTGCCCGACTCGCAGGAACACGGCATCGAAATCGCCCATGTCCACACGGAACTGGCCGATGCCGACGCCTACACCGTGCAGTCGCGCGCCGAGCAGCTCCTGCTCGGCCTGGGCTTCTCGCTGGAACAGATGCAGCAGCCGGTGGCCAGCTTCTCCGGCGGCTGGCGCATGCGCCTGAACCTGGCGCAGGCCCTGATGTGCCCTTCCGACCTGCTGCTGCTGGACGAACCGACCAACCACCTGGACCTGGACGCGATCATCTGGCTGGAAGACTGGCTGAAGCGCTACCCCGGGACCCTGATCATCATTTCCCACGACCGCGATTTCCTCGACGAGATCGTGAACGTGATCGTCCACATCGACGACCGCAAGCTGAAACGCTACTCGGGCAACTACTCCGGCTTCGAGCGCCAGCGCGCCGCGCAACTGGTGCTGCAAGCTTCCGCCATCGAGAAGCAGCAGCGTGCCCGCGCCCACCTGCAGTCCTTCATCGACCGCTTCAAGGCCAAGGCCACCAAAGCCCGCCAGGCGCAAAGCCGCATGAAGCAGCTGGCCAAGATGGAAGAACTGGCGCCGCTGCGCGCCGCCGCCGAATTCAGCTTCGAGTTCCGCGACCCGGTCAGCGCACCCAACCCGCTGCTGGTGATGGAAGACGTCGACTGCGGCTACCACACCGAGCAAGGCGACAAGACCATCGTGCGCGGCGTGACGTTCTCGCTGGTGCAAGGCCAGCGTATCGGCCTGCTGGGCGTGAACGGCGCCGGCAAATCGACCCTGATCAAGACCATCGCCGGCGACATCGACCCGCTGACGGGCACTGCCACCACCGGCAAAGGCCTGGTGATCGGCTATTTCGCCCAGCACCAGGTGGAGATGCTGCGCCATGACGAGTCGCCGCTGTGGCACCTGCAGAAAATGGCGCCGACCGTGCGCGAGCAGGAGCTGCGCAACTTCCTGGGCAGCTTCAACTTCCCGGGCGATATAGTGACCAGCAAGATCGCTCCGTTCTCCGGCGGCGAAAAGGCGCGCCTGGCGCTGGCCCTGATCGTGTGGCAGCGCCCCAACCTGCTGCTGCTGGACGAACCAACCAACCACCTCGACCTGGAAACCCGCGAAGCGCTGACCGACGCACTGGCCCAGTTCGAAGGCACGCTGCTGGTCGTGTCCCACGACCGCCACCTGCTGCGCGCCACGACCGAACAGTTCATCATCGTCGAAAATGGCCGCCTGCGCGAATTCGACGGCGACCTCGATGAGTACAAGGACTGGCTGCTGCAAACCAAGCTGGCCAAGCCAGCCCCTGCCGCATCCAGCGCTGCACCAGCCGCCGCAGGCCAGCCGGCCGCCGCCGAGGCGTCGCCGGTCGACCGCAAGGAACAGAAGCGCCTGGAAGCCGAGCAGCGCCAGCGCCTGTCGGCCCAGCGCAAGCCGCTGGAAAACCGCCTGAAAAAGGTGGAAGCCGCGATGGCCCAACGCAGCGAGCAGAAAGCCACCATCGACGCCGCCCTGGCCGATCCGGCCATCTACGAGGCGGAAAACAAGCCGAAGCTGAAAACCCTGCTGGCCGACCAGGTCGAATGCAGCAAGGAACTGGAGCAGCTGGAAGGCGAGTGGCTAGAGCTTCAGGAACAGCTCGAAGCACTGGCCGCCTGACGCTGGCGCGCCGTGCCGCGCACCGCCATCAGGCGGTCGATATCGAGCATGATCAGGCGGCGTTCGCCAAGCTGCCCCATCCCCAGCAGGTAATCCACCTCCTCGCCCACATGCGGCAGGGGGTGGACCGCGCTAACCGGCAGCGACACCAGGTCGGTGACGCCATCGGTCACCATCCCCATCACGCATGTTGAAAGCTGCAGGATGATCACGTCCGTACGCGGATCGTGCACAGGCGGGCGCGGGCCGAATGCCACGCGCATGTCCACGATGGGCATGATCACGCCGCGCGACAGGGCTACGCCTTCAACGATTTCTCCGCCCGACGCAATGCGTTCGAGCGCACTCAACGGACGCAACTCCTGCACGCGGCGATAGTCCAGCGCGTATTCAAGGCCGCCCAGGCGGAACGTCAGGTACTGTCGCAGGTCGGCTTCCATATTGCTCCTCTGATTCCGGTGATACGCTGTTCCATCGTACCGTTACGCAACAGCAAGCAGTTTGACCATCCTCAAACATTGCGGCCTGGGCTACAATGCTTTCATAACAATTGCTGGGAAAGCATCCATGTTCCAATGGCTGAAGCGACTGCTCGCCAAACCTGAAAGCCCGCCGCAACCGGCTGCCCCTGCCGCGCCGGCGCAGCCATCGCCAAAGCCGGCGCCGCTGCCGGTGCTGTCGCCCGCCCTCGAAGGCGGCCCCGATTTCGAACAGAAGGACCTGGTGAACTCCACCTTCCAGCGCTGGCTGTTCGGTCTGCGCAAGGACGAATCGCTCGATACCACGGCGCCCGAAGGCCGCGTGCTGCACGAATTGATCCTGGCCGCGCAATCGGGCCACAACGCCGCCGACATGCTGCGCCGCATGCCGGGCGTGATCCCGCAGCTGCTCCAAAGCCTGCGCAGCGAGAATTTCGCCGGCGCGGATATCGCACGCAAGATTTCGAACGACCTGGTGCTGGTGGGTTCCGTTCTGCGCCTGGCCAACGCCGCCATCCAGAACAGCGACGAGGTCACCACCATCAACAGCGTCGAACACGCCGTGATCGTGGTCGGGCAGGAAGGCTTGCGCCAGTTGATCACCACAGTCGCATTCCGGCCCATTATCGACCTGAATTCGGGCCATTACACCAAGGTGCTGGCGCCGCGCATCTGGGAGCAATCCGAGAAGAGCGCGGTGGCATGCCGCATGCTGGCGCCGGAATTCGGCGTCGATCCGTTTGAAGCCTTCCTGGCAGGCCTGGTGATGAATTCCGGCCTGCTGACAGCCCTGCCAGTGATGGACAACGGCGGCGCCAAGCCTGGCGATCTTGGCTCCGCCACCTTCCGTGCCCGCCTGGCGCACGAGTCGCTGGCGATTTCGGCTGGCATCTCGGAAGCGTGGAACTTCCCTCCCTCGATCACCCAGGCGATCCGCGAGCAGGAAAGCGTGCGCAAGGGCGAACCGAGGACGCCGATGGCGCGCGTGCTGGCGGTGGGCGATTACCTGTCCAAGATCCGCATGCTGCAAGCCAACGGCCAAATCAACGATACCGAACACAACCTGTTCCACGACCTGCCGCTGGGCGCCATGCCCTGTTACGCTGCGATATGAAAGTCGGGGTCAGCTC
>DASWTB010000175.1:0-5555 GCA_036402315.1 Pseudoduganella sp. | reverse complement strand
CAGCGCGCCCTCGCTGCTCCAGACCTGAAACGCGATCTTGGTCTCGTAACGGTGCCCGAACACTTCCGGCTCATCGCTGGTGCTGGTTTCAAGCTCATGCGGCAGGGCGATGATGATGGGCTGGCTGACCGTGGCATCCTCCAGCTGGCGCGCCACCAGCGCTTCCAGCACGCGCGCCGAGGTGGCCAGGCGCGCGCTGAACAATTCGTCGGATTCGTGGCGGGCCACGCTGCGCGCGCCGATCCCGATTCCCAGGAAGATCAGGAGCATGCAGAGCAGGGTGGCGGCCACCAGGCGCCGGCGCACTGAATACGAATGGGTATTCATGCGGCAAGGTCGCCCAGGCGGTAGCCGACGCCGCGAATGGTCTTGATGACGGCCGGTCCGAGCTTGCGGCGCAGGTGGTGCACGTGCACGTCGATGGTGTTGCTCTCGGCGCCCTCGCCCCAGCCATACAGCGACTCTTCGAGCTGGGCGCGATTGAAAATGCGCTGGGGATTTTCCGCAAGGTGAAGCAGCAGCATGAATTCCAGGCGCTGCAGCTCGACTGGATGGCCTTGCCAGGTGGCGCTGAGGTTTTCCGGATTCAGTGACAGCTGGCCCAGGGTGAGCGTATTGACCTGGCGCCCGCTGCGGCGGCGCAACAGCACGCGCAGGCGGGCCAGCAATTCATCCAGTTCGAACGGTTTCACAAGATAGTCGTCGGCCCCCAGGTCCAGGCCCTGCACCCGGTCTCGCGTCGAATCGCGGGCCGACAGCACCAGCACCGGAACCGGGTTGTCGCTGCCGCGCAGGGCCTTGAGCACTTCGGTGCCGTCCAGGGTCGGCAGGCCCAGGTCCAGCACCACCACGTCAAAATGGGTGTGGCTCAGGGCGCCGATGGCAGCCGGCCCATCGCCGACTTGTTCCACCGTGTAGCTGGCGCGTCGCAGGGCTGTCAGCAGGCCGCTGGCCAGCAGTGGATCGTCTTCGACTAGCAGGATTTTCAACGATGCAGCCTCCTTGTTACTTGCGCTTGGCGGCAATCTTCGCCAGCAACTGCTCAATCTCGCCGCGCCGTCCTTCGTCCGCGATTTTTCGGCCCGGGCGCGGTGCGGCCTGCAGCGCCTTGTTCATGGCGCGCTCCGCTTCCGCGTAGTCGCCCTTGCGGAACAGGTAGTCGCCGTAGAAGTAGTTCGGGTCGATGCCATCAGGATTAACCGCCAAGCCCTTCTTCAGGAATTCCAGTGCCTTCTTGTCGTCGCCAAAGCCGATCGGCCAGCCCGGCACCTGGTAGTACAGCGAACCCAGGCTGGTGTAGGCGGAACCGGACAGCGCGTCGGGGCTGATCGCCAGCGCTTGTTCCAGTGCCTTTTTGGCATTTTTCACGTGGGACAGCGCACCCAGTCCGCCTTTGGCGCCAGCATAAGTCGACTCAATAATACCGTACCAGATCAGCACATCGGCATTGCCTGGATTGGCGGCGACCGTTTTTTGCGCCTCACTCACCAGTTGTTCGTATTGCGCTTCCTGGCCCGCGGCCGGCGTCTTGTAGCGGATCTGCTCCCATTTCTGTTGCAAGCTGCTGACCTCTTCCGGCACCCCGGCAAAGGCGAATGAGAGCGGCAGCAGAAGGGCAGCGGTGAGTGTGGCAAGCGATTTCATATTGAGTGGCTCCTTAGGTTTATTTGGGCAGGTATTGGCGGATCACGGCCAATTGCTTGCGGATGGCATTGTCGGGCAGGGATGGCAGCAAGCGGTTGAGCATGACGAAGATGCTTTCCTTGCGGCCGACGGTGGCTTGCCAGGCGTCGCCCGCCAGGAACTCGGCGAAGGCGCTGGCCACGGCTTCCGGCGTATCCTCGGTCGTTCCCAGCGCGCTGTTCATGGCTTTGACCTCGGAACTGTTGATCGCGGTGCGGGTGGCGCGCGGTGCGAAATAGCGGACCTCGATCGAACTGTCGGACAGTTCGCGGCGCAGCGCCTGCGAAAATCCTTTCAGTCCGGCTTTGCTGGCGCCGTAGGCCGCAAATCCCGGATACCCGAGCAGGCCAAATACCGAACCGATGTTGACCACCTGCGCCGCCGGCGCCTGGTGCAGCAGCGGTAACAGCTGCCGGGTAAGCAGCATTGGCGCCAGCAGATTGGTGTCCAGCATCGCGCAGATGGCTTCGGGCGACTGGGTTTCGAAGCTGTGGAACTGGCTGATGCCGGCATTGTTGACCAGCAGGTTGATGCCGCGGGCCGCCTGCGCTGCACGCTCGATGGCGGCCAGCGTGGTGGGCGCCGTCAGGTCGCCGCAGACCACCTGCACGTGCTCGCCCAGTTCAGCGCGCAGGGCGGCCAGCGGCGCCGGCTGGCGCCCCACCAGGATCAGGGCATCGGCCTGCGGCGCCAGGCGGCGCGCGATGGCGGAGCCGATGCCGCCGCCGGCGCCGGTCAGCACGGCGCGATAGCGTTGCTGGATGCGCTGGCCCATATCACGCCGCCTGTTCAAACAAGGCGCTGCCATGCGGCAAGCTGCGGAACACATCGCCGTACAGCTTGTACATCATGCGCGCCACATGCAACACGGCTTGCTGGTCCGCTTCCCGCTCCAGCCGGTTGACCAGTGCTTCGAAGAAGGCGACGTGGCTGATATCGAGGCTGCCATGCGAGTTCAGGTAGCTGAACGCTTCCGCTGGCAGGCCGAGGGCGCCGCGCAAGGTATCCGCGGCGTGCGTCGCCAGCGCCGTGCTGGTGCCTTCCAGCACGTGCACCATGCCGAAGAAGCCGACCGGATTGCCGCGGTCGATCTGGTGGTAGGCATAGGCCACCATCAGTTCGGTGCTGGCATGCGGCTGGCTGCGCCGGACCGTTTGCGGGTCGCCACCGCAGGCCGCGATATCGGACAGGATCCATTCCTGGTGCCCGACTTCTTCCTCAATGTATTCGGCAATGGCCGCGCGCAGCCATTCATAGTCGGCGCCAAGGCGGCTGCCGCAGGCCATCAGCAATGGCACGGTGTGGCGCACGTGGTGATAGGCCTGGCTCAGGAAGGCGATGTACTGCGCCGTGGTGGCCTGTCCGCGCAGCGCGTCCTGGATGATGGGGATGGCGAACATGTGCTGGCGTTCAGCTTCGCTGCCAGCCTTCAGTTGGTCGAAAAAGCTCATGCGGGTTGCTCCTGTTGGTCATACAGTGAAGCGATCAGCGCAGCATGCTGCTGCTGGATCGCGGCGCGGCGCGGGCGGCCGTTGGGGGTGGCCTGGCCGTTGGCTGGCGTAAATGGGGGCACCACGGTCCAGCGGCGCACTTGGGCGTAGTCGGGCAGGTCCTGGTTGGCCAGGTCGACGGCTTGCTGGAGCTGGGCCAGCGTGATGCCGGGCGCGGCCGGCACCAGCAGGGCGGACAACCAGGGCCGGCCATCGCCCACCACCAGGGCCTGGGCCAGCCGGCCACTGCCCAGCAGGGCCGCCTCCGGCCATTCCGGCGAGACATTGCGGCCGAAGCCGGTAATCAGGATGTCCTTCTTGCGGCCATCGATGTAGAGGTAGCCGTCCTGGTCCAGGTGTCCGAGGTCGCCGGTGGCCAGCCAGTGGCCGCTGGCGGCCGGCGCGCCGAGGTAACGCGCCAATGATCCGCCGACTTCAATTTCGCCGTCGGCGGCGATGCGTACCGGGCGGTGCGGCAAGGGCTTGCCGACGCTGCCGCCGCGTTCGCTGCCTGGCAGGTTGAGTGCGACCACCGAGCAGCATTCCGACAGGCCATAGCCTTCATAGGCCGGCAAGCCACGCGCGCGGGCGGCCGCCAGCAGGCGCGCCGGCACTTTGGCGCCGCCGACGGCAATAAAGCGCAGGCTGGCGGCGCGGACGTCATCCGGCGCCAGCACGGCAAGCAGGGCCTGCAGCATTTGCGGCAGCACAATGATGCTTTGCGCCTGGTAGCGCGCGATGGCGTCGAGGCAGCGATGCGGATCGAACTGGCTGGCGCCGGCCAGGCCGACTTCCGCCAGCGGCGGGCAGATCGTGGTCGCGCCGCTCAGCATGGCGGTGTAGGGGCCGGCGATGTTTTCGAGCAGGACGGCGAAGGGCAGCAGGCACAGGTGGCGCTCCAGTTGCAGCGGGGCCAGGCCTTGCTGCAGGGCGCGCGCCAGCTCCCATTGCTGGCTGGTGGACAGGCAGACGCCCTTCGGGGCGGCCGTGGTGCCGGAGGTGAAGGTGATTTTTTGCGTATCGGCGGGAGCCGGCCGATCCGGGTGGGCGCTGGCCTGGTAGAGCTGCAGCGCTCCACCGCAATCGATCGGGTCGCCAAACCCGAAGCTGGCCAGCGGCGCGCCGGACGGCGCCAGCACAGCGCTGGCGCCGCTTTCCTTCAATACGTGGGCCCATTGGGCGGCAGTGAAGAACAGCGGCAGCGGGACCAGGGTCAGGCCCAATTCCTGTGTGGCCAGGTCGGCCATCAGCCATTCCGGACTGTTGTCAGCCAGGATGGCGACCGGTGCATGTGGCGCGCGCCGCGCCTGCAGTGCTGCCCGCAGGCAGGCCAGGCCTGCCGAGAAGGCCTGCGCATCGAGCTCGTTGCTGCCATCGCTGAGTACAGCGCGTGTGCCAGGGAAAGTTTCAGGAAAGTTGTGAGTAACCATAATGGATGTCGCCGAACATGACTTTGGGTTGGGTGTCGTAATAGCTGCCCCAGTGCTGTCCGCCATCTGGCAGGCGGGCCGGATCGGCGGCCGCCAGAACGTGCGGCTGCAACCTCAAGCGGCTGAAGGAATTCAGCAGGCTGACGGTGGCGGTAAAAACCACCCAGCGCAAGCCCAGGCTGTTCAAGAGCTGGGTGGTACTGACGATCAGCGAGCGCGCCGCACCCGGATGGTGCGCCGCCAGGTTGCCTACCTCGACAATGGTGGCGCGCTCGACCGGGCTGCGCGCGTGGGCGCTGATGGCCGCTTCCACCGGTGCGTCGAGATAATGTTCAAGGAACAGCGGACCCAGCGCGGCAGGCGTATAGCCAAGGGCTGCGATCCAGTGCCCGTCCTTGTCACGCACGCCAAGCAGGACTTCGCTGAAATGGCTGACTTCGGCGCCGTAAATGGCGCGAAAGGAGCCGGCAATGAAGTTTTCCAGCTGCGGCCGGTCGGGCGCCCCGCGCGGGAAGTGTTCAATTCTGCTTACAGCCTTCGGATGGCGAGCGGAGCCGGTTGGCAATTCTGCGTTGGCGCTCAGCATGGTATCCCTCAATAAACTTCTGATGGGATGACTGTATGCAAGGAAGATTATCCCTAGATTAAGCGCAATGAAGAGGAGGCTCGCGGACGAGGTGGCCGGCGGCGCGATGAAATTGCTTTGCTGGCAAATTGTGCTTGCCGGTCCCAGCGAAATGCCGCATCGGCTTCCGGTGGCTTGGCAAAATCACACTGGGCCACGGTGCCACCGATGGTCACGCCGGCGGGGGGCGCCAGTGTCGTCCCTGCCCGATTGGCTGGCAATGCAAAGGGAACAGGTCTTGACGTTGCCCGGCCGGCCAGGCCGCGCGCCGGACCGCAATTCAGCTGCTGCCATAGTGGGCCTTCTGCGCCGCGCCCGGTTCGCCCA